>NZ_JBSGWV010000045.1:0-50111 GCF_053609105.1 Streptomyces sp. NPDC054975
TCTCAAGGAACGGACGCTTCCTTCGTACTCACCCTCTCGGGCTTTCCTCCGGGCTTTTCCCTTCGGTCTTTCGTGTTTCCAGCTTAGCAGATCCGTTTTCCGTTTCCGCCACCCGCTGGAGCGGGCTGCCGTTTCCGGAATTCGCTTTTCGCGCTTTCCCTTGCGGCGGGGTCAAACACTACCAGGCTTTCTCGCTCCCCCTGACCACTCCTCCACAGGCATGCAGAGGTGTAGACCACTGGGGTTAGGATCTGGCTCGATAGGTGCTGCCGACCCGCGACTCAACGCCGCGTTGGGGTCAGGCAGGAGTACGACAGTACATCCCACCGTCAGCTGAGGCAAATCGTTTCTCGGTAGTCCCTAGGTCCGCAACTAGTACGTCTCGTGCGGAACTGGGACTTCCTATGACTTAGGCTTCTGAACAGTACGCCGTCCAGGACAGGCAGTGACGGCGCCACACAATCTCCGCCCCTGGGAGGCTTCCCATGACAACCGTGACGTCGCCGCTTGCCGGACGCGCCATCGGTCTCGCCGCTGTACCCGACCCGGTCTTCTCCGGCGCGATGGTCGGTCCCGGCACCGCCATCGACCCCGTACGTGAGCCGTCGGAGGCCGTGTCGCCGGTCGACGGCGTCATCGTCTCTCTGCACCCGCACGCGTTCGTCGTCGTCGACGGCGAGGGCCACGGCGTACTGACGCACCTCGGGATCGACACCGTGCAGCTCAATGGCGAGGGCTTCGAGCTGCTCGTCAACAAGGGCGACACCGTGCAGCAGGGTCAGGTCATCGTCCGCTGGAACCCGGTCGCGGTCGAGGCTGCCGGTAAGTCCCCCATCTGCCCCGTGGTGGCCCTGGAGGCCACGGCCGACTCCCTCTCCGAGCTCAACGAGGACGGCGACGTGAAGGCCGGCGACCAGCTTTTCAACTGGAGCTGACGCCGGTGTCGTCCTGGTGACGACCACGCGTTCGACATTCATCGCGGCGGCGGGATGCCGTCGCTCTATCGGAGACGGGTGAGATGGAGACAACGCTGCGAGGCGTCGGCGTCAGCCACGGAGTGGCGATCGGCGAGGTCCGGCACATGGGTACGGCGGTTCTCGAGCCGCCGGCCAAGCAGATTCCGGCCGAGGAGGCGGAGCGCGAACAGGGGCGCGCCCGTCAGGCGGTCGAGGCTGTGGCTGCGGACCTGATTGCGCGCGGCAATCTGGCCGGGGGTGAGGCTCAGCATGTGCTGGAGGCCCAGGCGATGATCGCCCAGGACCCGGAGCTCATCGCGGACGTCGACCGTCGGATCGCGGTCGGCAGCACGGCCGAGCGCGGTATCTACGACGCGTTCTCCCATTACCGCGAGCTGCTCGCGGGCGCCGGTGAGTACATGGCTGGACGTGTGGCCGACCTCGATGACGTGCGGAACCGTATCGTCGCGCGGCTGCTCGGTGTGCCCATGCCGGGTGTGCCGGACAGTGACGAGCCGTACGTGCTGATCGCGCGGGACCTGGCTCCCGCCGACACGGCGCTGCTCGACCCGACGCTCGTCCTTGGTTTCGTGACCGAGGAGGGTGGGCCGACCAGTCACAGTGCGATTCTCGCGCGGGCGCTCGGTGTGCCCGCCGTGGTGGCGCTGCCGGGCGCCGGTGAGATCGGGGAGGGCACGGTCATCGCGGTGGACGGTTCCACGGGCGAGATCTTCGTGAACCCGAGCGACGAGAAGAAGACGCAGCTGACCACGGCCGCCGCTGAGCGCAAGGCCGCGCTCGCCGCGTCCAGTGGTCCGGGTGCGACCTCGGACGGGCACAAGGTGCCGCTGCTCGCCAACGTCGGTGGGCCGGCGGACGTGCCGGCCGCGGTGGAGGCGGGCGCGGAGGGCGTCGGTCTGTTCCGTACGGAGTTCCTCTTCCTGGACGACAGCAAGAAGGCTCCGTCCGAGGAGAAGCAGGTCGAGGCTTACCGCAAGGTGCTGGAGGCCTTCCCCGAGGGTCGTGTGGTCGTGCGCGTGCTGGATGCCGGTGCGGACAAGCCGCTCGACTTCCTGACGCCTGCGGACGAGCCGAACCCGGCTCTGGGTGTGCGGGGTCTGCGTTCGCTGCTCGATCACCCGGGGGTGCTGCGGACGCAGCTGACCGCGCTGGCGAAGGCGGTCGAGGGTCTGCCGGTGTACCTGGAAGTCATGGCGCCGATGGTGGCGGACCGTACGGACGCGAAGGCTTTCGCCGACGCGTGCCGTGAGGCGGGGCTGCAGGCCAAGTTCGGTGCGATGGTGGAGATCCCCTCCGCGGCTCTGCGGGCTCGTTCGATCCTGCAGGAGGTGGAGTTCCTGTCGCTGGGCACCAACGACCTGGCGCAGTACACCTTCGCCGCCGACCGTCAGGTCGGTGCGGTGTCGCGGCTGCAGGATCCGTGGCAGCCGGCGTTGCTCGACCTGGTGGCGCTGTCCGCCGAGGCGGCCAAGGCCGAGGGCAAGAGCTGTGGCGTCTGTGGTGAGGCCGCTTCGGATCCGCTGCTGGCCTGTGTGCTGACGGGTCTGGGTGTCACCTCTCTGTCGATGGGTGCCGCGTCGATTCCGTATGTGCGGGCGACGCTGGCCAAGTACACGCTGGCGCAGTGCGAGCGGGCCGCGGCCGCGGCTCGGGCTGCCGACACGGCCGAGGAGGCCCGGGTGGCCGCGCAGGCGGTCCTGTCCGGGGAGTGATCCCCGCTTGTAGGTAGGTGTGTGTGGGAGGGGCTCTCCGTCACGGGTGTGGCGGGGAGCCCCTTCGGCGTCGGTGGGGGCGGGTCAGTGATGGGTGGGCCAGTCGTCCTCGTCGGGGGCGAGGGCGAAGCCGGCGCGGTGGTCGACGCCGGGTTCGGGGGCGATCGGTTCTCCGGTGCGGGCGTCGGTGCAGTAGGCGCTGAAGACTTCGGCTTCGGTGAGGGGGCGCAGGTTTCCCCCGGTGAGGCGCCAGCCGTGGAGGCGGTCGCGGCTTTCTGGGCTGGTGGTGCGCAGGACGAGCCCTCCGGGGCTGTCGAGGGCGATGCCGACGGCGAGGACGGTGGCGAACTCGGCTGCTTCGTCGCGGTCGAAGCGGGCGGGGCCGCTGTCGTGGCGGACCACCTGGAGGGCGGCGAGGAGGTGTTCGTCGTCGGCCGGGACGCTGCAGACGAGGTGGTGGGTGCCGGGGCCGGCGGCTTCGAGGAGCCGGGTGAGCTGGCGTGAGGCGTGGGCGAACGCCTCTCGGCCGATGTCCTGTCCGCAGGTGGCGCAGTCGCCGACGCCGGAGAGGAGCGTCGTGGCGTACTCCCAGGTGGCGTGGCGTACGGCGGTGTCGATGAGGGTGGGGACGAGGGTGGTCATGGGCTGGCCGGTGTACGCGACGAGCGCGCCGGTGGCGGCCAGTTCGGCGGTGTAGCGGCTGCGGCTGTCGGGGCGGTCGGGGTCGAGGCCGGTCTCCTCGCAGAAGTCCGCGTACTCCTCGGGGTCGAAGAGGGCGACCGTGGTGTGGCCGCCCTGCGTGGCCAGGGATTTGAGGAGGCCTTCGACCTGCTGGAGGTAGGCGGGGTGGTCGTCGAAGGCGAAGGTGGCGTACTGGCGCATGGTGGTGAAGTCGTCCTCGTCGGCGAGGACGCCGACGGTGCTGGGGACTTCGCGGCGCAGGGCGCGACGCATGGATGTGGTGGTGCCGGGCTTGGTCATGTCTCCCCCTTGAGCGCTGTCGAATCAGTGCTCACTCACCGTAACCTTCGACACTGACAGTGACGATGTGGTGAGGCGGTCGCGGATCAGTCGGTGTTGTGCGGCGCCCGCGGCGACGAGGCCGAGTCCGAGCAGGGGCCAGGCGAGCGCGCCGGCGGCCATGACGCCGGTGACGAGGAGGGGGCCGGCGAATCGCTGGGTGGAGTGGGCGAGTCCGTGGACGCCGAGGTAGGCGCCCTGCGCATGGGCGGGGGCCAGGGCGACGGAGAGTTCCCAGGAGGCGGTCGCGTGGATGATCTCGGCGAACGTGAGGGCGGTGACGGCGACGACGAGAGCTGTGACGGCGAGGGTGGTGCCGCCGGCGGCGGAGGCGGCGAGGGCGAGGGTGCCGACGAGGAAGAGGCCGGTGAGCGGGAGGAGCAGCCGGCGCGCGGCCTGCGTGGTGGCCCCGAACCGGGCGAGGGGGACCTGGAAGAGCACGACGAGGACGGTGTTGAGGACCAGCAGGAGCGGGGCGAGCCCGACGGGTGCGGTGGTGGCGTGGACGATCCAGAGGGGGACGGCGACCTGAAGGATCGTGTCGTCGAGGAAGAGGGCGGCGTCGGTGGCGGTGTAGCCGAGGAAGGTGCGGTCGCGCCACGGGGAGGTGGGTGGGGTGGGTTTCCGGTCGCCGGGTGCGGAGAAACTGGCGGCGATGTGGGAGGGGGCCGGGGGTTCGGCGCAGCGGAGGGTGAGTGCGGCGATGACGAGATAGCTGAGGACGTTGCCGATGAGGAGCAGTCCGTAGGCGCGGGTGCTGCCGGTGGCGAGCGCGGCGGCGGCGCCGAGGCCGCCGATGGACCAGCCGATGTTGACGGTGGTGCGCTGGATGGCCTGGTAGCGGACGCGGTCCGGGCCGGCGAGGCGGGCGGCGTAGAGCTTGATGAGGACGCTGCCGGCGCGGTCGGGAAGGGCGCCGAGGGCGGAGTAGAGCGTCAGGAGGAGCAGGTGGTCGGTGGTGAGGAGGAGCAGGAGGGCGGCGGCGCGCAGGAGTTGGGCGCCGACGATGATCTTGACGAGGGGGAAGCGGTCGGCGAGGCGGCCGGCGAGCGGGGCTCCGGCGATGCCGATGCCTCCGGAGACGGTCATGAGGAGGCCGACCTGGCCAAGGCCGAGACCGGAGACGTAGGTGAAGTAGAGGACGGTGCAGCCGGCCCAGAGGCCGGTGCCGGTCTTGTCGATGATGCTGACGACGAGCATGCGGCGGCCGTCTCGGCCTCCGGGTATGCGGTCGGCGACGGTGCGGTGCCACGGAGTTGGGCGGCTCACTCGGTTCCCCCTTGACCTGAGCTTTGTATCGGTACATAGTTCAGTACGTGGCAACACAATATTCGATTCAGGGGACGACGGCCAAGGGGATTGCCGCGTCCGTCGAGCGCGGGGTGACCGAGGGCGAGCTGGCGCCGGGGGACGCGCTGCCCCCGGTGCGGCGCCTCGCGGACGAGTTGGGGATCAGTCCCGGCACGGTCGCGACGGCGTACAAGGAGCTGCGGCGGCGCGGTCTGGTGGTCACGCGCGGCCGGGGCGGCACGGTGGTCGCGGAGGCGCCCTCGGTCGCGTCGCGGCGGCCGCCGCGTGTGCCACCGGGCTTGGTGGACCTGGCCAGCGGCCTGCCCGACCCGGCCTTCCTGCCGGTCCTGCGGCCGCCGGCAGAGGTACGGCCCGTGTACGGCTCGCACCGGGCCGCGCCCCGGCTCTCCGTGCTGGAGGAGCTCACGCGCGCGTGGTTCGCGCGGGACGGCGTACCGGCGGAGCGGGTGACGTTCGCGCACGGGGCGCTCGACTGCATCGCCCGCCTGCTCTCCGTGGAGCTGCGACCCGGGGACGCCGTGGCCGTGGAGGATCCCGGGTTCCACCACCTCCTGGACCTGGTACCCGCCTTGGGTCTGCGGACGGTGCCTGTGGCGGTGGACGGCGAGGGGATGACGCCGGAGGCGCTACGGGCCGCGCTGCGCGCGGGGGTGCGGGCGGTGGTGTGCAGTCCGCGTGCCCAGTGCCCCACGGGTGCGTCGTTCTCGCCCGGGAGGAGGGACGAACTGGCCGCGATGCTGCGGGAGTTCCCTGAGGTCCTGGTCGTCGAGGACGACTACAACGTGGAGATCGCCGGCCCGGTGGCGCCGACACTGGCGGCGGTGGGGCTGGAGCGGTGGGCGCAGGTACGTACGGTCTCGAAGCGTCTGGGCGTCGACCTGCGGTGGGCGGGCGTCGCCGGGGATCCGGTGACGCTCGCGCGGCACGACGGGCGGATGCTGATGACGTCCGGCTGGGTCAGCCACGTGCTTCAGGAGACGTGCGCCGGGCTGTTCGCCGACCCCGCGGTCGCTGCGCTGGTGGCGGCGGGAGAGGCGGCGTACGCGGAGCGGCGGGAGGCGTTGGTCTCCGCGCTCGGGTCGTACGGCGTCGGGGCGGTCGGCGCGCACGGGATGAACGTATGGGTGCCGGTACGGGACGAGTCGGCGGTGGTCAACGGCTTGCGGACGCGGGGCTGGTGGGTCGCGGCCGGGGCGCGGTTCCGGATCGCGTCGCCGACCGCCGTACGGATCACGACCGCGACGCTGGACGTCGCCGGGGCGCGGCGGCTGGCGGCGGATTTCGCCGACGTGCTGGGTGAGGCACAGGCGACGTACGGGGGCTAGAGGGTACGCCGTCGGTACTCCCCCAGCCCCCGGCGTGCGCTACTTGGCCCGGGTGCGCGCCAAGTCCTCGTAGAAGTGCAGCAGGTCGAGGTTGTCGACCGAGCCCGGGTTGACGGCCTTGGCGAGGGGGGCGCCCTGGAGGAGGCGTTTGACGGGGACTTCCAGGCGCTTGCCCGTGAGGGTGTGGGGGACGGCGGGGATCTCGATGATCTCGTCGGGGACGTGGCGTGGGGAGAGTTCGGTGCGGATCGTCTGCTTGATGCGGGCGATCAGCGCCTCGTCCAGGGTCGCGCCGGGCGCGAGGTGGACGAAGAGCGGCATCCAGTAGCCGCCTTCCGGCTCTTCGAGGCCGATGACGAGGGACTCGCGGATCTCAGGGAGGCGTTCGACGGCCTCGTAGATGTCCGCGCTGCCCATCCGTACGCCCTGGCGGTTCAAGGTGGAGTCGGAGCGGCCGTGGATGACGACCGAGCCGCGGTCGGTGATGGTGATCCAGTCGCCGTGGCGCCAGACGCCGGGGAACATCTCGAAGTAGCTGTCGCGGTAGCGGCTGCCGTCGGGGTCGTTCCAGAAGCGGATCGGCATGGACGGCATGGGGTTGGTGACGACGAGTTCGCCGACCTCGCCGATGAGCGGCTTGCCGGACGGGTCCCAGGCCTGGAGGTCCGTGCCGAGGCCGGCCGCCTGCAGCTCGCCGATGTGGACCGGGAGCGTGGGGACGGCTCCGGCGAAGCAGGAGCAGACGTCCGTGCCGCCGCTGACCGAGGCGATCCAGAGGTCGTCCCGTACTTCGTCGTGCAGCCAGCGGAAGCCGTCCGGCGGGAGCGGGGATCCCGTGGTTGCGACGCACTTGATCGCGGAGAGGTCGAAGTCCCGGCCCGGGTGGACGTCCGCCTTGGCGCAGGCCATGACGTACGCGGCGGAGGTGCCGTACAGAGTGGCCCCGGTGCGTTCGGCGACGCGCCACTGGGCGCCGGTGTCGGGGTAGCCGGGGCTGCCGTCGTAGAGGACCACCGTGGTGCCGGTGAGCAGGCCGGAGACGAGGAAGTTCCACATCATCCAGCCCGTGGAGGTGTACCAGAAGAACACGTCCTCGGGGCCGAGGTCGCAGTGCAGGCCGAGCTGCTTCAGGTGCTCGACCAGGATGCCGCCCTGCGACTGCACGATCGCCTTGGGCAGGCCCGTCGTACCGGAGGAGTACAGGACCCACAGGGGGTGGGAGAAGTCCACCTCCTCGTAGATCGGTTCCGTGTTCGCCGCCGTGAGGTCCGACCACGCGAGCGTTCCCTCGGGGGGTTCCGTGCCGAGGAGGGGGATGTGGACCACGGCGCGGAGCGTGGGGAGTTCGGCGCGGAGCTCGGCGACGGTGTCGCGGCGGTCGTGCTCCTTGCCGCCGTAGCGGTACCCGTCCACCGTGAACAGGACGACCGGTTCGACCTGTTGGAAGCGGTCGAGGACGCTGCGCGCCCCGAAGTCGGGCGCGCAGGAGGTCCACACGGCGCCGACGGCGGCGGTGGCCAGGAGGGCGACGACGGCCTCGGGGACGTTGGGCAGGTAGCCGCTGATGCGGTCGCCGGGGCGCACGCCGAGGGCGCGGAGTTCGGCGGAGAGGGAGCCGACCTGGCGGCGCAGCTCGGCCCACGTGATGGGGCGCGGCTCATGTGTTTCGTCCACATGGAGCAGGGCCGTGTCATGGGGGCGCTCGGTGGCGGCGCGCAGGGCGTGCTCGGCGTAGTTGAGGGTGGCTCCGGGGAACCATTCGGCGCCGGGCATCGAACGGTCGCCGAGGACGCGCTCGTACGGGGTGGAGAAGCGGACGTCGAACCACTCGGCGACGGCTCGCCAGAAGGACTCCAGGTCCTCGACCGACCAGCGGTGCAGGGCCGGGTATCCGCCTTCGGCCGGGGCTCCGTGCCGCTCGGCGGCCCAGGCCTGGAAGCGGGTGACCGCGGCGGCGGCGATGTGTGCCTCGTCCGGCTGCCAGAGCGGCTCGGTGTGCGCTGATGTCATGTGGGGTGGCTCCCTGGGCGTACGCGGGGTCTGCGTGTGTCCCGCGCACGTGCTGGGGTGTGCGCGTGACGCGGCTGACAGGGACGATGCCATGGGAGCGGCGTTCGCACCAGGGTTCCCCGCCCATGGTCAGGGTGTTGAATATGTGCTCTCACCACGGGTGAACGGCAGTTGAACGAACCCCGCCCGGGCTGTGCCGAATGGCAGGCTGAGCAGCATGGACGGTCGTGAGCTGGTGCGTTCGGTGAGGGTGTTCGGTTCGGTCCGGGGGTTGCTGGCGGTGCGTTCGGCGTGGCGGCAGCGCCGGACGGATGCGTGGGGGTTGCCGCCGAGAGGTGAGGAGCGGGCGCGGGTGCCGGGGCCGGTGGGCGAGGCGGAGCCGCGCCCGGGCGGCGGGATCGTCAGGTTCGCCAGGTCGGAGCTGCGGATCAGCGTGTCGGCCGGGGGGACGGTGTTCTGGGGCTGGGACGGCGCCGAGCAGCTGCCGTCGTACGCGTTGGCCGGAGAGGCGCCGGTGCCAGATCCGCGGGCCCGTCTCGAACCGGACACCGACGGTGGCTGGCGGGTGGTCTCCGAACGGGTGACGGTCGCGGTGTCCCGGCACGGGGCGGTGGAGATCCGTACACCCGGTGGGGTGGTGTTGCGCCGGGATCTGCCGCCGCGCTGGTGGGAGCCGGTCGCGGGCGGTCCCGCGCGGTGGGTGCAGCGCAGCGAGGTGCCCGCGGACGCGCGCTTCTTCGGGCTGGGCGGCCGGGCGTCGGGGCCGCGGCTGCGCAGCGGCACGTACCGGCTGTGGAACACCGACCCCAAGCGGGCCTTCTCCCCCGGAGACGATCCGCTGTACATCACGATGCCGGTGCAGTTCGTCGTCGCGGACGCGGGGACCCATCTGGCGTTCCACGACAACTCCTGGGACGGGCAGGTCACGCTCGCCGAAGGCGAGGAGGGGGCCGGTTCGGGGCACGACCGGCCGGGGACGAGCGAGGTCCGGATCAGCGGGGGCCCGCTGCGCTGCTGGGTGGTGGTCGGTACCCCCGCGCGCGTGCTCCACGGCTGGGCGGCCCTGACCGGGGCGCCCGCGCTGCCGCCGTCCTGGGCGCTGGGTCCGCAGCACGCGCGCTGGGGGTTCGGCAGCGAGAAGGAGGTACGGCGGGTGGTGGACGGCTACCGCGAGCGGGGGCTCCCCCTGTCCGTGCTCCATCTGGACATCGACCACTACGACGCCCATCAGGTGTTCACGGTGGACCGTGAGCGGTTCCCCGATCTGCCGGGGCTCGCGGAGGAGCTGCGGGAGCAGGGCGTACGGCTGGTGTCGATCGTGGACCCGGCGGTGAAGGCCGAGCCGGGAAACGCGGTGTACGACTCCGGGAGGGCGGCCGGGGCCTTCGTCCGCGACGGGCGGGGCAACGAGATCCACGGGGTGGTGTGGCCGGGCGAATGCGCCTATCCGGACTTCACGGACGCGGCGGTACGGGAGTGGTGGGGCGGCCTGTACGAGGAGCGGCTCGCGCAGGGCTTCTCCGGGATCTGGCACGACATGAACGAGCCGGTCTCCTTCGCCCCGTTCGGCGACCCGACCCTGCCGCGCTCGGCCCGGCACGCGCTTGAGGGGCACGGCGGGGACCATCGCGAGGGGCACAACGTGTACGGCCTCGCCATGGCGCGGGCCGGCTACGAGGGGCTGTGCCGGCTGCGGCCCGACGAACGGCCGTTCCTGTTCTCCCGTTCGGGGTGGGCCGGCATGCAGCGGTACGGAGGGACCTGGTCGGGCGATGTGGCGACCGGGTGGCCGGGGCTGCGGGCGTCGCTGTCGCTGGTCATCGGGCTCGGGCTGTGCGGGGTTCCGTACTCGGGGCCCGACGTGGGCGGGTTCGACGGGGACCCCTCGCCCGAGCTGTTCCTGCGCTGGTACCAGCTCGGGGCGTGGATGCCGCTGTTCCGTACGCACGCGGCGATCGAGGCCGGGCGGCGCGAGCCGTGGGAGTTCGGCCCCGAGGTCCTGGAGCACGCGCGCGTGGCGCTCGCCGAGCGCGAGCGCCTGCGACCCTACTTCGTGAGCCTGTCGCGGCTCGCGCGGCTGACCGGGGCTCCGTACATCCGGCCGGTGTGGTGGGGGGCGCCGGAGGACCGGGCCCTGCGCGACTGCGACGACGCGTTCCTCGTGGGCGACGCGCTGCTCGTGGCCCCGGTGTTCGCCCGGGGCACCGACCGGAGGGCGGTGCGGCTGCCGCGCGGGCGCTGGTACGACACGGCGACGGGGCAGGCGTACGACGGACCGGGGCAGGTTCTGCTCGACGCGCCCTGGTCCCGTATCCCGGTGCTCGCGCGGGCGGGTGCGGTCATTCCGGTCCGGGGTGAGGACGGGGGGCTCGAACTGGAGGTGTGGGCGCCCGCCGCCGGGCGGACCGGCGGTGGACTGGTCGTACGGGACACCGGTGACGGGTGGGAGTCCGGCGAGATCGAGCGGTACGCGTCGCGGCTCGTGGGCGGCCGGGTGGTGGTGGAGCGGGTGACGGACGAGGGAGCGGTCGAGGCGGGGCTTCCGGTGCGGGTGCGGGGGGTGGAGGGGTAGCAGGTGGGGGATTGGATGTTGGATCCTGGATGTTGGATCCAACATCCAGGATCCGTGCGCCGCCCCTCAGGCGTACTTCCCCGCGAACCAGCGCCGTGCCGCCTGCGTGTGCAGAGGGAAGGCCAGTTCCGTCGGGGCGCGGAGCACATGGTGGCCGCTGGTCTCGTCCGTCGGTTCGGACGGCGGCAGTTCGTCCACCCCGCGCGTGGGCAGGAGCCCGAAGAGGAGTAGGTGTCCGCCCGAGGAGCTGAGCGCGTCGGCGAGACGCACGTCCTGCGCGGCCGCCTCGATCCGGGTCTCCTCGCGCAGTTCGCGGACCACGGCGTCCCGCCAGTCCTCGGCGTGGTCGATGAAGCCGCCGGGGAGGGCGATGCCGCCCAGGGCGGGTTCGATCGTGCGTGTGATGACGACGAGTCCGGTTCCCTGCGCGTCCCTGACGGGGAGCAGGGCGACGGCGACGGGGAGGGGGTTACGGTAGGCGACCACGCCGCAGGAGGCGCAGGCGCGGGGCCAGCCGGCGGGCTCGGCGTAACGGGTGCCGCAACTGGAGCAGTAGGAGTCCTTCACGCCAGGACCGTACGCGATCACTCTTTCCCGTGCCCCGGGAACCTGATAGACGGTGCGCATGACAAGACTTGCTTCCGCTTTCCGTACGCTCGGCGTCCTCGCGGCCGCGGGCCTGCTGGCGGCCACCGCCGCCGTGCCGTCCGCGCAGGCCAGGCCGGAGCCGAAGGCGCCGAAGGAGTTCGTGGCGCTGAGCTCCGTGGACCGGACGATCCTTCAGGAGATGCGCTACACCACGGTGCACAACTTCGTGGGCGAGCGGATCGACGGCTACCGGCAGCCGCTCTGCATTCTGACGCGTCCGGCCGCCGAGGCTCTGCACCGCGCGCAGGTGAAGCTGCGCGCGCGGGGCTACACCCTGAAGGTGTACGACTGCTACCGGCCGCAGCGGGCCGTCGACCACTTCGTGCGCTGGGCGGAGGACCTCGCCGACGAGCGGATGAAGAAGGAGTTCTATCCGCTGGTCGACAAGTCGAGGCTGTTCGCGGACGGTTACATCGCGGAGAAGTCGGGGCACAGCCGGGGCTCCACGGTCGACCTGACGATCGTGCGGCTGCCGGCAGCGCCCACGCGGCCGTACGTGCCGGGTGAGCGGCTGGTGGAGTGCACCGCCCCGCAGGCCGAGCGGTTTCCGGACAACTCCCTCGACATGGGGACGGGGTTCGACTGCTTCGACACGCTCTCTCACACCGACGATCCACGGATCCAGGGCGTCCAGCGGGCCAATCGGCAGCTCCTGAAGAACACGCTCGCCGAGCAGGGCTTCGTGAACCTGCCCGAGGAGTGGTGGCACTTCACCTTCAAGCCGGAGCCGTTCCCGAGCACCTTCTTCGACTTCCCGGTGGCGCGCCGGTCGGTGGCCGGGCACTGACACCCGGGAGCCGGTGACGGAGACGGAAACGGAAACGGGCGGTCGGGACCACCCCCGTGGGCCCCGGCCGCCCGTTCCGAACGTAGGGACGCAATAAAGGTCCGTACGGTTCTCACTGTGGCGCATCCATGGCAGACTTTCTGACGCTTCGTCAGGTCAACTGGATCCCGGGGTCGGGGAGGGTCGTCGTGACACGGACGCGCAGGCCGGTGGTGGCCGGATGGTTCACGGACGACAGCGGCGGTGACGGACCGGGCGGACAGACGGAGTTCCGGCTCCTCGGCACCCGCTGCACGGCCTGCGCCTCGGTCTTCTTCCCGCGCGCGGACGGGTGGTGCCGCAACCCCGGCTGCCCGGGCGGCGGGACGCTCGTCGAGACGCCGCTCTCGCGTCGGGGCCGCGTCTGGTCGTACACCGACGGCCGCTACCGGCCGCCCGCGCCCTACGTCTCCGACCCGGACGCGCCCTGGGAGCCGTACACCCTCGTCGCCGTCGAGCTGGCGGCCGAGGCGATGGTGGTGCTCGGGCAGGCGGCGCCGGGCGTGCGGACCGCCGACCTGGCCATCGGCATGGAGGTCGAGGTGGTGCCGGGCGTCCTCGACGAGGACGCGGAGCACGTCTGGACCACGTGGCGCTGGCGGCCGGTCCACGCGCGCGTGGCGGCGCCGCGGACGGAGGAGCGGTCGTGAACGACATCGCCGTCCTCGGTGCCGGGATGCACCCATGGGGCAAGTGGGGCCGGAACTTCGTCGAGTACGGTACGGCGGCGGCGCGGGCGGCGCTCGCGGACGCCGGCATCGGATGGCGGGACGTCGGCTCGGTGGTCGGCGCGGACACGGTGCGGGGCGGGTACCCGGGCTATGTGGCGGGCGCGACCTTCGCCCAGGCGCTGGGCTGGCAAGGGGCGCGCGTCACCAGCGTGTACGCGGCCTGCGCCTCCGGCGCCCAGGCCGTGGCCACGGCGCGGGCGCAGATCCTGGCCGGGCTCGCGGACGTGGTCCTCGTCGTCGGCGCGGACTCCGCGCCCAAGGGCTTCTTCGCGCCGGCGGGCGGGGAGCGGCCCGACGACCCGGACTGGCTCCGCTTCCGGGTGCTGGGGGCGACGAACCCCACGTACTTCGCGCTCTACGCCCGCCGCAGGATGGCCCTGTACGGCGACACGGTGGACGACTTCGCCCAGGTCAAGGTGAAGAACGCGGCGGCCGGGGCGCTCAACCCGATGGCTCGCTACCGCAAGGCGGTCGGCGTCGAGGAGGTCGCGGCCTCTGCCGTCGTCGCCGATCCGCTGCGGCTGCTCGACATCTGCGCCACCTCGGACGGGGGCGCGGCGCTGGTGCTCTCCAGCATGGAGTTCGCCCGTCGGCACGGCCACCCGGACCCGGTCCGTATCAGGGCCGTCTCGACCGTCACGCCGACGTACCCGAAGGCGGTCCTCGACCTGCCCGACATCGCGACCGACTCGGCCGTCGCCGTCTCCCCCGCGCCGCACACCTTCCGGGCGTCGATCGCCCGCGCCGCGTACGAGGAGGCGGGGCTCGGACCCGAGGACCTGTCGCTCGCCGAGGTGTACGACCTGTCGACCGCGCTGGAACTGGAGTGGTACGAGGACATCGGCCTGTGCGAGGCGGGCGAGGGCGCCAAGCTCGTACGGGACGGGGTGACCGCCCTCGGCGGCCGCGTGCCGGTCAACACCAGCGGCGGCCTGGGGTCGTTCGGCGAGGCCGTGCCCGCCCAGGCCATCGCGCAGGTCTGCGAGCTCACCTGGCAGCTGCGGGGCACGGCCGGAGACCGGCAGGTCCCGGGGGCCCGTGCCGGAATCACCGCGAACCAGGGCCTGTTCGGGCACGGCTCCGCGGTCGTGGTGGTGCGCTGACCGCGGAGCCGCGCCCGTACGCGGTTCCGGCGTCGTGGCGTCAGGTGGCCACCGGCGCGCCCTGGTCCGCGAGGACGAGGGCGTGCTCGACGACGGCGACGAGGACGTTCTTCACCGACTCGCGGTCGCGCGCGTCGCACATCAGCAGCTCGACCTCCGGGTCGAGGTCGAGCGCGCCCCGGACGGTCTCGGTGGGGAACCGCCGGGCGCCTTCGAAGCAGTTGACCGCGACCGTGAACGGGATGCCACGCCGTTCGAAGTAGTCGATCGCGGCGAAGCTGTCCTCCAGGCGCCGGGTGTCCGCCAGGACGATCGCGCCGAGCGCACCCTGCGCGAGCTCGTCCCAGAGGAACCAGAACCGGTCCTGGCCGGGCGTGCCGAACAGATAGAGGACCAGGTCCTCCCGGAGCGTGATCCGGCCGAAGTCCATGGCGACCGTGGTGGTCGACTTGTTCTCGACCCCGTGCAGATCGTCCACGGGCCGGCCGGCCTCGCTGAGGATCTCCTCTGTGCGCAGGGGTTTGATCTCGCTGACGGCGCCGACCAGCGTCGTCTTGCCCACCCCGAAGCCGCCTGCGACCAGGATCTTCAGGGTCACCGGTTCGACGAGCGGCTTCTTGCGGCTAGAGCGCCCGAAGGCCATTGATCACCTCGCGGAGAATGCTCACGTCCGGCAGCTCGGCCGGCGGAACGGGGCGGGTCACATGGACGAGTTCGTCCTCGACGAGATCGCCGACGAGGACCCGGACGACCCCGACGGGGAGGTCGAGTCCGGCGGCGAGTTCGGCGATCGACTGTGGCGTGTCCGAGCAGCGTTCGACGATCTCCACGTGTTCCGGGGAGAGCGTCTGGTCCCGGCCGGGGTCGTCGGCCGCGGGTTCGGGCACCACCAGGGCGATCAGGTCGAGTCGGTGGCGGGTGGCGGCACTGGTCCGGCCGCGGGTCATCGCGTACGGACGGACCACGGGCCCGGCCTCGTCGTCGAACCAGTGGTGGGCCGGGTGGCCAGGCTGGTCCCACGGACCCGTGTCAGGGGTGCCGTCGGGAGCCGTGCGCCCGGCCGTGCCCTCCGTCGTGCCGTCAGTCATGGTGTCCCCCCACTCACCCTCCGGCGGGCAGCCCGGAGCGAGGCGCCGTCCCCAGGTGGATGCCGACCCGCTTGACCATCAACGTCATCTCGTACGCGACCTGGCCGACGTCCGAGTCGGCGTCGGCGAGCACGGCGAGGCAGCTGCCGTCGCCCGCCGCCGTGACGAAGAGGAACGCGTCCTCCAGTTCCACCACCGTCTGGCGGACCCGGCCCGCCTCGAAGTGGCGGCCGACGCCCTTGGCGAGGCTGTGGAAGCCGGAGGCGACGGCGGCCAGGTGCTCGCCGTCCTCCCGGGTCAGGTCGGCGGAGGCGCCGGTGGGAAGTCCGTCGCTGGAGAGCACCAGTGCCTTGCGGATGGACCCGACCCGCTGGACCAGCTCGTCGAGGAGCCAGTTCAGCTCGCCGTCGCCGTTTCCGGAGGTGTGGGTTGCTGTGGCGTTCGGTGCGGTCATCGACCGTCCCCCTCGGGTGTCGTTCCTGGTGCTGTCGTCTGGGCGTTCTGCCGTCGTCCGCGCTGCCAGCCCCGTTGCATCGAAGCCATGCGGTCGCGCACTTCCTCGGCGTCACGCTCGAACTCCGTGGCGGCCGGGCCGGTCGAGCCCGTGGAGGCCGTGGAGTCGGTTCTTTCGTCCGCCTCGCGCAGCTGGGGCGCGAGGCTCGCCTGCCGGACCCGCCGGGGCAGACCGCCGAACGGCGCCGGGCCGTCGGGCGGTACGGGGACCAGCGTGGGCGGCCCCGGGGTGCCGGCGCCTGGGCCGGTGCCCAGGCGCGAGGAGTCCCGCGGCTCGGAGTCCTGGGCGGAGGTCGGGTGGGCGCGGCCCGGTTCGTCGACCCTGCGGCCCCGGTCCACGACGAGCGTGGGCGGTCGGCGCCGGGGCAGCGGTACGGGACCGCGGTCCCTGGACCGGTCGGGCGACTGGTCCGGGGCCTGCTGGTGCTGCTCGCCGTCCGGCGCGGGGGCGGGTGCGAGGCCGCGGCGGTGGCCCCGGGGCCGGAAGAGGCCGCCGCGCTCGCTCTCGGTGTCCTCCAGGTCCCCCGCGGAGGGGGCGAGCAGCTCGTCGAAACCGCCCGCGCCGAGGGGCGCTTCGAGCTCGACGGGCCCGTCGAGCGGCACGCCCAGCGCGTCGTCGAGCAGTGAGGGGGCGCCGGAGCGGGTGGAGCCGGTGGGGCCGGTGGGCACCTTCGTGAGCGCGGGACGGCGCCCCGACGGGTCGGCCCCCACCCCGTTGGACCGGCCCTGGGGCCCGCGGGCCTGCGTGGTCCGGTCCAGGCGGAAACCGCTGCCCTCGGTCTCGGGGGCGTCGGTGAGCAGGGTGGCCGGGATGAAGACGACCGCGGTGGTCCCTCCGTACGGCGAAGGCTGCAGCGAGACCCGGACGTTCTGGCGCTGAGCGAGTCGGCTGACCACGAACAGGCCGAGGCGGTCGGTGTCGGAGAGCTCGAACTCGGGTGTCTCGGCGAGGCGGAGGTTGGCGTCGAGCAGGAGGTCGGGGTTCATGCCGAGCCCGCGGTCGTGGATCTCGAGCGTGAAGCCGTTCGCGACGCGCTCGCCGAGGACCTGCACGGCGGTGTGCGGGGGCGAGAACACCGTCGCGTTCTCGAGGAGTTCGGCGATGAGGTGGGTGAGGTCGGCGACGGCAGGGCCGCCGACGCCGAGCCGGGGCAGCCTGCGTACCTCGATGCGCTCGTAGTCCTCGACCTCGGCGACGGCCGCGCGGACCACGTCCATGAGCTGGACGGGCTTGCGCCACTGGCGGGAGGGCGCGGCTCCGGAGAGGATCACCAGGCCTTCGGCGTGGCGGCGCATGCGGGTGGTCATGTGGTCGAGCCGGAACAGGTCGGCGAGTTCCTCGGTGTCCTCGGTCCGCCGTTCCATGGTGTCGAGGAGGGTCAGCTGGCGGTGCAGGAGGACCTGGTTGCGGCGGGCGAGGTTGACGAAGACCTCGGAGACGCCGCGCCGGAGCTCGGCCTGCTTGACGGCGGCCTCGACGGCGGCCCGCTGGAGGGTGTTGAGGGCCTGGCCGACCTGGCCGACCTCGTCGTCCTCGTACCGCAGGTGCGGCACCTCGGTCTCGACGTCGACGACCTCCCCCGCGGCGAGGCGGCGCATCACGCTCGGCAGGCGTACGCCGGAGACCTCCTGGGCCTCCTTGCGGAGCCGCCGCAGGTCGCGGACGAGGTCACGGCCGACGCGGACGGAGACGACGACGGAGACGAGCAGGGCGAGGAAGCCGAGGACGCCGGCGATTCCGGCCTTGAGCAGCACGCTGTAGGCGGCGGGCTGGACGCGGTCCTGGTAGCGGTCGCCGGCAGCGGTGTTCTCCCGCGCGAGGTCGTCGAGGACCGGAGTGGCCCGCTCCTCCCAGCGCTCCGCGGTGACGGTGCGCGGGTCCTTGGTCGGACCCGCGGCGATCAGCTCCTCCTCGGCGCTGCGCAGCGGCTCGGTGTCGGGGCTGCCCCAGTACCGCTCGAACCTCTCGCGTTCGACGGTGGGCAGGACTTCGAGGTTCACCTCGTACAGCAGCTTGCGCTGGGCGACGAGGTCGGTGATCGCGCGGATCTCCTCGGCCGTGACGCGCTCGGACTTGAGCGCGGACAGGACGAGGGCGTCCTCGCGGGAGAGCAGCTCGCGGCCGCGGGTGACGCCGACGAGGGCCCGGCCCTGCTTGTCCATCTCCACGTTCTCCAGAGCGTGGAGGGTGGTGAGGAAGCTGTAACAGGGGTCGACCAGGCGGTTGTAGAACTCGAGCGCCTGGATCCGGCCAAGGCTGCGGTTCTCCACGGAGCGGCGCAGCGCGTCCAGTCCGTCGAGGGCCGTGAGGAGGGAGTCGAGGCGCTGCGAGGCGACGGGCCGCATCTCGTCCCGTACGCCGGAGTCGGCGGCGTTGCGTCGGAGGAGGGCGATCTGCCGGTCGGTGGCCTCGCGTTGCTGGCGCAGGATGGTGAGGGCGTCGGCGGCGCGCGGGTCGGCGAGGTAGACGAGCGACTGGCGGCGCTCCTTCTGGATGACTCGCGCGGTGTCCTCGATCGGGTAGCCGACCTTCTCGACGATGTAGCCGACGTCGAGGAGTTGGTCGGCCTCACGGCCGGTGAGCACGGTCGCGAAACCCCAGAGGCCGGTGAGGGAGACGAGCGGTACGAGCAGCAACGCCACGATCTTCCGGCGGATGGACTTCCCGCGAAAGCGCATGGCCTCCCCCAGTTCGGCCGGGCCTCCGCCCGGCGCGGAGGTCCTCCTGTGCGACGCGTGGCGTCAACACACAGCGTCAACACAAGGCGTCAACCATCAGCTTCAACAATCGGCGGCGCGAGCCTACTACTGCATCACAGCCAACCCGAAGGCGCATCCAGGCGATTTTCAGCCTCTTGAGTGAGTGTTGATCAGGAGATGTCCCGCTATCCGAGGAGTTGGGGTTGCGCAATGTGGCGCAGGACACTTGGGCGGGCTTTCCGGTCGACCGGCGAACGGATGGCTGGAATTTTTCGTTCCGGTACGGACCTGGGGAAACCTTTTCTCCCGACTGATCGTCTTGTGTACGGGGAGGGGTGTGTCCGTGTAAAGCCACTCAAGGCGGGCAGCCACCCCTGAGGACGGTCAGCGGTGGGGAGTGACGAAACGATGGAGTACGAGGCGCGGTCCGCGCGGCAGTTGTGGGTGGAGGACGAGAAGGGCCGGCGACGTATGCCGGACCCGGTGCGCACCGCCGCCGTACGGGCCGTGCTGATCGCGTCGGTGACACTGGTACAGGCCGTGGTGGCCTTCTTCTGCGCGGTCACGAGTTCGTGGCTCGCGTTTCCGATGCTGCTGTCCACGGTGGGCAGCACGGTCGTGGCGACCTGGAGCGTGCTCGATGTGTGGGTGACGCGTCAGGTGTGGCGGCAGCGGAACGGAGTGGTGTCCGAGCCGAGCAGCACGGCACGTCCGTCGCGGCGCGAGCGACGCCGGGCGCAGAAGGCCGCACGGGTGGCGGAAGGTGATCCGGGCAGCCAGGAGGCCGCGGCCGTGCGGCGCGCGGAAGCACCGGCGCTGCCCGAGGCGGCCTGAGGCGAGCAGGCGGAAGGGCGAACGGCCCGGTCCCCCAGGGGGGCCGGGCCGTTCGCCGTCCTCACTGCTGTACGGCGTGTGCCGGCTGGTCCTCCTGCGAGCGGCGGAACATCCTCGTCGCGGTGATCTCGCCGTGGACGGCGCCGTCCTCGGCGGTCGGCTGGGGAAGGCCGGGCCGCAGGTGCTCCTCCACGCTGATGTACTTCAGTCCGGCCCGCAGGTCCGCGTCGTTGCGCAACCGGATGACCAGCGGGAACTCCGCGAGCGCGGTCGTGTCGAACAGACCGGTCGTGTACAGCAGCTGGACTCCGAGGGCGTCCGAGACGGCCCGCTGAAGCTCCAGCAGGTACGTGGCGTTGGCCCGGCCGATCGGGTTGTCGAGGAAGAGCGTGCCCGCGTGGCGGTGCTTGTCGCGGCCCCGGTCGTTGGAGCGCAGCGCGGCCATCGTGCAGTAGAGGGCGATGGCGGCGGTGAGGAGCTGGCCGCCGGAGAAGACGTCGCCCATCTGCCCGACCGGTACGCGCTCGGCCCGCAGTACGGCGTCGGGCTTGAGGATCTCGACGGCGATGCCGCGCGGCTCAAGGGCGGCCTGAACACCCCGCAGCAGCAGGGACATACCGTCGCGGCGGAGGTCGGAGTTCTTCCTCACGGCGGCACGGGTCGCCTCGTCGATCACCTCGCCGAGCCGCTCGGTGAGCGTGGCCTGGTCCGGCTCCTCGAAGCGGATCCGCAGGAACTCCTGGCCCGACCACTCCCCCAGCCCCTCGGGCAGTCGGGAGAGCCGCTGCGCGGAGCGGAGCGTGGTCAGCGCGGACTCCACGAGGCCGCGGAGCCGGTCGACGATGGAGTCGCGGTTGCGCTCCAACTGCTCCAGCTCGTCGGTGAGGACGCGGAGCCGGGGCGCGAAGGCCTCGGCCCACTTCGCGGCGTGCTCGGGCAGCGCGGCGGCGGGCAGCTCGCGGATCTGCTGACGAGCGGGGGTGCGGACCTGCTCGTAGCGGGTGGAGTTGGCGTGCCGGACGAGGATGTCGCTCGCCTCGCGGACGGCGGCGTCCGCCCCGGAGAGGTCGGCGGCGCAGCCGCGCAGTGAGCGGCGGGCCTCGGCGGCGGTCTGCCGCGCCTCCTCCAGCGTGCCGGGGTAGGGCTCCGGACCGTCCTCCTCCTCGTGCTCGGTGTGGTCGCGGAGCAGGTCGCGCAGGAGGGCCGCGGTCTCGTCGAAGCCCCCGGCGGCGTCCTCGGCGGCGCGGTGGGACCGCAGGAGGGAGGCGTGCGCGGTGCGGGCGGCTTCCAGGGCGTCGCTGCGGGCGGCGAGTTCGGTGGTCGCGGTACGGAGCAGGGCCTGGGCGTGCTCGGCGTCGGCGGGGGCGAGGTCCTCGGGCAGGTCGGTGTGCGACTCGCCGTCCTCGGGGGCCAGACGCTCGGCCTCGCCGCGCAGCCGTCCGAGCTTCTCGCTCGCCTCGGTCGCGCGGGTCTCCAGCATCTGGACGAGGGATTCGGCGCGGGCGGCGGCGGCCTGGCGGGACGGGCCGTCGGCGCCGTCCGTGGACTCCAGGAGCTGTTCGGCGCGGACGCGGACCTTGTTGGTGAGGCGGTCCAGCTCGGCGAGCGCGGCGGACTCGTCGCTCTCGGCTCGGGCCTGTTCGGCGCGGAGGTCGGCTCCGACGCCGACCTTCTCGTACAGCTGGGACGCGGCGCGGTACGCCTCGCGCAGGGTGGGGAGCGCGGTGCGCGGGGCGTCGGCGTCCGCCTCGGGGAGCTGGTCGGGGGCGCCCGCGATCTCGGCGCGCTCGGCCCGCAGGGCGCGGGCGGTGCGGTGGGCGTCGTCGGCGGCGCGCTGGGCGGCGCGCCGGTCCTCGTCGGCGGCCCGGGCGCGCTCCAGGCAGGTCTGGGCGCGGGCCTCCGACTCGGTGGCGTCGTCGGCCAGTTCACGGAGCTTGGCCTGCCAGGCGGAGCGCTCACGCAGCCGGAACGCCAGGCCGGCGAGGGCGTCGGCGGCGCGGCGGGCCCGCTGGGCGGCCTCCTGCCGCTCGTCGCGTACGCGGGCGGCGTCGGCGGCGGCCTCGTCGGCCTCCGCCCGTGCCGTACGGGCCTCGGCGAGGGTGGCCGCTGCCGCCTCGGCGCTCTCGCGGGCGGTCGCGGCGGCGGCGGCGAGCTCGGCGAGCATGCCGGGCGGGCAGTCGGCGCGCCAGGAACCGATCCGGGCGGCGAGCGAGCGGTCGCCGGTGAGGCGGGCGGCGAGGTGACGGATCTCCTCGTCGCGCGCGGCCGCGCGGGCACGCAGGGCGTGCCGCTCCTCGTCGGCGGCGTGCTCGTCGTGCATGGCCGGGTTCGGCGGCACGAGGAATACGTCACCAGCGCTGCTGTCGTCGCCGGACGCGGGGTTCGGCACGGGCGCCAGGAGCGCGGCGGCGGTGCCGACGGCGACGGTGGAGCGCGGCAGCAGGGCGGCCGTGCTGAGCACCTCGCGGGCGCGGGCGTACGAGACGGGGTCGGTGATCACGACACCGTCGACCAGCTCGGGGCGGGCGGCGAGGACGGCGGCGTGGTCGGCCGGGTCGACGGCCTGGGCGAGGTAGCGCCAGCCCGGGAGGGCCGGGATGCCCTGCTCGCCGAGGTACTCGACGGTGGCGAGCACGTCCGGGCCCGGCGGCAGCAGCCCGCCGTCGCCGAGGGCGCCGAGGATGCGAGAGTCGTCGGCGGCGGCGGTGCGCAGGTCGAAGAGCTGGCGCTCGGCGGAGGCGATGGACTGGTCGAGCAGACGCCGTAGTTCGTCGGCGGAGCGGTCGAACTCGGTGACGGTGAGCGGGCCGTGGGTCCCCTCAGGACCGTGCGGGGCCTGCGGACCGCCGGTGCCGTCACGACCGTCCGGGGCGGAGTCGCCGGGCGACGGGTCCGCGGCTGCCGCCCGAGGGGGGCCCTCCGCTCCCCCGTCGCTCTCGCCCACGCGCTGGCCCGGCAGCGGGGCGGGCGACTGCGGCGGCAGGCTGAGGAGTTCGGCGAGGCGCGCGTCGCCGGCGAGTGACTCCGCCGCGCGGCGTTCGGCTTCGTAGGCCGCCTCGGCGGCCTCGGCGGCGTCCGTGGCGCGGGCCGCGGCGAGTTCGGCGCGGGACTCGGCGGCGGCCGCCTCGCGGGCGCGGTCGGCCGCCGAGCGGGCGGTGTCGCGGGCCGCGTCCCACGCGGCGACCGTGGTCTTCTCGGCGTCGCTCGCGGCGAGGGCCGCGCGGGCCGGGTCGGCGTCGGGGGCGGAGTCGTCGAGCCAGCCCGCCCGTACCGCCTCGGCCGTCTCCTGCTCGACCTCGGCGAGGCGCTGGCGCAGGTGGCCGGCCTCGCTGCGGGCGCGCTGGGCCTCGGTCGCGGCGACGGTGGCGTCGCGGTGGGCGGTCTCGCCGGCCTCCTGGAGGGCGGCGGAGCGCTCCTCCTCCTCGGCGGCGTGCCGTTCGCCGTCCTCGGCGGCCGCGTGCAGGGCCCGTACGAGGTCGGCGGCGGCCTTGGCCCGGGCGGCCAGCGCGGGGGCGGCGTCGCGTTCGGCCTCGCGGATCGCGGCGGCCACGCGCGCGGAGCGGTCGCTCGCGGCCCGGTGGCGGAGCACGGCCTCGGCGGCCTGCCAGGCGGAGTGCAGGGTGCGGGCCTCGATGAGCTCGCGCCGCTGGGAGGCGGCACCCTTCTCGGCGACGGTGAGGGCCAGGGAGGCGTGGCGGAAGGCCAGTTCGGCCGCGATGAGGGAGCTGCGGGCGCGCGCGGACTCGGCCTCGGAGACGGCGTGCGCGGCGGAGGTGACCTGCTGGGCGAGCTCGGCCGTACGGGCGCGTTCCTCGGTCGCGCGGGCGGAGAGCCGACGGGCGAGCGTACGGGTGCGGCGCTCGGCCCCCGCGTGCACGTCACGCGCGCGTGCCCGGGTGTCGGCGGCCTCGACGATGCGGCCGAGGAGGTCGACGGACCCGGCGGTGAAGTCGCGCTCGGCGGTGAGTTCGGCACGTCGGCCGAGCTTGTTGCCGAAGCCGCTGACCAGGTCGGCGAGACCGTCGGTGTCACGGGTGTCGGTGACGGCGCGCAGGAGAAGGTCGGTGAAGTCGGAGTCCTTCTTGACCGCGAAGAGGCCGGCGGCCTCACCCTCGTCGGCGTTCATCTCCCGCTGGTAGCGGAAGAGTTCGGGGTCGAGGCCCAGGTCGCCGAGGTGTTCGTTCCAGCGGTCGTGGATCTCCTCCCAGTACACCTCCAGGTGCGGGTACGCCTTGCCCGCCTCCGTCAGGGCGTCGCGGAAGCCCTTCATGGTGCGGCGGCGGCCCTGCGCGCCGGACGCGCCCTCGACGGGCGGGCGGACGGACGTGGCCTCGGCGACGGGCAGGTTGTCCAGGCTGAGTCCGGGGCCCGGCCGGAAGGAGTACCAGGCCTCGGCGAACTTCCGGGGGTCGTTGGAGACCTGGCGCCCCCGCCACTCGCTGGCCTTGCCGACGACGACGAGCTCTCCGGTGAGGGTGTGCTGCCACTCCAGGGCGACGTGGCCGCAGTCGTCGGCGAGCAGGAACTTGCGCAGCACGCCGGAGCTCGCGCCGCCGAGGGTGTTGCGGTGGCCGGGGAGCATGACCGAGAAGATCAGCTTGAGGAGGACGGACTTGCCGCCGCCGTTCTCCAGGAAGAGCACGCCCGCCGGGGCGGGGCGGCGTGGCGGCCCGACCGGCTCCTCCTCGAAGAACTCCGCCTGGGTGGGGGCGGGGTTGGGCACGGGCGCGCCGACTCCGCGCAGGTCCAGGACGGTGTCGGCGTAGCGCGCACCGGCGGGACCGATGGAGTAGAGGCGGACCCGGGACAACTCGTACATGGCGGCGGGGCTCTCAGTCGTCTTCTGAAACTGCTGAAGTCTGGTCGGTACGTGGGGGCGAATACGGGGGGGGGTTACGCCTGGGCGGTCATGCGCGGGGCGGTCTGCGTGGGGCGGTCATGCGTGGAAGGGCAGGCCGGCGTCGGCGGCGAGCTCCAGGTCGTCGCCCTCGGGCGGCGGGAGGAGGGTCGCGGTGCCGTCGCTGACGGGGACGACGCCGAGGTCGAGGAGTTCGGCCATGGCGGCACTGCCCGCCATGTCACGGACCTGGAGCTGGTAACGGGCGGTGGTGCGGTAGGCGCCGCCCGCGTCGTCGCCGGTGCGCTGGAGGAAGCCGGAGTCGGTGAGGAACGCGACGGCCTTGCCGACGATGCCGGTGGTGGAGCCCGCGAGGCGGCGGGCGTCCTTGGTGGCACCGGTGGCGCTGCGCCGGGCGTAGATCCGCCAGGCGGCCTCCAGGCCGGGGGCGTCGGAGGCCGGGTCGGTGTTCTCGCCCTGCTCCTCCGCGCGCTCCTCCAGGCGGCGGCAGGCCTGGCGTACGAAGGCGTCGACGCCGTTCACGGTGAGACGGCCGATGTAGCCGTCGTCGGCGAGGTCCTCCGGGCGGGGGAAGGCCATCGCGGCGACGGCGAGGTGGGCGAGGCCGTGCAGGAAGCGGTCGGCGGAGTCGGTGTTGGCGCGGCGGGCGTAGTCGCCCATGCGGACGGCGAAGACGGAGTCCTCGCCGGCGGTGACGGCCATCCCCGCGCGCGGGGAGACCTCCAGGACGACGAGTCCGAGGCCGGTCGCGACGGCGTCGGCGAGGCGGGCGAACGCGGGGTCCTCGCGGTAGCGCCGGAGGAGCTCGGTGTATTCGGCGTCGCGCGCGGGCAGCAGCTTGGGCTGCAGGCCGAACGAGACGAGCCGCGCCGCGTCGGCCGCGTCGGCGGGGGTGACGGCGTGCGGTGCGGCGGGGGTGTGCGGGTGCTCCGGCTCGCTCCACGCGTCGGCGTGCTCGGCGTGGTGTTCGCTCACGGCTGGGGCTCCTCGGTACGGGTGGTTCGGGTCGTCGGGCTCGTGGGAGTCGACGGAGTCGTGGGGGGTGCGGTCGGTGGTGCGGTCGGTACGGGGCGGGCCAGCGGGAGGCGGACCGGGGTCACCTGCACGGCGGGACGCCGCTGCGTCTTCGCGGGCTCGACCGGGCGTGTGACGGCCAACCGCATGGCCCGCACGTACGGCGCGGGGCTCCGCCGGGCCGGCGTGGACGGGGGCACGGGCACGACCCCCAGGACCATGGAGGGAATGGGCATCGCGGGGGCGGGCTCGGCGTCCGCCTTCGGGCCGCCGTCGGGGACGGGGTTCGCTCCGGGGTTCGAGGGCGCGCCCGGGGGCGGCTCCGTGCCTGAGGTGAGCTCCGTGCCTGAGGTCAGCTCCGTCATCGGGGCCAGGTCCGCGCCGGGCGTCGGGGCCTCCTCCGCGTGCTCCGTCGCGAGGACGGCCTCGGTAGTCGTCCGGGGGGCCGCCTGGTCGGTGGTCATGAGGCCTCCGTGCGGTCCGCCGCCATGCCGAGTGCGTCCAGAAGCGCCGTACCCACTATCAGGTCCGCGCCGCCGAACTCCGGGTCGTCGAGCTGGGTGCCGTCGTCCACCGCGAAGAGCAGGCGCTCCTCGCCCTGGCGGTATGCCGTGCCGACCGGGGGGCTCGCCGCGTGGACGGCGAGGAGGGCGACCAGGTACGGGAGGTCGGGGTCGCCGGGGTCGCGGAGGCGGGCCTCGGCGAGCAGGCCGGAGAGGCGGCGCGGGGCGTCGTGCTCCAGGTCCAGCAGCTCCCTCGCGCTCGCCAGCTGCTCCTCGCTGAAGCGGCTGTCGTCGGGCGTGGCGATCAGGTCCGGCTCGGGCATCTCGGCGCCGAGGTGCTCGCGCTCGACGGGCGGGGTGAGGAGCATGTCGACGAGGTCGCCGACGCGCACGGACGCGGGGGTGCGCAGTCCGGTGCCGCGGGCGAAGAACGCGTCCGTGACCCTGGTCGCCTGCTCGACGGGGAGCGGCAGGATCGGCGCGACGAGCTGACCGTACAGGTCTATTCCGGTGTACGACGTCGGGGCGGCGAAGGCCTGCCGGTCCTGCTCCGCGCGGAAGAGCGGGCCCGCCTCCAGGAGACGGGACTGGAGCTGGGTGTGGCGGCGGATGCAGTCCTTGACGATGTCGACCAGCTCGGCGGCGCGGCGCTTGTGCTCAGGGTCTTCGGCCTCGTCACGGGCCTTGCGGATGTTGGTGAGGATCGCGTTCTCGTGGCGGTAGCGGTCGGCCACGTGGTCGAGGGCCTCGGCGATCATGTCCGGGACGGCCTGGAGCCAGTCCACCGCGCGCACGTTCCGGCGGGTCGCCTCCAGGGTCTTGCGGAGGGTCTCGGCGTACTGCACCGTGCGGTAGCGCGCCTGCTCGGCGGCGAGCTGGGCGTCGGCGAGGCGGCCCCGGCTGATCAGGACCTCCAGCTTGACCTCGGCGGCGATCTGGGCGCTGGTGACGTCGGTGTCGAGGGCGCCGACGAGCACGTTGACCGCTTCGTCGGTCGTACGGAGGTAGACCCCGCCGCCGTAGCCGGGGACCTCTTCGATCAGCTTGAAGTCGTAGTCGCGGCGGGTGTAGACGCCGTCCGCGCCGAAGGTGCCGTAGACGGCGCGGAAGCCGCGGTCCACGCTGCCGACGTTGATCAGGTTCTCCAGGACCCAGCGCGCGACCCGGTCGTGCTCGGCGGCGGGGCGGGCGGGGGCCTGGGCGGCGACGCGGGGCAGCAGGCGGGCGACGATCTGCTCGTGGTCCGCGCCCGTGTCGAAGTCCATGTTGAGTGTGACGAGGTCGATGGCCGAGAGGGCGACCTCGGCCATCGCGTAGACCGAGTACTCACCGGCCAGGTTCGCCTTGCGCGTGTCCAGGTCGTGCAGCGGGGCGGTGCACGCGAGCGCGCGGAGGCGCCGCGCGAGCCCTTCGTCGGCGGCCGGGCCCGGCGCGGGCCGCGGCCCCGCGCTGAGCTGGGGCGGAACGAAGTCCGTCGAGGCAGGCGAAGTCACGGTGCACAGATTAGGTCCTCGAACTGACAACGGTCGAAACGGCGCAGATACGACCCCGTCGGGCAGGACGGCGTGCCGACACGGGCGCGGCCTGTGAGGCGCGCCCCCAGGGCTCCGTCCCCCAGACCTGCCCGCCCGGCTCACCCCCTCAGGCGTCCGCCCGCTCCGGTTCGTCGACCGCCTTCGCGTACACCTCGACGATGCGGGTGCGGGAGTCGTCGAGGTAGCGGGCCAGGAGGCGTTCGGCGCTCGGGCGGTCACCTGCGCGCAGGGCTTGCAGAATCTCCCGGTTTCGTACGAGATAAGGCTCGTGCAGCCCGCGCGGGTCGTCCACGATGTGGAAGGCGAGGCGGAGTTCGGCAAGCACGCCCCGCATCAGTTCGTCCGTGCGGGCGCTGCCCGCCAGGGCCACCAGTTCGCGGTGGAAGTGGATGTTGGCGGTGGAGACGCCCTTCCAGTCCTCCGCGCGGGCCGCCACCTCACCCTCCTCGACCGCCGCGACGAGGCCGTCGACGGCGAACGGCGGCTCCCCCAGGCCGTGGACCACGGCGCACTCGACGAGCCGGCGGGTGCGGTAGATGTCGTCGACGTCCTCGACGGCCAGGACCCGGACGAAGACGCCCCGGTTGAGTTCGTGGACGAGCAGCCGCTCGTGGGTGAGCAGGCGGAACGCCTCGCGCAGGGTGTTGCGGGACACCTTGAGCGCGCCGCCGATGGCGTCCTCGGAGAGACGGGTGCCGGGCGGGAAGAAGCCCTCGGCGATCCGGGTGCGCAGGATGTCCGCGACCCGCTCAGCCGTGCTGGTTCGCCCGAGCAGCGCCCGGTCGTCAGCGAGTCCACCGAGCCCAGCCGGTTCACCGATTCCGCCGATTCCGCCCACCGTGCCTCGTTCCTCTCGACGTACGCGGCCGAGTCAATCGCAGGTCCTTCCCGGAAACAAGAACGTGACGACACGCCTCTTGTCGGATCGTTCAACAATCCCCTACCTTGGCGACACCGCACGGTCCCTCAGTACGTCTCTCAGGCACGCTCCTCACCCTCTGCGAGGTGCAGATGAGCACGACACAGACCCAGCAACAGACCCAGGGCGAACGGCCCGACGACACGGGGGCGTTCGCCTGGCTGCGCGCCCTCGGGCCGCGCGGCCGCCGCGCCTTCGGCGGCGCGTTCGGGGGATACGCCCTGGATTCCTACGACTTCTTCACCCTGCCGCTCTCGATGGTGGCCATCGCCGCCTACTTCAGCCTCGACAAGGGCCAGACCGGCCTGCTGACCACGGTCACCCTGGTCGTCTCGGCGATCGGCGGCGCACTGGCCGGCATCCTGGCCGACCGCATCGGCCGCGTGAAGGCGCTGATGATCACGGTCGCCACCTACGCCCTCTTCACGGTCCTGTGCGGCTTCGCGCCCAACTACGAGACCCTGATGGTCTTCCGGGCCCTCCAGGGCCTCGGCTTCGGCGGCGAGTGGGCGGTCGGGGCGATCCTGGTCGCCGAGTACGCCTCCGCCAAGCACCGGGGCCGTACGCTCGGCGGCATCCAGAGCGCCTGGGCGGCCGGCTGGGCGCTCGCGGTGATCGTGTACACCCTGGTCTTCGCGTTCGTCGACGCCGACCTCGCCTGGCGGGTCATGTTCTGGACGGGCGCCCTGCCCGCGCTGCTGGTCGTCTATGTCCGGCGGAACGTCGAGGACGCCCCGCAGGCCGCCGAAGTCCGACGCGGCTCGGCCGAGCGCGGCTCGTTCACGGCCATCTTCAAGCCGTCGCTGCTGCGCACCACGCTCTTCGCGGTGCTGCTCTCCACCGGTGTGCAGGGCGGCTACTACACCCTCGCCACCTGGGTCCCCACCTTCCTGAAGACCGAGCGGGGGCTCACGGTCGTCGGCACCGGCGGCTATCTCACCTTCCTCATCTCCGGCGCCTTCATCGGCTACCTGACCGGCGGATACCTCACGGACCGGCTCGGCCGGAAGAAGAACATCGCACTCTTCGCCGCCCTGTCGGCGCTGTCCGTCCTCGCGTACACGAACATCCCGCCGGGGGCGAACACGCTGCTCCTCGTCCTCGGATTCCCGCTCGGCTTCTGCATGTCGGCCATCTTCAGCGGGTTCGGTTCCTTCCTGGCCGAGCTGTACCCGACGGCGGTACGGGGCACGGGACAGGGCTTCACGTACAACACCGGGCGCGCGGTGGGCGCGGTCTTCCCGACGCTGGTGGGCTTCCTCTCCGAGAGCTGGGGCGTCGGCGGCGCGCTGGTCTTCGGGGCGATCGGCTACGGCCTCGCGGTCCTCGCGCTGCTCGGTCTGCCGGAGACCCGCGGAAAGGAACTGGTATGACGTCCACGGCCGTTCCCGACCCGCGGACGGCACGCGCGCGTGCCCGTGCCGGATCCACCGCTCCCACGGCAGGCTGGGCTCCCGGCCACGCGCAGGCCAATCTCATCTCGGTGCCCGCGGACTGGGCGTACGACGTGCTGCTCTTCTGCACCCGCAACCCCAAGCCGTGCCCCGTCCTGGACGTCACCGACGTGGGGGCGTGGACCACGGAGCTCGCTCCCGGAGCCGATCTGCGGACGGACATCCCGCGCTACCGCGTCTGGGAGCACGGTCGACTCGTCGACGAACCGACCGAGGTGACCGCCTACTGGCGCGGCGATCTCGTGTCGTTCCTGATCGGCTGCAGCTTCACCTTCGAGGCCTCCCTCGCGACGGCCGGAGTGCCGCTGCGCCATGTCGACCAGGGCCGGAACGTGTCGATGTACGTCACCGACCGCGCGTGCCGGCCCGCCGGGCGGCTGCGCGGCCCGATGGTCGTGTCGATGCGTCACGTACCGGCGGGGCTGGTGGACACGGCGCGGCGGATCAGCGGGCTGCTGCCCGCCGTCCACGGGGCGCCCGTGCACGCGGGCGATCCGGCGGCGCTGGGCATCGACGACCTGGACCGCCCGGACTTCGGTGATGCGGTCGTCGCGGAGCCGGGGGACGTGCCCGTCTTCTGGGCCTGCGGGGTCACCCCGCAGGCCGCCGTGACGGCCTCGCGGCCGCCGTTCGCGATCACCCACGCGCCGGGGCGGATGCTCGTCACCGACGTGCGCGACTCCGAGTACCGCGTGGCGGCCTGAGCCGCCCGCACTGCCGCACGTGACGGAAGGAACGACCATGACCTGGGCCTCGATCGATCTCAACGCCGACCTCGGCGAGGGCTTCGGCCGCTGGACGCTCACGGACGACGAGGAGCTGCTCTCCGTCGTCACCAGCGCCAACGTGGCCTGCGGCTTCCATGCCGGGGACGCGGTCACCATGCGCCGCGTCTGCGAGCTGGCGGCGGCGAGGGGCGTACGGATCGGGGCCCAGGTCTCCTACCGGGACCTGGCCGGCTTCGGCCGGCGGTCGATGGACGTGCCGGCGGACGAGCTGGCGGCCGAGATCGCGTACCAGATCGGGGCGCTCGACGTCTTCGCGCGGGCGGCCGGTGCGCGGGTCTCGTACGTCAAGCCGCACGGCGCGCTGTACAACCGGGTGGTCCGTGACGAGGTCCAGGCGGCGGCGGTCGTCGAGGGGGTGCTGCTCGCGGGAGGCGGACTGCCGGGCGGACGGCCCGAGGGGGCCGGTCTTCCGGTGCTCGGGCTGCCCGGCTCGCGGCTCCACGAGGCGGCCCGGAAGGCGGGGCTGCCGGTGGTGACCGAGGCGTTCGGCGACCGGGCGTACACGGCCGACGGTTCCCTGCTGCCACGGGGGCAGGAGGGGGCCGTCGTCACCGACCCGGCGGAGGTCGTCGAACGGTCGGTGTCCATGGCCCGGTTCGGCGTCGTCACCGCGCACTGCGGCACGTCCGTCGCCGTGCGGGCGCGCTCGCTCTGCCTGCACGGCGACACCCCGGGCGCGGTGGGCCTCGCCCGGCGGGTGCGCGCGGAGCTGGAGGCCACCGGCGTGCGGGTGGAGGCGTTCGCATGAAGGCGCGACGGGTGTACCGGGTGGGCGAGCGGGCGCTGCTGGTGGAGCTGGGGAGCGGCACGGAGACGGAGGCGTTCCACGCCGAGCTGCTGCGGCGGCGCGCGGGCGGGGTCCTGCCGTCCGTACGGGAGATCGTGCCGGCGGCGCGGACGGTGCTGCTCGACGGGGTCGACGCCCCGGACCTGCTGGCGGGGCAGCTACGGGAGTGGACGATTCCGCCGCTCCACGCGCGCGTGGAGCGGGCGGTCGAGGTCCCGGTCCGTTACGACGGTCCCGACCTGGCGGAGGTCGCCGCGCTCTGGGGGGTGTCCGTGGAGACGGCGGTGCGGATCCACTCGGCCACCGAGTTCCGGGTCGCGTTCTGCGGCTTCGCGCCCGGCTTCGGGTATCTGACCGGTCTCGCCGAGCAGTACCAGGTGCCGCGCAGGGCGACGCCGCGCACGTCCGTCCCGGCCGGGTCGGTCGCGCTCGCGGGGCCGTACACGGGGGTGTATCCGCGCTCCTCCCCCGGCGGCTGGCAGTTGATCGGGTCCACGGACGCGGTGCTGTGGAACGCGGACCGCGAGCCCGCCGCGCTGCTCACGCCCGGTGCCCGGGTGCGTTTCGTGGTGGAGAGCCGGTGACCGATCGTGCTCTCGCGGTGGTACGGGCCGGAGCGCTCACCACCGTGCAGGACCTGGGGCGGACCGGCTACGCGCACCTGGGCGTGCCCCGCTCCGGGGCGCTGGATCCGGGGGCGGCGCGACGGGTGAACCGTCTGGTGGGCAACGCGGAGGACGCGGCGGTCCTGGAGACCACCGTCAACGGGTGCGCGGTGCGGCCCCGTTGCCCGGTCACCGTGGCCGTGGGCGGCGCGCCGTGCGCGGTCACCGTGGACGGCCGGCCGGTCGCCTGGGGCACGGCGGTACGGGTCCCGGCGGGTGCGCTGCTCGACATCGGGCCTGCCACCCGTGGCCTGCGCGCGTACGTGGGGTTCGGCGGCGGGCTCGCCGTCGAGCCCGTCCTCGGCAGCCGCTCCACCGACCTGCTGTCGGGGCTCGGCCCGGCGCCGCTCGCGGACGGTGCCGTGCTGCCGCTGGGAGCGGAGTCCACCCCGCCGGGGTGGGCCGACGCTCCCCCGTGGCCGGGCCCGGCGGACGAACTCGTCCTGCGGGTCCGGCTCGGGCCGCGCCACGACTGGTTCACCCCGGCGGCGCTGCGCACCCTGGCCACGCGCGCGTACCGGGTCTCCCCGGCCACCAACCGGATCGGTCTGCGCACCGAGGGGCCGTCTCTCGAACGGGCGGTGACGGCCGAACTCCCCAGCGAGGGGATGGTCCTGGGCGCGGTCCAGGTCCCCCCGGACGGGCGCCCGGTGGTCTTCCTCGCCGATCACCCGACGACCGGCGGCTATCCGGTGGTGGCGGTGGTCCGGGAGGAGGACCTGGCGGCCGCGGCGCAGGCCGTGCCGGGGACGGTGGTCCGGTTCGTACCGCTGGGCCGAGGCGCCGCCGAGTCCGTCGGTCAGACGGTGAACTGACGGCTGCCGCAGGCCTCGAAGGCACCCTGGGCGCCGTTGCGCACGCAGACACGGAGCGTGTACGTGCCGGCGGGGATCACCCCCGGGAGCCAGGTGTCGTCGTCGTTGCAGCTGCCCGAGCCGTGCTCGGCGTCCACGTAGGAGTAGTACGCGCGGTCCGAGGTGCGCCAGATCTCGGCGGTGGCGCGCCGGCTGTCCGGGTTGCCGTAGTCGCAGACCTTGAGGTACGTCACGTCGTGGAACACGGTGTCCACGTAGACCGTGCCGGCGCCCCACCCTCCCTTGGCCGACGTGCCGGACGTCTTGGTGATCTCGGCGGCGTGGGCGCTGCCGGCCGTGGTCATGCCCAGGGCCAGGGCGGCGAAGAGGGTACCCGCGGTGGTGGCGGTACGACGTAGGCGCATGGCTGCTCCTCGGGTGGGACCGTGTCGGTCGGTGTGTCGGCTCGCTCTGTCGGATTGCCTGGGCAGCACACTTCCGCCGCCCGGTGCGGCCGTCCAGCGGGGCGTCCGTCCGGGACAGTCCGGGACACCCACGGAACCAGGCGCGCCCGGACTCGGCCCCGGTCAGGGCGTGCCGTAGCCCCCGCCGCCCGGGGTCCGCAGGACGAGGACGTCGTTCGGGGCGACCTCGGTGGTGTCGACGCCGTCGAGGTGCTCGGTCGTGCCGCCGGCGCGTTCGACCAGGTTCTCGCCAAGCTTCCCCGCCTCCCCGCCGGCCATCCCGTACGGGGGGACCCGGCGGTGGCCGGTCAGCAGGGTCACGGTCATCGGCTCCAGGAAGCGGATCCGGCGTTCGACGCCGTCGCCGCCGTGCCACCGGCCGGTCCCGCCGCTGCCCGTCCGCACGGCGAAGGAGTCCACCCGGACCGGGTGGCGCCACTCCAGGATCTCGGGGTCCGTGAGCCGGGAGTTGGTCATGTGGGTCTGGACGGCGTCGGCCCCGTCGAAGCCCTCGCCCGCGCCCGAGCCGCTCGCGACGGTCTCGTAGTACTGCACGCGCGCGTTGCCGAACGTCAGGTTGTTCATCGTGCCCGAGCCCTCCGCCTGGACGCCGAGGGCCGCGTAGAGGGCGCCGGTCACCGCCTGGGAGGTCTCCACGTTCCCGGCGACCGTCGCCGCCGGGTAGGTGGGCGCGAGCATCGAGCCGGGCGGCACCCGGACGTCCAGGGGCTCCAGGCAGCCGCTGTTGAGGGGGATGTCGTCGTCGACGAGGGTCCGGAAGACGTACAGGACGGCGGCCATGACGACGGACGTGGGCGCGTTGGCGTTCCCCGGCAGCTGGGGGGACGTACCGCTGAAGTCGAGGACGGCGGAGCGCCGTTCGCGGTCGACGCGGACCGCCACCTGGATGACCGCGCCGCCGTCCGTCTCGTAACGGTACGAGCCGTCCCGGAGGCCGGCCACGATCCGCCGTACGGACTCCTCGGCGTTCGCGCGCACGTGCCGCATGTAGGCGTGGACGACGTCCAGACCGAACTGGTCGACCATGGCGCGTAGTTCCTCGATCCCCTTCTCGTTGGCGGCGATCTGGGCGCGGAGGTCGGCGAGGTTGGTGTCCGGGTCGCGGGACGGGTACCGGGCACCGGTGAGCAGGTCCCGCGTCTCGTCCTCGCGCAGTCGGCCGCCCCGTACGAGCAGCCAGTTGTCGAAGAGGACGCCCTCCTCGTGGACGGTCCGGCTGAAGGCGGGCATGGACCCGGGGGTGACCCCGCCGATCTCGGCGTGGTGACCGCGCGAGGCGACGAGGAAGAGCAGCTCACGGCCCGCCTCGTCGAAGACCGGGGTCACGACCGTGACGTCCGGCAGGTGGGTGCCGCCGTGGTACGGGTCGTTGATCGCGTAGACGTCACCGGGACGCAGGGTGTCGCCGCCCCGCCGCAGCACCTCCTTGATGGACTCCCCCATGGAGCCGAGATGGACGGGGATGTGGGGCGCGTTGGCGATGAGGTTGCCTTCGGGGTCGAACAGGGCGCAGGAGAAGTCCAGCCGCTCCTTGATGTTGACGGAGTGGGCGGTGTTCTCCAGGCGTACGCCCATCTGCTCCGCGATCGCCATGAAGAGGTTGTTGAAGACCTCCAGGAGGACGGGGTCGACGTCCGTGCCGACCGCCACGCGCGCGGGGCGGGGCGTCGCGCGCGTGAGGAGGAGGTGTCCGCCGTCGGCGACCGCGGCCCGCCAGCCCGCGTCGACGACCGTGGTGGCGTCGGCCTCGGCGAGGATCGCGGGCCCGATGACGGTGTCGCCGGGGCGGAGGTCCTCCCGGCGGTACAGCGGGGTGTCGGCGGCCGTGCGGCCGCTGTGCATCCGTACGGTCGCCCGGGGCTCGGGGGTCCGTTCCCGGTCCTCTTCCCCTTCCCGGGCCGTCGCGTCGACGAGCACGGGACCGTGGGGTCCGGCGGGTCCCACGGCCTCCACGGAGACGGCCTCCACGACGAGCGGCCGGTCCATGGTGAAGGCGTACCGTGCCCGGTGGACCTCCTCGAAGGCCTCGCGCATCCGCTCGGCCGTGGCGAGGTCGACCTGGAGGCTCGCGTCGGTACCGGCGTAGCGCAGCAGCACGCGCGCGTGGGTCGTGATCGCGGAGTCGGGCAGTCCGTCGGCGCGCAGCTCCTGCCGGGTCCGTTCGGCGAGTTCGGCGCAGAGCTCCGTCACGCGCGCGTGCGTCCCGTCCGCGTCGAGCTCCGCCTCGACGGACTGCTCGCGCATGGCGGTGGCGTCGGCGAGCCCGATGCCGTACGCCGAGAGAACACCGGCCAGCGGCGGTACGAGGACGGTGTCGACGCCCAGGGCGTCGGCGACGGCGCAGGCGTGCTGACCGCCGGCGCCGCCGAAGCTGGTGAGGGCGTACCGCGTGATGTCGTGGCCGCGCTGGACGGAGATCTTCTTGACGGCGTTGGCCATGTTGAGGACGGCGATCTCCAGGAAGCCGGCGGCGACCTCCTCGGGGGTGCGGCCGTCGCCGATCTCCCGGGCGAGGTCGGCGAACCCCTCCCGTACGACAGTGTCGTCGAGCGGCCGGTCGCCCTCGGGGCCGAACACGGCGGGGAAGTGGGCCGGCTGGACGCGGCCGAGCATCACGTTGGCGTCCGTGACCGTCAGGGGCCCGCCCCGGCCGTAGCAGGCGGGCCCGGGGACGGCGCCCGCGGAGTCGGGGCCGACACGGTAGCGGCTGCCGTCGTAGTGGAGGACGGAGCCGCCGCCCGCCGCGACGGTGTGGATGTTCATCATGGGGGCGCGCATCCGGACGCCCGCGACCTGTGTACCGAGTTCACGCTCGAACTCGCCCGCGTAATGCGACACATCGGTGGACGTGCCGCCCATGTCGAAGCCGATGACACGGTCGAACCCGGCCTGTCCGGAGGTCCGGGCCATGCCGACGACGCCTCCGGCGGGTCCGGACAGGACGGCGTCCTTGCCCCGGAAGTGGGCGGCCTCCCGCAGGCCGCCGTTGGACTGCATGAACATGAGCCGGATCCCGGCGAGTTCGCGGGCGACCTCGTCGACGTACCGGCGCAGGATCGGGGAGAGGTAGGCGTCCACGACGGTGGTGTCGCCGCGCGGGACGAGTTTGATCAGCGGACTGACCTCGTGGGAGCAGCTGACCTGGGTGAAGCCGACTGCGCGGGCGAGGGCGGCGACCCGGCTCTCGTGGGCGGGGCTGCGGTAGCCGTGCAGGAGGACGACGGCGGCGGAGCGGTAGCCGTCGCGGTGGGCGGCCCGCAGCGCCTGGGCGACGGCGTCCTCGTCGAGGGGGCGTACGGTCCGGCCCTGGGCGTCGACCCGTTCGGGGACCTCGACGACGCGCTCGTGGACGGCCTCGGGGAGCACGATGTGGCGGTCGAAGAGCCGGGGCCGGTTCTGGTACGCGATGCGCAGCGCGTCCCGGAAGCCCTCGGTGACGAGGAGGACGGTCGGTTCACCGCGCCGCTCCAGGAGGGCGTTGGTGGCGACGGTCGTGCCCATCTTGACGACGGCGACCCGCTCGGCGGGAACGGGTTCGTCGGGGCCGAGTCCGAGGAGGAGCCGGATGCCGGCGACGGCCGCGTCATGGGGGCGTGCGGGGTCGTGGGAGAGCAGCTTGCGGGTGACGAGCCGCCCGTCGGGCCGCCGGCCCACGATGTCGGTGAACGTGCCGCCTCGGTCGATCCAGAACTCCCAGCGCCCGGTCATTCCCCCATTGTGGCCACCGGGGCGTCCAGCGACACGGCCGCGAGGGCGGCCGTCAGGGCTTGTTCGGCCTTCAGGTCGAGCCGGGCGTCGGTGCCGCGCGCCCGGTGCCGCAGCTCGGCGCCCGCCAGGTGCAGCAGCTGGGGCAGCAGGTCGTGGCAGCGCCGGAGCACCCAGCCGGTGCCGGCGGTGGCGAGCCAGAGCACCGCTTCCGTACGGGTGGGCGGCGGCTGCTGGGGGTCGGGAGAGGGCGGTGTGCCGTGGGCGAGGTCGCGGGCGGCCAGGAGGGCGTGGAAACGTGCGGCGATCGCCCGGTGGCCGCGCTCGCCGGGGTGGAGGCGGTCGGCGCTCCACAGGGTCCGGTCGTCGGTCCACGTGCTGTCGGCGAGATGGAGGTGGACGGCGTCGTAGCGGGCGGAGAGCGCGTGGACGAGGGTGTTGACGGCCTTCTGGCGCCGGGCGAGGGGGGCGAGCGGCGTGGGGAGAGCAAGCATTCGGCCGGGATCGGGCAGGCAGGCGGTGAGGAGGACGGCTCCGCCCGCGGTGAGGTCCGCGCAGACGCGGTCGAGGCGGCGGGCGAGCTGTTCGATGTCGAAGGTGTGCCGCAGGGTGTCGTTGACCCCGACGACGACGGAGGCGAGGTCCGGCCGGAACGCCACCGCCTCGGGGGCCTGGCGCTCTGCGACCTCCCGGCTCTGGGCGCCGCTGACGGCGAGGTTCCGGAACTCCAGCCGCCGGCCGGGCCCGGCCAGGCCTTCGGCGAGCAGGGCCGCCCAGCCGCGCCAGGCACCGTCGACCCGGTCGCCGACGCCCTCGCTGAGGGAGTCCCCGAGGACGGCGAACCGTATCGGGGCGGGCGCCAGTGGAGCGGGGCCGGGTTCCCGCCGGGGGGCGGGGATGGTGCGCAGGGGCGTCTGGTCGATGTCGGGGGCGAGGGCGGCGCCCGGATTGGCGATTGGATCCGATATCCAGACGGATGGATCCGATGTCCGAGCGGTTGGATCCGATATCCAGGCGGACGGATCCGACATCCCGACAGACGGATCCGACGTCCCGGCGGTGGGATCCGACATCCCGGCTGTTGGATCCGATATCCCGGTGGCGCCCGGCGCCGGGGCCGACGGCTCCATCGGCTTCCCCAGGGACTCCGGGCTGTCCGCCGTCGGCGGGACCGTCGTGGTCATGTCCGCACCTCCTGCGGCGGGACGAGGATCGTGGCCGGGGCCGCGTCGTGGGCGTGGAGGAAGGCGGCGATCGAGCGGTCCCAGCCGAAGAGTTCGGCACGCGCGCGTGCCGCCGCGCGGCGGGCCGGCTCCGGGCGGTCGAGCAGGGCGCGGACGGCTGCCGCGAAGTCGGCCGGAGCGTCCGTGGCGCAGGCGCCGGCGTCGCCGATGACCTCCGGGAGCGCCGACGACGCACTCACCACGACCGGCGTGCCACAGGCGAGGGCCTCCAGGGCCGAGAGACCGAAGGTCTCGGCAGGGCCGGGGGCCAGGCACAGGTCGGCGGAGGCCTGGAGGTCGGCGAGGGCCTCGCGGTCGGCCACGTGCCCCAGGAAGCGGACCGGGAGCCGTTCCTCCCGCGCCCGCCGCTCCAGCGCACCCCGCAGCGGCCCTTCGCCGGCCACGGCGAGCGTGGCCCTGACTCCTTGGCCCCGCAGGTGGGCGAGGGCGTCGAGGGCCGTGCCCGGGCGCTTCTCCACGGAGAGCCGCGAGCACATCAGCAGCAGAACCCCCTCGCCGCCGGCGTGCTCGGCGCGCAGCGCGGCGCTGTGCCGGCCCGGCCGGCAACGCTCCAGGTCCACACCGAGCGGCGCGCGCAGGACGTTCCTCGCCCCGATCCGTACGAACTCCCGCTCCGCCCACTCCGTCGTACAGACGATCCGCGAATAGGCCCACGCCGTACGGCGGTTGAGCCGGTCGGCGGCGCGGGACGCGGCGGCCCCAGGGACGCCCCACGTCCGCAGGACGCCGTCGGCGGTCTCGTGGGAGACCATCACCGAGGGCACCCGGGCGCGCCGCGCCCACTCCCCCGTCCAGCGCAGGGTCGTGCGGTCGGAGACCTCGATGCGGTCCGGGGCGAGTTCCTCCAGGATCCGGCGGACGCGGCGCCGGTCGGCGAGTACGCGGTAGCCGCCGGTGCCGGGCAGCACGGGCCCGGGCAGGGTGATGATCCGTCCCTGGTCGGTGACGCGGTCACTCTCCACGTCGCCGGGGACGACGAGGACGGGCTCGTGCCCGGCGGCGAGGTAGCCGCGGCCGAGTTGCTCGAGGGCGGTGCGCAGACCCCCCGAGGTGGGGGTGACGAAGTTGGCGAGCCGGACGATGCGCAGGGGCCGGTCCATCGCGGGGCCTCTCATGCCGCCACCGCCGTCCGCTCGCGCAGGACCTCCAGGTAGTGGCCGATCAGTTCGTCGCCGACGGCCTCCCAGGTCCGGCCCTCGACGGCCGCCCGGCCGGCACGGCCGTAGGCGCCCCGCAGGGCCGGTGCCTCCGCGAGGGAGGCCACCGCGTTCCGGAGAGCGACCATGTCGTCCGGGGGGACGAGGAGCCCGGTCCTGCGATGGTCGACCAGGTCCAGCGGACCGCCGGCCGCAGGCGCGACGACCGGGACACCGCTGGCCATCGCCTCCTGGACGGTCTGGCAGAACGTCTCGTACGGACCGGTGTGGGCGAACACGTCCAGCGAGGCGAAGATCCTCGCCAGGTCGTCGCCCGTGCGGCGCCCGAGGAACCGGGCGCCGGGAAGCGCAAGGCGCAGGGCCGGTTCGCTGGGGCCGTCGCCGACGATCACGACCCGTATGCCGGGCAGCGCGCAGACGCCGGAGAGCAGTTCGACGCGCTTCTCGGGGGCGAGGCGGCCGATGTAGCCGACGAGGAGTTCGCCGTTCGGGGCGAGTTCGCGGCGCAGGGTGCCGTCACGCAGGTCGGGGCGGAAGCGGAGGGTGTCGACGCCGCGCCGCCAGAGCCGGATACGGCCGATGCCGTGCGTCTCCAGGTCACGGGTTGCGGCGGTGGACGGCGCGAGGGTGCGGTCGGCCGCGCCGTGCACGGCCCGCAGCCGGCGCCAGGCGGCACCTTCGCCCGCGCCCATGTAGGTACGGGCGTAGCCGGCGAGGTCGGTCTGGTAGACGGCCACGGCGGGCAGTCCGAGGCGGGTCGCGGCCGCCATTCCGCGCACCCCGAGCACGAACGGACTGGCGAGGTGGACGACGTCGGCCCGGTGCGCGGCGATGGCGGTGGTGAGGCGGCGGCTGGGGAGGGCGACGCGCACCTGGGGGTAGCCGGGGAGGGGCAGGGAGGGGACGCGCACGACGGGGCAGGGGGCGTCGGCGTCCGGGGTGTCGGTGGCTCCGGCGACGGCCGGGGCGATGACGAGCGGGTCATGTCCGCGGCGCACGAGGTGGCGCGCGGTCTGCTGGGCGCAGTGCGCCACACCGTTGACATCGGGTGGGAAGGATTCGGTGACGATGACGACACGCATACCGGTGTTGTCGTCGCGCCTGGCGTGTTCCCGCCGACGAGGATCTGGACGCCCGGGGAACGTCCCATGAGCGTTTGCCCCGCGCGGCGCCCACCACTCGCCGCAGCGCCCCTGCCCGGCAGCGCGCCGCCCTTACTGGCCCCTTCGGCGCCCGCCCATCCCCGGGCGGGCGCCGAAGACCCGCGTCAGGCGCGCGGGGTTCAGACCTGGAGGTCCGGGCCTATCCGGTTGCGGACCGCCGTCTGTACCTCGGCCTCCTCGGCCGGGTCGGCGGCGAGGCGGCGCAGGCGGTCCGCCACGCGGACGTCGCCCGTCTCGGCGTGCAGCGCCGCGACCTCGCGCGTGGTCTCCTCGCAGTCCCAGAGGCACTCGACGGCGAAGCCCGTCGGGAAGGTCGGGTCGGTGGCGGCGAGGGCGCGGGCGGTCCTGCCGCGCAGCTGGGAGGACGCGGTCTCGCGGTAGACGTGGCGCAGCACGGGCGCGGCGCAGCCGATGCCGAGGCGTCCGGCGCCGTCGACCAGGGCGTAGAGGGCCGGGGCGTCGGGGCCTTCGGCCCGGACGGTCTCGCGGAGCGCGCCGAGGACGAGCAGGGAGTCCTGGGCCCCGCCTCGGCAGGCGAGGACGGCGCCGGCGGCGGCGCCGAGGGCGTCGGGCCGGTGGACCCAGCCCCGGGCGCGGTCGACGGCGGCCTCGCCGCACATCCGCTCGAACGCGGCGACGGCGACCTCGGCGACCGTACGCGAGGCACCGCCGGCTGCGGCCTCGATCAGGTCGAGGACGGCGGGGTCCCGGGACTCGGCAAGGTAGTGCAGGGCGGCGCAGCGCGCCCCGTCGGGTCCGCTGCGGGCGGCCTCGACGATCCGCGGCCGGTCCTCGGGTCCTGCGACGGCGGTCAGGCAGCGCGCGGCGGGTCCGTGCAGCTCGGCGCCGCGCTCCAGACCCTCCTGGGCCCAGTCGAAGACCGCCTGGACGCTCCAGCCGGGGCGGGGGCCACTCGGCCGCATCTGGCGCTGCCAGCGGTCGAAGGAGCCCTGTTCCTGGGCGGCTCTGACCCGGGCGCCGACGGCGTCCCGCTGGTCCTCGGCCCACAGCCGCCACGGCCGGGGCTCGAAGGCGTCCCGTACGGCGGTCGCGAGCTCGGCGTCGCCCTCCGGGCCGGCCGGGAAGCGGGCGAGGACGGGGAGGGCGAGCGAGCGCAGCCCGGTGTCGTCGTCGCGCAGCGCGAGCTCGTCGAGGGCCCACGCCCAATTGGTGCCGGTCGCGGCGTACCGCCGGAGCAGCGCCAGGGCGTCCTGGCGGCCGTAGGAGGCGAGGTGCCCGAGGACTGCGAGCGCGAGCCCGGTCCGGTTCTCCTCGGTGTCGAGGTGGTCCTCGGCGCCGAAGAGGTGGGCCTCGACCTCGTCGAGCCCGCCGGCGAGGTCGAGGTAGAGCCGTGCGTAGTAGAGAGAGCGGTTCTCGACCTGCCAGTCGTGGCGGGGGTCGCTGAGAACGCAGTGGTTCAGGGCCGCGAGGGCCTCGGCACGAGGCGCGGCGAGCGCGTGCAGGGTGCCGTCGCCGCGGCCCCTCTGCAGCAGGCCGAGCAGGGTGCCGCTCGGCGCTATGACTGGATCGAACATGGAAGACGCCTCACATCAAGCTGTCGATACGACCGGGTAGTACCGGGTGGGTACCGGGGGCTGTTGATCGCCTAGGCCGCGCAGCAACATGGAGGGCCGCCCGTCGTCCTTCGCTTGGTGTTGACCATCTTCCTCTGCCTCTCGTCGGTGGCCCCTTGCGGGCCCGACGTCATGATGACCCAGCCATTTCGCCACCGCGACCACATTTACGACACCGCTCTCACCTGGGGTTCAGTGCCTGTTCACCCGGATCTTCCCCTGGATCTTCACCGGGGTGTCACTGGGCGCCGAACAGCTCCAGGAGTTCTGCCTTCCCAAACATCCGAGCAGTATCCACGGCAGACGGAGTCCCCGCTTCCGGATTTGCGCCGCCGGCGAGCAGCGCGCGCACGACGGTGTCCTCGCCCTTGAAGACCGCCCCCGCGAGCGGGGTCTGACCGCGGTCGTTGGCGCGGTCCGCGTCGGCACCCCGGGCCAGCAGGGCGGTGACCGCGTCGGCGTGCCCGTGGTAGGCGGCGAGCATGACGAGGGAGTCGCCCCGATCGTTGGTGAGGTTCGCCGGGACGCCCGCGTCGACATAGGCGGCGAGCGCCTCGGCGTCCCCGGTGCGCGCCAGGTCGAAGACCTTGCTCGCCAGCTCGATGACCTCGGGGTCCGGAGTCTCGCTCATCGGACGTACCCGCCTTTCGTTCCTCGGAACCCAGAACCTTGCACCGTGACCTGCGCACGGCAACCGCAGCCGTACGAGTGAATCGACAGGGTACTGCCCGTCCGGCGACATGACGGAAGGCGTCCACGGCAAGGATCACCGCAGCTCACCCGGGGCGCGACCACCGCCCGCGCTAGCGCGCTCCGCGCATTTCGCCACTCGGGCAAGCCCGCCACATCCGCCAGTCAAGTGAAATCGCCCGACTTTCACCCAGATGCACCTTTAATCGCATAGATACTTGCTGTGAACCTGGAAGGACTCATGGTGACTGTCCCCTCAACCAGGAGAACACCTCATGATCCTGTCCATCTCAGGCGTGGTCCTGCTCGGCATCATCTGCTTCCTGTTCTTCAAGAAGGACGGGATGAAGGCCTCCCACGCCCTAGTCAGCGCCCTGTTCGGCTTCTACCTCGCGGGCACCGCCATCGCACCGAGCATCACCGCGGGCGGCCAGAGCCTGGCCAGCCTCCTGGGCGGGATCAAGTTCTGACGCTTCACTGCCCCTTCCACAACTTCAGGAGTACGACGTGGCCCGGCGACCACTCCCCCGCATTCTGACCAGCGGCAGCGACCGGATCGCTCGCAGTCGAGAGATCGCTCGCACGGCCGCCGACAGCGCCACCGACGTGCTCCATCCGCTGATCACCATCTCGCGTGGTCTGCGGAAGCTGGCCGCGACCGCGCGTGTCAGGTGGGCCGCGACTCCCAAGGAACGGCGCGGTCCCACGCTGCTCCTGGTCGCGGCCTGCGTCCTGGTCGTCGCCCTCGTGCCGTACGGGCCGCTCCTCGCGCTCGTCTCGGTGATGGGCGCGGCCGCGTGGAAGGGGCGTGAGCGCCCGGTCGTGAAGACCGGGCCCGACGACGCAGAGACCGAGCGGCTCAAGGGCCTCTACGAGGCGCTGGTGCCGTACTTCTCCGTCCCCGAGGACCCGGCTCCCCTCTTCGCCCACGGCGGCGACTGGAGCGCCGCCTTCGGGGACTTCGCCTTCGACGACAGCGGCCGCCTCACCCGGCTGCGCATCCGCTACCCCGCCTACTTCACGGACGGCGAGGCGGACGCACGCGCCCGGATCGAGCAGCTCCTGCACGCCAAGTCCGGGCGCGGCCGGGAGTACCTCTTCGACTGGGACGAGGAGGGCAACCAGCTCGTCATGGACGTGCTGCCCGCCCTGCCCACCACGATCGCCGCCCAGCGCTTCGTGACCGTCCCGGGCGAGACGGTCCTCGGCTTCACGGACGCGGACGCGGTCCAGCGCACGGTGCCGGTCCTCACCGCCGACGGCGAACAGGACGCGCCGCCGGTCGTCTGGCGGACGGGCCCGCGCTCGACCGAACCGCACCTGCTCGCCGTCGGCCAGCCCGGCAGCGGCACGACCTCCCTGCTGCGCTCCATCGCCCTGCAGGCCCTGCCGCACGGTGACGTGCTGATCATCGAGGGCAGTGGCACGGGCGAGTACGCCTGCCTGACCGGACGGGCCGGAGTCCTGGCCGTCGAGTGCGGCCTCGCGGGCGCGCTGGCAAGCCTGGAGTGGGCGGCGCACGAGACGGAGCGGCGGCTGATCGCCGCCAACCGCGCGCGGCAGGCGGGCCGTCCCGCGCCCGACGACACCCGGCGCCCGCTGTGGATCCTCCTCGACCGGCCGAGCGTTCTCGGTCATCTGGCGGCGGCCGACGGGCGTCCCGACCCGCAGGACCTCCTCCAGGTGCCGTTGCGGCACGGCCGGGCCGCGCAGGTCACGGTGGTGGTGGCGGAGCAGTTCGACAGCGTGGACGCGCTGAGCGAGACGGTACGGACGCACACCCGCGCCCGGGTCGTGCTCGGTCCCGCGTCGCCCGGGCAGATCACGTCGGTCCTGGGCGTGGCGCCGCACACGACGCCGACCCCGGTCGTCCCGCCAGGGCGCGGGTACGCGTGCCTCGGTGCGGGGCCGGTGCTGCGCCTGCAGGTGCCGGCGACGCCGGATCCGTACGACGACGCGACGAGCGAGGCGCATCGGCAGGCCGTCCTGGCGCTGCTGCCCGAGCGGCAGAACGCCACCTCGACGGCGGTGCCCCCGGCCCCGGGCTCCGCCCCGGACCCGACCCCGCCCCCCAAGCCCGCCGCGGACCCGACCCCGCCCCCCGGCCCAACCGTGGATCCGACGCCTCCCCCGAGGCCCGCCATGGACCCGACGCCGCCCCCCAGGCCCGCCGTGGACCCGGCCCCGGCCGCCGGTCCGACCCTGGACCTCGGCCATGCCCCGGTCCCCGCAGAGGGCTGACCTCCGCCGCCGGGGCCCCCAAGGGGCCCCGGTCGTCCGCTACGCCACGAACGCCCGGGCCTGTTCGTTGCCCGTACCCGCGCCCGACTCCACGAGGCGGGCCGCCGCCGCCAGACGCGCGGCCGCTTCCTCGGCGAGCGCGCCGCCGACGGTGAACGGCAGCCGCACGTACCCCTCGAACGCGCCGTCGACGCCGAAGCGCGGCCCCGAGGGCACCCGGACGCCCACCCGCTCGCCGACCTCCGCGATCCGCGAGCCGGAGAGCCCGCCCGTGCGGACCCAGAGCGTCAGTCCGCCCGCCGGGACGTCGAACTCCCACTCCGGCAGCTGCGCCCGCACCGCCGCCACCAGCGCGTCGCGGTTCTCGCGCGCCTGGGTACGGCGGATGGTGACCGCCTGCTCCCATCCGCCGGTCCGCAGCAGCCAGTTGACGCCGAGCTGCTCCAGGACCGGGGTTCCGAGGTCCGCGTAGGCCCGCGCGGCCACCAGCGAGCGGATCACGTCGGGCGCGGCCCTGACCCAGCCGATCCGCATGCCCGCCCAGAACGCCTTGCTCGCCGAACCGACAGTGAGGACGGTGGCTCCCGACGGGTCGAAGGAGCAGACCGGCGGAGGCATCGTCAGGTCGTCGTCCAGGTACAGCTCGGACATGGTCTCGTCGACGACGAGCACCGTGCCGGCCGAGCGGGCCGCGTCCACCAGCTGCCGCCGCTGGTCCTCGTCGGCCAGGGCGCCGGTCGGGTTGTGGAAGTCGGCGACGACGTACGCGAGACGGGGCGCCGCGTCCCGCAGGACCTGGCGCCAGCGGTTCAGGTCCCAGCCGGCCAGCCCCTCGGCCATCGCCACCGAGACCAGACGGGCGCCCGCCGCCCGCATGAGCTGGAGGATGTTGGCGTACGAGGGCGACTCGACGGCGATCCGTTCGCCGCGCCCCGCGAAGAGATGGCAGATGGCGTCCATCGCGCCCATGGCGCCGGTGGTGACCATGATCTGCTCGGGCATGGTGGGGATGCCCCGCACGGTGTACCGGTCGGCGAGCATCTGCCGCAGCGCGGGCAGCCCCGCCGGGTAGTCCCCGTGGGTGTGGGCGTACGGCGGCAGCTCCTCCAGGGCGCCCTGGACGCTCCGCGTCAGCCACGGCTCGGGCGCGGGCAGCGCCGCGCAGCCGAGGTCGATCATCGAGCCGAGCGACTCCGGAGGGAGCGGTTCGAGGCCGCGCGCGGGCAGCGGGTTCCCCGCCGGTACGGCGGTCCAGCTGCCGGCCCCGCGCCGCGACTCCAGGAACCCTTCGGCGCGCAGCGCCTCGTAGGCGGCCGCCACCGTCGTGCGGCTCACCGTCAGCGCCCCCGCGAGCTCGCGCTCGGCGGGCAGCCGGGCCGCGACCGGCACCCGGCCCTCCAGGACGAGAAGGCGGATGCCGTCGGCCAGCGCGCGGTAGGCGGGCGGCTTGCGCGTGCCCGGCCCGGCGGGGCGGGGCTGCTGTGCCTGAAGCTGCCGGGCGAGCTGAGCCGGCCCGACAGCTGAGGTCCACTGAGCCATGGAAGTCAGTCCACCTTCCTCGAATTGGCCATGGTTGGCATCCTATCCCCCGCCACAGAGTGTCACGAGCCAGTCCACCACGACCCTCCAGGGAGCACCACCGTGTCCATCGCATCCGGTCTCCACGGCCGGCTCACCGGTCGCCGCCTGCCCCGTCGCCTCACCCAGCTCTACGTCGGACTGGCGCTGTACGGGTGCAGTGCGGCGCTGCTGGTGCGCGCCGGGCTCGGCCTCGAGCCCTGGGGCGTCCTCGGCCAGGGCCTCTCCGAGAAGACCGGGCTGACGATGGGCACGGTCTCGGTCATCGTCGGAGCGCTGGTCCTGCTGCTCTGGATCCCGATCCGACAGAAGCCGGGTCTCGGCACGGTCTCCAACGTCTTCGCCATCGGCCTGGCCATCGACGCCACCCTCGCGCTGGTACCCGACGCCCAGGGGCTCCCCGCGCGGGTCGCCCTGCTCGTCCTCGGCGTCGTCCTCAACGGGGCGGCGACCGGCCTGTACATCGCCGCCCGCTTCGGTCCGGGCCCGCGCGACGGCCTGATGACCGGGCTGCACCGGCTCACCGGCCGTTCGATCCGGCTGGTGCGGACGGCGATCGAGGTCGCCGTCGTCGCGACCGGCTTCCTGCTGGGCGGCTCGGTCGGCGTCGGCACGGTCCTGTACGCGCTGGCCATCGGCCCCCTCGCGCAGTTCTTCCTGCGCCGGTTCGCCATCCCCGAGCAGGGCGCGAGCAGCACCGTCGTCGCCTCCGGGACACCGGGACAGGCGATACTGCGGCGGTGACTCGCGTACGCCACCCCTATCTGGACCACCCGTCCCCCATCCCCTTCGCCCATCGCGGCGGCGCGGCGGACGGCCTGGAGAACACCGCGACCGCCTTCCGGCGGGCGGCACAAGCCGGTTACCGGTACTTCGAGACCGATGTCCACACCACCGCGGACGGCGCTCTGGTCGCCTTCCACGACTCCACGCTCGACCGGGTGACGGACGCCACCGGCCGGATCCGCGACCTGCCCTGGGCCGCCGTCCGCGAGGCGCGGGTGGCGGGCAAGGAGCCGCTGGCGCTCTTCGAGGAGCTGCTGGAGGAGTTTCCCGACGCCCGCTGGAACGTGGACCTCAAGGCCGAGTCCTCGCTGCTGCCGCTGGTCGACCTGATCCGCAGGACCGGGGCGTGGGACCGGGTCTGCGTCGGCTCCTTCACCGAGGGCCGGGTGGCCCGCGCGCAGCGGCTCGCGGGGGCGCGGCTCGCGACCTCATACGGCGTCAAGGGCGTCCTCGGGCTGCGGCTGCGCTCGCTCGGCATCCCGGCGGCGATCCGCGCGGGCGCCGTCGCGGCGCAGGTCCCCGAGAGCCAGAGCGGCATCCCGGTCGTGGACCGCCGTTTCGTCCGCGAGGCCCATGCCCGGGGGCTTCAGGTCCACGTGTGGACGGTCAACGATCCGGAGCGGATGAACGTTCTCCTGGACCTCGGGGTGGATGGCATCATGACCGATCATCTGGAGACGCTGCGCACAGTCCTGACCGAGCGGGGCGTGTGGGTCTGAGCGCGCGTCCCCGCCCACGGGGACGAACGAGGGGGCCGCGGTCTTGACTGCTGACACCACCGAACCGGAGCGGTCCGCCGCCGATCCTGCCGACCGCCGGCGCGAGCAGCGCGGCTGGTACTTCTACGACTTCGCCTGCTCGGTCTATTCGACGAGCGTGCTCACGGTGTTCCTCGGCCCCTATCTGACGTCGGTCGCCGAGGCGGCGGCGGACGCGGAGGGTTTCGTCCATCCCCTGGGCATCCCGGTGCGGGCCGGGTCCCTGTTCGCGTACGCGGTCTCGGCCTCGATCATCGTGGCGGTGCTCGTGATGCCGCTGGTGGGCGCGGCGGCGGACCGTACGGGCCGTAAGAAGCCGCTCCTCGCCGTCGCCGCGTACACGGGCGCGGCGGCGACCGGGGGCATGTTCTTCCTGGGCGGCGACCGGTATCTGCTGGGCGCGTTCCTGCTCATCGTGGCGAACGCCTCGCTGGCGGTCTCGATGGTGCTCTACAACGCGTATCTGCCGCAGATCGCCGAGCCGGACGAGCGGGACGCGGTCTCCTCGCGCGGCTGGGCCTTCGGCTACTCCTCCGGGGCCCTGGTCCTGGTGCTCAACCTGGTCCTGTACTCGGGGCACGAGTCCTTCGGGCTCTCCCAGGGGACCGCGGTGCGGATCTGTCTGGCCTCGGCCGGGCTGTGGTGGGGCGCCTTCACGCTCGTGCCGCTGCGGCGGCTGCGCGACCGGCGGGTCCGGCCGCACGGCGAGGGCGCGGTCGGCGGTGGCTGGCGGCAGCTGATGGCGACGCTGCGGGACATGCGGCGCCATCCGCTGACGCTGTCGTTCCTGCTCGCGTACCTCGTCTACAACGACGGGGTGCAGACGGTGATCTCGCAGGCGTCGATCTACGGCTCCAAGGAGCTGGGGCTCGACCAGACGACGCTGATCACGGCGGTGCTCCTGGTCCAGGTGCTCGCGGTGGCGGGCGCGCTCGGCATGGGGCGGCTCGCGCGCTCGTACGGCGCCAAGCGCACGATCCTGGGGTCGCTGGCGATCTGGACCCTGATCCTGGGGGCCGGGTACTTCCTGCCGGCGGGCGCGCCGGTGGCGTTCTTCTGTCTGGCGGCGGCGATCGGTCTGGTGCTCGGCGGGAGCCAGGCGCTGTCGCGTTCGCTGTTCTCACACCTGGTGCCGCGCGGCAAGGAGGCGGAGTACTTCTCGGCCTACGAGATGAGTGACCGGGGCCTGAGTTGGCTGGGCCCACTGGTGTTCGGTCTCGCGTATCAGCTGACCGGCAGCTATCGGGATGCCATCATCTCCCTGGTGATCTTCTTCCTGGCCGGTTTCATCCTGCTCGCGCGGGTACCCGTACGGCGTGCCGTGGCGGCCGCGGGCAACCCGGTTCCGGAGCGGATTTAGACCTGGAAGTGAAAGGCCGGTAGTGTACGCCTTTGGCCTGCCAGGCGGACCGTTACTGCGTGCTGCTTTGGTGAAGACGCTGGGTGACATCTGCTGTCAGATGTGACAAACCGGGCACTGGTGGGTAGAACAAGGGGCGGCACGACGGGCGACGCATGACCCGGAACGGGAATCTTTACCGCCGACCGGACGTTGACCGGATGACGACGACAGCGACACCTGTCCTGTGGGCGACAAGCCCGGGAGGCACGATTCATGAGTGAGCGAGCTCTTCGCGGCACGCGCCTCGTGGTGACCAGCTACGAGACCGACCGCGGCATCGATCTGGCCCCGCGCCAGGCCGTGGAGTACGCATGCGAGAAGGGCCATCGTTTTGAGATGCCCTTCTCGGTGGAAGCGGAAATTCCGCCGGAGTGGGAGTGCAAGGTCTGCGGCAGCCAGGCACTCCTGGTGGACGGGGACGGCCCCGAGGAGAAGAAGGGCAAGCCGGCGCGTACGCACTGGGACATGCTGATGGAGCGGCGCACCCGCGAGGAGCTGGAGGAGGTCCTGGCCGAGAGGCTGGCGGTCCTTCGTTCCGGCGCCATGAACATCGCCGTGCATCCGCGAGACAGCCGCAAGTCCGCCTGACGGACGGCACGGCCGACGCAACGCCGCGGGGCCCGGTACACCTTGTGTGTACC
>NZ_JBSGWV010000046.1:0-49823 GCF_053609105.1 Streptomyces sp. NPDC054975
GTCTCCTGCGGAGACACGACGCGGAGTGACTGCGTCACTCCCAATGTCGCCGCGCCGCTGCGCGGCGCCGGGGGGAGTGTCCCGACGGGCAGTCACCTGCGGTGACTGCGGGCTGATCCGGCTCGGATCGGGAGTGCGGCCTTGTGGGTGGGAGGCCGGTTGTGGCTCGGCACCCCCTGCGGGGGTATCTATGCTGGTCAAAAGGCTTGTTGAGTGGTTGTCAGGGGTTGGTTGCTTCCGTCCCCTGCGGGGCCGGCTGCCCCGGTCTCGCCTCTTCTTGCTCGCTGGTAGTGACCAGTATGCCGGGGGTTGGAGGCGGTGTCCAGCCTCCCGGCCCGGCCGGAGGGCGGTCACGCAGAGTGCCACATGAGCAGCCTATCCGAGTGCGAGTGGTCTACACCTTATGAAAAAGGGGCACCAAGAGGGGTGGGGGTCCGGGCCCGGAAATCACCCAGCCGGCCAAACCGAAATACCCAAACAGCAAACCTCCATGACCAAACCTCATACCACCCCCAAAACCCACCCCCTGACACCCCAACAAACCCCCATACAGAAACCGCATAAGAAAACCACTCAGAACCTAGACCCAGTGATTCAAGTGCGGTAACTTATTCATGTCGGGGCAAGCCGCCTCGGCGTCACGGAAACAGCGGCGCCTATTTTCGCGCCCTCTACCGTAGTAGAACCGGAGGAAATTTGAATCCCCTGTACGCGCTGCCGAGCATGCTCGGTAGTCGCTCTACTGAGGCAAGTGCCGTGCTTCACACGGCACTTGCCGGACGCCCGCTGGTCGACTTCGACCGGCACACGACAGGCGGCCGTGTCGCCTATGCGGGGCCGGTCCCGGTCTCTGCCGCCCGTCCCGCGCTGTCCCTCGGGTGCTACGCGCCGTGGGCTCCTGCGCTGCCCGGTGACGTGGTGTCCGCTGAGGCGGGCACCGGGCTGCGGGGTGGCGGTGAGCGCAAGCACACGTGGTGGCCCTCCATCGCGCAGCGGGCTGCTGACCGCGTTCGGGGCATGGCCTCGCCGGTCGTGGCGGGGTGGTACGCCGTGCCGCATCTCGCCGAGCTGGCCGGGGTTACGGGAACCGTGGCCGGGCTGCCGGTGCTGGTCCGTGACCAGGTCGAGAACAAGGGCGAGTTGGGACGCATCCTGCGCGCGGCCGGTGTGTCGGAGCGCCTGATGATCCCCGGCCGGACCTACACCAAGCGTCTGCCGGATCTGTCGCGGATGCGGTCCGACGTTGGCGCGCGGCGGCTCGTGGTGCAGTCGGCTCACGCTGCGGGCGGGCGCGGCACGGTCTTCGTGGACGGCCCGGCGGACATGGCGCGTGCCGTGGCGCTGGCCGGGCCGTGGCGGGTGTCGGCGTTCGTGGACGGCTGGAGTTCGAACGTGTCGGTTCTGTCCGTGCCGGACGGCCGGGGCGGGGTGCGGGTCTACGTGGACCGTCCGTCGCGTAAGGCGGTCGGTGTCGGCGCGGTCGGCATCGGTCCGGCCAAGAGTGCGGGCAACGACTGGTCGGGGGCGCCGTTTCCTGCCCGTGGCGTTGCCGACGTGATCGAGGCGGCGACGTGTCTGGGTGAGTGGGCATGGCGCACGCACCGCATGACGGGGCTGTGGGGAATCGATGTGATCTGGTCCCCGGACGGGCCGGTGATCAACGAGATCAACGCGCGCAAGCAGGGCACGACTGAGATTTCGGGCGTGAACCACCAGCTTGCCGGGGTGCCGCCGCTGGTGGTGGCGCATCTGGTCGTGATGCTCGGGCACCGTCCGACGTGGCTGCCGGACGCCGACACGTTCAACAGCGGCTCGCTGGCGGCGGGCGGCGTGGGCCCCTACTACCTCAAGATCCGTGCCCGGTCGGCCGTGTCCGCGCGGGCGGACTTCCCCGGCTCCGGGGTGTACCGGCTGGCCGGTGGGCGGCTGGTGTGGGAGCGGCCCGGCGCGCACCCGGCTGAGGCGGACAGCGACGCGGGGCGGGTGCTGATCGCGAACGCCCCCGAGGCGGGCACGGCGTGTGAGCCGGGCGCGGAGCTGGCCACCGTCGAGGGGCTGACCGCTGGTCAGGCTTCGCCGTTCTCCAGCCCCTCGGATCTCTCCGACCACGGTCGGGCCGTTCTCGCGGCCTTCGATCAGTGGTTCTCCATCGACAGGAAGGAAGCACGATGACTCTGCTCGAACAGCTTCGGACGCTGCCGGATGAGGCGCTGACGCGGCTTCAGTACCTCGCCCCGGCCACGGGGTGCTTCAACCGGTGCGGGTTCTGCTCGCAGGTGGCCGGACGGGACGTCTGGCAGCTCACCCGGCCGGGCCTGTACGCGCTGATGGACGGCATGGCCACCGTGGCCGATGAGCGCGGGCTGAGGGTCGCCCGGGGCCGTGACGCGCACCGTCCGGGGACGGTGTTCCCGTACCTGGACAACGACATCATGAGCTACCCCTACCTGGACGACTACCTGTCGCTGGCGGGTGACCGGCTCGGAGCACGGGTGCGGATCTCCAGCGTCGGCTACTCGTCTGCGGCGCCGGACCTGGTGGCGATGCACCACCGGATCGTGCAGCGGCACGGAGATGTGCTGGACGGCGTCCGGGTGTCGCTCACGCCGTACACCCTGGGGTGGACAGACAGGGCCGGGGAGGACACGACCCGTGAGCAGTTCACGGCCGACATGGCGAACCTGCTGCGGACCTACCGGCCCGTGCTCGATGCGCTCGGGCACGGTGCGGCGACGGCGGCCATGGAGCTGCGATTCCCGCCGCTGCTCGGCCTGTTCCCCGTGAGCGAAAGCATGGTGGACGGACACCACGTCATCGCGGCCGGTCCGCATCTGGTGATCAGCACCACGGCGCAGACCACTGCGATGCAGCGGGCGCGGGTCGTGCGGCTGGGCGCGGGCAATCAGCCGGTGTTCAGCACCGAGGGGCGGGAGTACCTGCACCTGACCGGCGACGGTCTGAACGGCTCCCCCTCAACCGTGCGGGCGGCCCTGGCGGGCACGCTGGACGTGCTCCACGAGCGGCGGACGGCGCAGGTGTGGCAGTTCGCCAACGCTGACGGCCCGTACTGGGCCGTGGAACCGAACTTCGCGGAGACCGGGCGCTTCACCGCGCTCCACCTCTACCCGCGTACCAAGACCCGCGAGAAGTCCGGGTACACCGACGCCACCCGGCCGTTCCTGAACGCGCTTCTCGCGTTCAAGGCACAGCGCGGGATCGGACGGCGCGAGCCGTTCCCCGCCGCGACGTGGGCGGACGTAAGCGAACTGCTGTGGGGGCTGGCGGGGCGGGCGAGCGCCCTGGTCGCCATCGACCGGGCGGCGGCGCGGCACATCCGCGAGAGCGTCCTCCCGCTGGTCGAGACATACACCGAGGCGCTGCGCGCCGCCGGGTGGCCCGCGTCGGCGGTGTTCTCCCGAGAGTTCACCATCGACACCGGACAGATCGTGAACCAGGGGCGCGGACAGGGTCTGTTCCGAGGACTGGTGAGCGTGCCGGACGAGCCGATGACCCCGCGTGAAGAGCGCGGATACGGGGAAGTCAGCCTGTCCAGCATCCGGGGCACGGTGTGGAGGATCGCCCCCATCCCGTTCGCCTCGACCGGGCACCTGTCCGTGGCGGTCGCGGGCGGGAAGAACACCACGGCGGCCGTGCCGTCGCTGGTGGTCGAGGAGCTGGACCCCCGGCATCTGCGCAACACCGACCGGGCGACCGGGAAGCCGCTGCGGCGCTTCAAGCTGACCGGGGCCGAGGTCGAACACGTCACCCTGGATCGGGGTCGGTCCCGGCGGGCCTTCCCCGGGCTCCTCGCCGAGTAATCCGCTGACGGCCCGCGCCGGTTAGGCGGGGCAAGTGGGCCGGACCCGATAGCAGCGGGTCCGGTCCACGGGCTCACGATACCGGCGCGGCGCGGCGAGCGCGCAGCGCTCGGCCCTCGCTCCAGCTCCCGGGCGCGCAGCGTCCCGGGGATCGCTCCCCCTCCCGGCCGTGTGCGGCCGGGGATCACTCCGCCCCGCCCGGCCGCTTGCGGCCGGGCCCCACTGCGAGGCGCACCGCGCCTCCGCACCCGCTGCGCGGGGAAAGGTGGGAGCCGCCGGACGGCCGTCCTCGCGGCCTCGGCCACTATCCCCGGGCGCGCAGCGGCCGGGCCCCGCTGCGAGGCGCGCAGCGCATCGGCACCCGCTGCGCGGGGGAAGGAGTGGAAGCCTGGCTGCGCCGCCCGGGCGCTGGCTGTCAGGGCAGCGCGTCGGCCCGTCAGGGCCGACGCCAGAGCCGTCAGGCTCCCGCCCCCGAGACTGCTCTTGGCTCCCCAGCGCCGCGCAGCGGCGCGGCAACCCTGGGAGGGACGCAGTCCCTCCGCGTCGTGTCTCCGCAGGAGACCGCGCGCCATGGAAATTGCTCGCCCACGACGCTGCGCCGGGTGTGGGTGGGGGAGGTGCGCGGGAGTGACTCCGTCCCGGTCACCGACCGGTGTGAACTGAGGGTGGGGACGGAGTCAGTGCCGTGCACCTCCCCCACCCACACCCGGCTGCGCCCCGCACGGGTGCGCCCCACCCACGCGGCTGCGCCCCGTCCCTCGGCGCCGCCACTCAACGGCTGGTGGCTGCCGTGCGCCTGGGGCCGGCGATCCGCTCCACCGAGCTGCGCCCTGCGCCCGGGCCCTGCCCTGGCGTACACGTACATGGCCCGCCGCTGCGCCCGCCGGGCCCAGGGTCAGGGTCAGATCCAGCGGTAGTTGGAGTCATCGAGAGCCGGCAGAAGAGCGGCGCCGGCGTCCAGTTCGGCGGCCGGGCCCTCGAGGTCGGTCAACGGCAAGGGCGGGAAGAGCGCCAGGTCCTTGGTGTCCTGCCACCGGATCCAGACCAGTTCGCCGGCTCCGGCGGTGTCGTCGTGCTCCATCGGGCTCAGTGTCTCGCGGACCGTGTCGCCGATGCTCAGGCGGAAGACCATGTGGAGTTTGCGGGGCGGGGTGGTTCCGGGGCGGCTGACCATGGCGTCGATGAGCCATGTGAAGCGAGGGGCGGTGTCGGCCTGGTGGACGTGCAGGTCGAGTTCTTCCCTCAGCTCGCGGGCGAGGGCGGCCGGGATGGGTTCGCCTGGATCGACGTTGCCGCCGGGCACGGTGTACTGCTCAGTGCCGTTCTTGACCCTTTTGATGAGGGCGATCTCGTCGCCGTTGAAGATCAGTGCGGCAACACGGATCTTGATGCGGTGGAACGGTGCCTCGGCGTTCACGGGGTTGCCTGTCCTTCGTCGGTACGAGCGGTCTTTGATACGCGGGTGGTGCGGCGGTTGCCCATCCCCGGCCGGCGCGCCTGCCAGTCAGTGACGTCGCCCCAGGCGCGCCTTTCGTCGTGGCCCACGGGCGGGAAGGGGTTGTTGGATCCAGGTGGGTACAGCCGGGGGTAGTTGCGGACTTCGGTGTAGTCGCGGTCGAGCCGGCGGGCGATCTCGGCGAGCGACACCCGGTCCTTGCGCGGCCACTGCCTTGCCGGTGGATCTGCGGGGCCGGCGCCGGGGGTCTTCGCACGCTGCAGGTCGACGGCGGCCTTAACCGCCTCACGGGGGTAGACCTTGGAGGGCCGGCCGCGGGCGGCGCGTCGTTTCCCGATCCCGTCCGCGGCGGCCGGCCAGTGCGGCCACTTCGTCCACTCCTTGCCGACGGTCGCCTCACTGACGCCGTAGGCGGCAGCGATATGGGCCACGGTCCAGTAGCCGGGCGCGTCCCAATCGAGAATCTCGACCATGGCCTGTGTCCTCTCCGTAGTTTTTTCCAAAACTACTACGGGCAGGGGGGGGCGTCGCCGGGGCGGTGCTGCAGGCAGGCCCGGGCCCCTGGTGACCCAAGGCCCCACGGGTGACCGCGGGGCCCTCGGGCGTTGGTGCCGGCTGCTACTTCTCCCTCTCGCGCCACTTTCGGAATCCCCAGACGGTCAGTGCCGTGATGAGGGCGGTCAGCAGGCTGGCGGGGAGCTGGGTCAGAAAACCCTCTGTGAGCTGAGTCAGCGCCGTGTCGAACATCGTTGTCTCCCTGGCGAGTTGGAGTTGGTCTCACCAGGTTCGACCCGCCCGGGGGCGCGCTGACGCAAGAGGACGACGTTCCACAACTCGGTACGAGAGGCCACGGGTTAGGACGCTGTACCTTGTGTGTCGGACGCTATCGGACACTTCTGGACACTCCACGGGGGACGGCTCATGGCCAAGCTCACCACCCCTGCGCTTGCCCCCGGGCCGCGTAAGGAACTGAGCGATCACCTTCATGCGCTTCATCGCCGGGCGGGATGGCCGTCCGTACGCGAGCTGGCCAAGGCGCTCGGGCAGGGGGTGGCCAGCTCGAGCCGGATCCACGACGCCTTCACCAAGCCACGCCTGCCCGACTGGGGACTCGTGCAACTGGTGGTGGCGGAGCTCGCGTCACGGGTGCCCGACGCTACGCCGGCCGCCGAGGTCAAAACCTTCCACGGCCTTTGGGACAACGCCGCGGAAGCCGGGGACAACCCCAGACAAGCGCCGGTTGCAGCCGTTCCTGCCCCAGAGGAATCCGGCCGGGCCACTTTGGCCGCGATCGAAAAAATGCGTCGGCTTGTAGACGATGTGCGCACCCAGAAGCCTGAGGTTTTCACGCCGAGTACCGCTTCCGTCGCGGCGGCCAGGTCCACCTCGGTTGGTAGCCTCAGCCCGAAACCACGAGACTTTCCCACGCTTACGAACTGCTCTACCCCCGAGCAGCGCGCAAAAGACCTCGAAGAAGACGCTGAAGACGTTATGGCCGCGACCGTCACCGACCCCTACGTGGTCGGCCGTATCTACGCCCGGCGATGGATCAATCGCCTTGGCCCTCAGTACGACCTTGAATTTTTCGCCCTGGAATACCCGATTGTCCCCATGCGTATTCGGAATGATCTGATGATGTACGCCGGGCGGTGCGGCCTTCCCGACGCGTCTGAGGGACAGAACAATGAGAGGGATCTTCTGTTCCATCTCTTGCGGGGCTTCTGGCATGAGGTACACAACGAGTTGGGTGAGGATCCCATTGATCCAGTCGGGATGCCGACCTGACGGCTTACGCGGCGCCCTTGGCTGCCGAAGGTCTGGCTGGGCTGCTGTACAGCGCCTACGGCCGCCCTGCCTGGTCGGGCGGGGCGATGCCGGTTCCGCCGGTGACCGGCGGATGAGGGTTAGCGGCCCTCTCCGGCCATCGCGTGGAACGCGGCTCCACGTGGCGACACCGTGCCTTGACCGCATTCCGTCCTGCATCATATCCCGCCCGAAATAGGCTATGCGCCACCCGGCTTATTGAGGGAAATCCCCCTCAAGGAATTTCTAGTTGTTCCCGGGTGGTTCGTGCCATGGAGCCGTCATGCGTTCCACGGCAGCTCGGATTCCTCGGCGGACCGCTGGCGGGTAATCGAGTCGGTCTGCGGCCTGGTCGAAGGTCATGTGCTGGTCGGTACTCATGAGGGCGGCGATCCGTTCACCCCGGAGCTCGGCGAGCAGGCGCTGGGCCGTGGCCGGCGCAACGCCGACCGCTTCACGGACGCCGGAGATCGTGATGCCAGGGGAAGCGTCGAGAAGTGCAGCCACGTGCGCGCGGGCCTCCCCGCGGGGCAGGGCGTTGCTGCTGCCCTTCGGTCGGCCGGGCGCGGCACTCTTGCCTGGCCGGCTGTCGCGGAAGGTGCGCACGACGTCGCGGGGCCAGTGCTCGACTCCGTGGATGGTGATCGCGTGCGGTGCGATCTGCGGATCGGTGGCGTAGCTGTCCCATGTCTTGGGCGTGACGTCGAGTTCCGCGGCGGCTTCGTGGCGGTCCAGGAGCATGCCGGGGTCGTCGTCCCGTAGTTCCGGGACGGCTTCGCCGGCGAGGAATGCGTTGGTCTGGCCACCGTCCCACAGGAGGGTGCGGGCGCCGGCGGAGCTGATAGGTGCGGGGAAGTGGTCCTGGGTGTACGGCTTCTTGTTCCGGAACGTGCCCATGGCCATGCCCATCTCGTCGGCGAGCATCTCCCGGGTCCGCACCAGATGCTTCCGGTCTGGATGGATCATCGCGTGCTCCTTCAAGGGCTCTACTGGGAGCGGACTGTGACATGCGCCGCCACAGGACCGGAAAAGATACCGCAATTTCATCACCGCCGCCTGGGGACTGAGCCGGCCGAGCACGCGGTGAGCCAGGACGGGTTCACTCGGGCCGCTTGGATGGGGTAGCCGACCGCAGGCGACTCGCGCGGCGACGGACGCCCCCGCCGAACTGCAAGCGCCACCGCATCCACGCCGCCTCCGAGAAGCGTTCCGGCCCCAGCGGCAGGCCTGAGCAGCCTTTCCCGCCAGACAAGGGGCGGGATTGGTCGATGGGCGGGATCCCGGGCAGGCGTGGGACCGGACCTGTCCGGCCCCGCGCGGTCATCAGGCCCCGGCTTGCTCTGCGGGTGGGTCTGGAGACTGCTCGTCACCGTGTTCGGCAGGTGGCATGGGGACCAGTCGGTCTGTATCGGACAGCTCCAGCGACCGGTGGATGCCCTCAATGGGAGGGGAGTCGTTGTCAGTGACGATGATCTGAAGGCGATCGACGTGCTCGGTGGCCGTGCGCAGAAGGCTGGCATACATCTTGCGCAGGCGTTCGAGGTCGACGCCTTCGTGGCCGACGTTGCTGCTGATGCCGTCGATAATCAGGAGGTTGGGCAGAGGGATGTCGCCGTCGTTGAGTGCCACATGTTGGTGTGCAAGTACATGGGCGACGTTGACCAGTACCTCGACGCCTTGCGATTGCAGGTCAGCGAAGGAACGGCCGTCCACGACAGGCAGGTACGTCTTCTTATTGATGTAGGAGCCTGGCTGATCGTCGAAGCGGGGTGCGTCGAAGCTGCGAAGGACGGCTTCGAAGGCGTCATCGAGTTTCTGTAGACGTGCGCTGACGGCCTGGTTGCTGTGGCGGGTGGCGTCGATTTTGCTGTTGAGGTCTTCTTGCTCTCGTTCGAGCTCCGCCACGCGTTCGGCCTGCCCTGCCAGCCGGTCGTGAAGGGCCAGGCCGTCGTCGAGGCGAGCAAGGTGCTCCTCGAGTTGGGCTTGCCGGGCGGCGATTCTGCGGATGCGGTCTGCCTGGTCGGTGATGTAGGTGGAGGTTGCTCGGTCCAGTTTTTCGCCGAGGTCCGCCCGGTACTGAGTCTGGGTTGCCAGGGCGGTCTGGAGCTGAGCGAGGCGGTTGTTGCTTCGGGCGATGAGTTCTTCGGTCTCGGTTACCTGCTCGATGACCCGGTCTTGCTCCGCGGCAAGGGAGGACGGAGCTGGCAAGGTAGGCGGAGTTTGCAAGCAGAGTCGGCAGGTGTGCTCGTCGCCCCTGTCCGGTACGCCGGATCCGCAGCGCGGGCAGGTGTGGAACTCGAAGTCGTTGAGGAGCCGCTCGGCGACCAGGGCGCGGGTGAGCCGGCGGCTCTGGGCGATGAGTTGTCCGTGCAGTTCGCGGAGGTTGGCGACGGATACGGCTTCGGCTTCTGCGGCACCGGCGATCCGGGCGAGCTCTGCTTCCGTCTGTGCGATCCCTTCGCGGAGTGTGACGGTCGTCGGCCCGGGGAGCTTGATCCTGTCGGCGAGGTCAACGTCGGTCTGGCGAGCGTGGTTGAGTTCCCGCTCGGTCTTCTGGCGTTCGACTTCAAGCTGGGCTCGGGAGGCGAAGGCGGTGGTCTGGAGGATCCGTTCGAGGGTGTTGGCATCTGCGGTGAGGGCTGCCAGCTCTGTGGTGACTGCACGTAGGCGGTCGCGCATGCCAGCTGCCTCGGGGTCGTAGAGGCCGTAGAGGATCTCGAAGACGTACTTGCGCTTGATGTTCTTGGAGTAGTTGTCCGGGGTTCCGAAGACAGAGGAGTCGATCTCCTTCTGTCGGAGGACGCAGTACATGAGGTAGTCGCTGATGGTGACCGGAACCAGGGGGCTCGTGTCATCGCTGGGAGCGCGCGGGACGCTGAGGCGGGGCAGCTGAAGTACATCGCGCCACCAGTCACGGAAGGTCGCGTCGTACCCGGCTTGGAGCTGGCTGGCGGGCAGCCGCCAGACTTCCCCGCGGCCTTCGACTTCGGCGATCTCCACCATGGCGTTCGAGGTGGTGACCAGAGGGCGGACGATGCGAAATCGGCGATCTCCGACCAGTACCGTGCCGGCGATGGTCCGTCCTCGAAGTTCGGGGACGACGCTCACGTCGGCGCCGAGCAGGGCCCGGAGGCAGCTGACGGTGGCCGTCTTGCCGCCGCTCATGGAACCGACGATCGCGTTCATGCCCGGTTCGAAGCGGATCGTGCGGCTGGTGCCGACCAGGGTGATCTCTTCGATGCGCAGTCTCATAGGTGGGTCCCCCAGTCCGCCTCGACGATGTCGGGGAACGTCTCGTAGATCAGGTTCTTCAGGGTGGTGCCGGTCAGGTTGAAGTGCCGGCGCAACAGCACTGCCCGGTCGTGCACGGGGCGCCAGCTCTCGCTTTGTGTAAGAGCGCGAGCCACGTCATGCCCGGCTGGGGTCGTGCAGTAGGTCGCGACGGCGTCTTCGTGCCTGGGCTCGATGAGTCCTTTGCCTGTGAGGGCGCCGAGCAGGCTGTAGTAGGTGGGGTCCCAGGGTCCGTACTTGTAACGGATCATGCTCTGCTCGATGGTTCCGGTCAGCCACGGGTTCTCGCCAGCGTCGACGCCAGGCCGCCGAACAGCCATGAGGCGGTTGAAGTGGTCCGGGTAGCGCAGCAGGAAGTCGAGCTTGGCCAACTTCATGCGCCCTTCGATGCCCTTGGCTCCGGAGAAGACGTCGATGAGCAGCAGCAGGCGTGCTTGGGCATCGGCCGAGGGCGGCTGTGTGGGCGGCGCGGCGGCGGGCGCGGCGGCGCTAGGAGGCATCTCGGGCGCTCCCCCAGTCGAACTTGCACTCGTCTGAGATCGCGCATGCTCGGCCCATCAGGAGCACACCATCTTGGGCATAGAGGGGATGGCGGTCGTACGTGCCGGGACTGGCATCCAGTAGGCGCTGCAGTTCGTCGAAGATGACGTCAGCGGGCTGGGGCTGTCCCCGATGGGCTCGGCCGGTACGGCGGGCCAGCAGCAGCAGACGCTGGTCAAGGTCGGTCTCGATCGCTTGGTCGCCCGGCCAGGCCCCCAGAGCCAGCTCTCTGAAGCGGTGCCGGTCGGCGTGGGCACGCAGCATCTGCGCCTCCTCGATGACCTCCTCGGAGGCTGCACCCGCCCGGAGCTTGCGAACAAGCGCGGTCTCGGGGGCATGCAGTTGTTGGGAGAGGTCTTCCAGCAGGACGTGGTCGGGACGGGTCAGGCGCTGGCGTACGTCGGCAATCGCCACTGCGGAGAGGCGTTTGTTCAGCACGGCCACAGGCGGATTGTCGAGGACCAGGAGCTCTGTCCACCGGGCTACGGGCAGGCCTTGGGTGGCATCGCGAGTACGCCGGAGCAGCTCGTTGTATAGGGCGTCAATCGTCGCCATGGTGAGTCCCGGGCCGAGATCCGCCAGGACCCGCGTATTGCGCAGCTCGATGTCGCCGCGTCGCGGCAGCGGCCTGATACGCACTAGGGGAAGGAAGTCGCTGAGCGCGTCCTCTTTGACGTCCAGGTGCTTCGCCACCCGCTTGCGGCACGCCTCGTTGTCTCCGCCCTGTCCCTTGGACAGGGCCACCACCGCGGCGTCTGCTGGGTCGAGATGGCCCTCGATGCCGGCGGTCAGCTGATAGGTCAGACCAGTGCCTGCCACAGCTCCGTACGTGCGCCACAGGCTCTTGAGCGGCTTCTTGGCGATTACATCTGTGAGCGTCCAGGGCTCCACGGCATCCCTGGTCTTGATCTGCTGGAAATCCCAGAACACGCCACCGTCGGTACACCGGGAGTCGCCCTCCCGCGCCACGACTATGTCCTCAATGTGCTCGCAGGTCACATGGATGACCGTTCCGCCCGCGAGCATCTCCAGGACTGCTTGCACAGCGATGTGTACCTGGTACTCGAACCGTCGCACCACACCTGAACCCGTGTCATCCGGTGCTTCGATCTCAATCGGATCAGCCATCCGCCCCCCATCTCGTTACTCCCCGGACACGCAGCGTAAGGCGTCTGTGATCTCCAGTCGACAGTCACAGGGACCAGCCCACGACAGAACAAGGAGGAGCCAGCGTTCGCCGTGTCCAGCCGACGGAGTCCGACGCCGTCACACCACGTGCTCGGCCTGGCCCAGAGCGGATCCCAGTCAGCGGGCCATTCCCCGCCCGGAGGTCAGGACGGCCAGCGGCGGGGCGTAAGCGGGGATCCGTGAGCCGGCGCCGGTATATGTCTGCGCTCGGGAAGCAGGGTGGTCTACACACGTTGGGCAGCGCATCTCCCAGATCCCGGCTTCCCGTTGCTGGCGCTGGCGCTCGATCTCCCATTCCAGGCGGATCCGCCGGTTCTTTTCGCATGTCAGGCAGACCACTGACCACGGCTGCCCGTGGCCTCGGAAGGGCTCCAGGGGTGCGTATCCGAGGTCGTGTGCGGTCTGGATCGCGGTCTGCTCGCGGGCGAACTTGGCCAGGGCGCGGTTGGGTTCGGGGGCGGGCTGCTCCCCGGCGTGGCGTGCCCGTTCCTCCTGGTACTGGATGTTGGCTCGGTGCCAGGCCCGTACGAGGTCGCCGTGGCGCTCTGGTGGGATGCCGCAGCCCACGAGGAACGCCCGCATCTGGTTGAGGGTCGGGCGGGAGGTCTGCCGGGTTCCGATGCGCTGTGCGGTGGAGTGCGGCAGGCGCCCGAACCACTTCCAGTGGGTCAGGGCGCGCCGTTCGATCAGCCGGTACGACGGGCTTCCCTTGCGTTCGCGCAGGTCGACGAGGAAGAGGCCGAGTTCGGCGTAGGTGGTGATCTGTTCCACGCCGACCGGCTTGGTCTGGGGGCCGCGGCGGCCGTGTCGCTCGTCGTGCGCGGTCTTCCACATCCCCCTGACGGTGTCCAGGTCGAGGTTGCAGGCGCTCGCGAATTCGCTGACTACCTCCCAGGTGGAGACGTGTTTGCCGTCAGCGGCCCGTTGCAGGGTGGTCGCGTGGTACCTGGTGATGGCCGCGAGCTCGCGGTAGCTGAGGCGGCGGCGGGCCAGGCCGTCGCGCAAGTGCTGGGCGAGGCGCCCGGGTGCGTTGTTCGGGTTGGGGATCGGGTTCGAGGTGCGCCCCACGGCGTGGTTCTCCCGTCACGCCTGGCCAACGATGCGGGCGAGTGCGGCTACGGCTTCGCGTTCGGCTTCCCGGGCCGAGCGTGCCGCGACGGCGAGGGTCATGGCCGTGACCGTGACGACGGAGGCGCCGGCGGTGCCGCTCATCAGAAGCAAGATCTCGTTGACGGGCAGGCCGAGCGCGGCGAGCAGCACTGCGGATGCGAAGAACACGGTGGTGACGATCAGGACGAGGGTCTCTCGCGGCCCGATGCGGGTGGGCGCGGGGTAAGGCGGTGTCATGTCTCCCCTAAAGGTCCTCGGCACGGGTCTCCCCGTGACGTGGTGAAGACCCCCGGGCGACGTACGCGCCGGGGGCCGGGCTTCAGCCGAACAAGCGCTGCCTGCGGGCCGGTTGGCGCCGCCCGAGACAGATGGTGCGGACATATGCTGCCAGTAGCTTGAGCCGATCGGGGGACATTGATGCGCGGTGTCCGAGCAGGGAATTCACTGCTCGGCGTGATAAGTCGGCGACGTTCCGTACGCGGGCCGACGGGCATCAATCGGCGTACCGCCCCCGCAACGCCCGTACCAGGGCTGATGCGTCAGAGCGCTCCCTTCCTCCGCATCGGCTTCCGTGGGCGCTCGTCGATGGGGCGGTGAATCCCGCGATTCTGTCCCAGGGTTCCTTGCTGTGGCATCACGACGTCTGCCACCATCCACCCGACCCCTGAATACGGGCTTCAGCCGCCAGACCAGGGTTTCCGCACGATCGCGTTGGCGCGCGAGACTGCATAAGAGCCGGCCCTCTTACTCGGGGCCGGCTCTTGCCGTTGCGGACCCGACGTACAGACCGCGCGGGGCGCGCCAGTGCCAGGTCCGTTGTCGCCTGCGTCGTAACGGGCTCCGCCGCTGCTCGTTGATCGAGGCCTTCGGGCGACTCATACGGCCCTGTCAGCACCACCACTCAGCTGACGGAGCCGTCTTGCTACTGCCTCAGCGAGCGCGGCCGCGCGCTCGGCGCTACGGCGCGGGCGTATAGCGGACCACGGTGTTCTCACATGCCTCCGCGTGCACGCCGCTTGCAGCAGCCATAAGCAGCACAGGACACCTCCGTTCACGCTGCTCCGGCACCTGTGTGCTGCTGACGAGCCGACGGCGCCTGCGCACTCACACCCAGCCAGAAAATCTTCAGCAATCGCGCTCACACTCTCGGGCCGGATCGCCTGGTACTTCACAGTGCCGCCAGCAAGCTGAGGCGGCGCTCGTCCCTGACCGATCTACTTTGGAGGCAACGACGGATATGAGCAGCGATGATGCTCGCGGGCAGATCCCGCACCAGCGCGAGCCGCTGGGTCCTGACGCGCAGCGTCAGTGGGACCGGATGCACAAGATGGCCCGCACCGTGCGGCAGCTGATCTACTCGCGCACCGGTCTGCCCGCCACCGAGATCGACGAGATCGAGGCGAAGGTGTGGGAGGCCCTGTTCCGCCGCCTTCGCACCGGCCCGCTCGACGGTCACGTCGAGGCGTACGTGTGGACAGTCACCGGCCAGAAGATCCGCGAACACCTCGCAGAGCTGGCCCTATGGTCCCAGCGGTTCGTCGCCAACAGCGACGAGGCCCTGGAGCAGCAGGCCTGCCCGGGTCCGGAGGAGCAGAGCCTGGCGGACCTCGCGCCCGCCATGAGGCAGCTGCGCGGCTCCATGTCAGAGCTGCAGCTGCGGGCGTTCGTGCTGGCGGAGGCGTACGGCATGAAGGCGCCGTTCATCGCGAAGACCCTGGGCGGCACCGTGACGGCGGCCTCGGTGCGCGACGCGCTCCGCCACGCCCGCCGCAAGCGCCGGCAGCTCTTCGGCGGCCTCGCCGGGGACCTGGACTAGCTGCTTCCCGGAGGCACAGGCCGTCCGCAACGACGACGCTTCGGCCCGCGCCTCCGGGTGGTGACTACTCCGACAGGGAGCAGCACCGGCACGGATGGGAGGTCATGAACGACAACTGCGCTGGTTCCGAGAAGCACTCAAGAGGCCGAGGGGTATTCGGCTTCTTCCGTCCCCGAGGAGGGTGGATGTTCGCACCGATCATCAACGTACTGAGGATCGTCTTCTTCACGATCGTCACCGCCGTCATGGCGGCCGGCACGTGGCTGCGCTGCCGCTACGAGACCATGCTTGTCCTTCTGCCCGGCCGGGCGGCCGACCGGCCGGGCGGGCGGAGGATCGGCCAGCTTCGCCGTAGCAGGGCATCAAGGGCGAGCGTGCTGCTCGCAGAGTAAGCAGGGGGAAGTCGGGGGAAAGCCGGGCCGGGTCGCTCACAGTGGCGACCCGGCCCGGCTGTTTCTTCGTACCGACGCGAACGCGCGGGGCCCGCCGCCTCCAGGCAACCAACCCAGGCGGCGGGCAGGCACTCACAGAGGAACGCCCATGACCACCATGCCCTCCCTGCCCGAGGAGAGCCAGCGCCACCCGGCCTCGCCGCTCCTGAGCACCACGGCGGAGGAACTGCTGGCCCAGATCGAGCACGAGGCCAAGTGCCGCCGCCGCCAGGCCCGCGCACTGCGGCGGGAACTGCGGCGCCAGCGCCGGAAGGAACAGCCCCTCCACGCGCGCGTCGTACGCGTGTCGACGGCGATCTCCTCCGCCGGCCTCGCCGCGATCGGCGCCATCGCGTTCACCGCCGCCGGCGTCATGTACCTGCTCGGCCACATCGCCGAGGCGAAAGCGCTCCTGGCGCTCGCCTCGGCGGCCTGGAGCGGCGCCGCGGGTCTCGCAATCTTCTCCCGCCGGTAGCCGGCCTCGGACGAGGCCGGCGGCCGCACCGCGAAGCGGCGGTCGGCCGGACCCGTCCTCGGCAATCAGCGGGACCGCATCGCCGACGGGCGCCACGCCCGTCGGCGAACGGGCTACGGCGCCGGGGTGTAGCGGACGACGGTGGTCTCGCAGGTCTCGGCGTACACCTTCAGCGCGTCGGCCTCGGCCTGGTCGGCCGTGAGGCCCCAGCGGAGCTTGGTCGCGGTCCACTCGCCGACGTAGCGACAGTGCGCGTCCGGGAGCGGCGGCATCCACTCGGCCGGGTCGCGGTCGGCCTTGGCCCGGTTGCTGCGCGCGGTGACCGCGACGAGCGAGGTGGCGGCGTCCTGGTCGTTGGCGTACGCCTCACGACGAGCCGGCGTCCACGCGCTCGCGCCGGAATCCCAGGCCTCCGCGAGCGGCACCATGTGATCGATGTCGAGCTTGGCCGGGTCGTTGACGACCTGCCCGTCGTAGTAACTCGACCACGAGCCCCCCGAGAGCTTGCAGCCCGTCGCGACGGCCGGCGCCTCGGCAGCCTCGTCGAGAAGGACCTCCGCCCGAGTGTTGCAGCCGTCCTTGGGGTCGAGGCCGGCGTTCCAGTGCTTGAACTTGTCGCGTGTGTAGCCCGTCCTGCTCTCGTCGGCGACCTGGACCAACTCCAGGGCATCGACGAGGGCGAGGACCTCTGTGGCCGCAGGCGCGGCCGGGGCGGCCTGGGCGGTCGCGGGGACGGCGAGCGGGGTGAGCGTGAGGGTGAGCGCGGCCAGGCCGCGGGCAAGGTTCTTGATCACCAACGCTGGATACCGGCCAACACCAGGCCGTGACCAGCAGTTTCGCCCACGGCTCAGCCCTGCGGGTGAAGACGTTCACCGGGGAAACGGTCCGCCGCCCGCCGTCTGGGCGGACACCTACTGGCGACGCCTTGGCCCTCGTACGCCCTGCCGCCGGATCTGGTTGTCCTGCGGCTACAGTCGCGGGCAGGGGCCCGGAGCCACTGATCCTGGCTCCGGGCCCCTGCTGTACGCGGGGACGGTTCAGTCGTTCGTCGGCGGGGCGAGCAGGGCGAAGAAGGTCTTGCGGTCCTCGTCGCTCATCTTGCCGTCCATGGAGACGGCCGCGCGGAGGGTGCGGATGGTCTCCTCTGCCGGGATCTCCCACTTCTGGTGGGCCGCGTGCATGATGTCGCCGATACGGGCGTGGGCGGACTCAGGGTGGTGGCGGATGAACCAGTCGAGCATCTCCGCGATCGGACGCGAGACGTAGAGGAACCAGGTCTTCTCCTCCCCCGGGCCGGACTCCTCGCGGCCCTCGCTGTTGACCTCCATCTCGACGGCGTCGGCGAAGCTGTGGAGCACCGCGTCCACCACCGTGGCGCCGAGGATGTCGGTGGGCAGGATCCGGTCCAGGCTGACGGCGACGGTCCAGGCCAGGGCGTCGGAGACCTCGCGGACCGCGTTCTCGTTGCGGGCGCGCAGGACCCAGCGCTTCCGTACGTCGGGCCGCTCCCACAGCGTGCCGTGGAAGTCGGCGGCGAAGTGGTCGCGGACCTCGGCGGCACCGCGGGAGAGGTCGTGGCGGTCACCGGCGGACATGGTGGCGCGCACGCCCTCGTATGAGCGCTGGCGGGCCTCGACCCAGTCGTCTGCCACCGCCCGCGCCCACTGGTCCCGGCCCCCGATGTTGGCCTGCGGCTGGGGCACCTCGCTGTTTCCGCGCGAGATGTAGGCCCGCAGGGTGGAGGCGGTGATGCCGCCGAGCTCGGCCATCTCCGGCACGCCGATCAGCTGGGCGCCCGTCAGCTCGGGGCTGGCCAGGTCGACCACGCACCTGTCCAAGGGGAGCGAGCCGTCGCGCTCCTGCTGGCGGGCGGCCCACAGGGCCAGGTGGTCGCCCCAGTTGTCCGGGGCCGGGGCGTCGGCGTCGAAGGTGAGGACCTTGCCGATGTACGCCCTGCTCGGGTCGGCGCGGCCGTCGAGCATGTCGGCGGCGCTGACCGTGACCGCGGCGCGGGCCTTGCGCCGCTCGTTGTCCTGGGCGACGGGGTCCCAGACTTGTCCGGGCCGGTACCAAGTGGTGCCGTCCCACCAGTAACCGCCGGCCCGGAAGAGCAGTTGGTCGCCGCCCCACGCACTGTGCAGGGCCCCGGCTGCGTCACGGTGTCTCACCCCTCTTCGTCCCGGGCACTGAGTTTGCCGGGGTGGTGCATGCTCCCAGCGGACCACTAGGGGAGGAAGCGCAGATGGATATGGGTTCGGTGCTCGGCGGCGTAGAGCGGGCGGTGGCTGGGGTGGGCCGGTTCTTGTGGGAGGCGCTGACGGCGCCGACCACTGGCACGGAGGAAGACGCCCGTGAGGAGATCGGCAGGCTCGCCGGCCAGATCGAGGAGGAAGTGCCGGAGGAGCTGCACGACCAGGCATGGGGTCTGGTCCTCGATGCTCTGCGCTCGGCGTCCGGCGACATCGACCGGCTCGTGGAGGAGAACCGAAGAGAGCAAGAGGAACGGGACGTCGACCCGCGAGGGCACGACGGTGGAGATCGTCCCGGTCAAGCCCGGGGAATGACCGGTCGGCACGTCGGACGTGTCCGTGCGGCAACCTGTAGCGCGCACCGACGTGAAGCCGAAGGAGAAGGACATGGCGCGGGGGCACATCCACAGGCCGTCTGACGTGGCCCCGGGCATGGTCACCCTGTGTGCGACGAGGGAGCTGCCGGGCGGGCTTCAGTGGGCGCATCTGCCCGTGTACCGGTCCTTATGGGCCGACGAGGAGCTGCGCGAGGGCTTCCGTGTCCGGGTGCGGCGCACGGTGGGCGACCCGTCGGCGCCGGTCGAGGTCGTCGAAGGCGCGTAGCGCGGTCGCGGGAAGCCTCATTCGGGTGACAAGGCGCCAGGCGAGGTCCGCCGCGGAGATCACGAAGAGGGCGCGCCGCATATGCCGACGGTTCTTTCATGCACACCTCTGTTGCCCAGGCGGGGCGCGGTGGCAGGGTGTGCGCACGCGGTCCCCGCAGACCACCCCCGGAGAGGGACCGCGCACCTGGTTGGCCCCGCCTGCCGCCCAGTAGGCGGGGCCGCGCCGCCCCTTCCCGGCTCCCCACGGGAAGGGTCCAGGCGCGCCCAGCCGCTGCGCGTACCCACAACCAGCATGTGGTCCAGGTGCTGCCTGTCGATGCGGATCTCGCCCATGACCGCTCCCGTGCACCGCGGGCGCCCCGTCAGCGAGATCCTTCCCCTGCTGCGCCCAGCCGACCGGGCCCTGCTCAGCTTGACCACCGCGGACCTCCGTGAGCAGGCCGAGGCGATCAGCAGCGGGCATCCCTAAGTACTCCGGGTCCGTGTCGCTGGCCGCTGACCGCAAATCGACGGTGTGCGGTCACGACCGGAGTCTGCATTGCCATGACGCGGTGAGCGCTTGGGCTACCTTCCTGCCGGAGCAGTCACCGCCCGCGGTGAGGGCATCATGAACCATTGGCAGACATGCATGGATGTCTCGGCGGAGAACGACGGGGCTGGCCCGTCGACCCTGGGACGACGAACCGTGGTGGCACCCTCTCTGGGTTCCCTGGGCCGAGAGCGCCGATGGCGGGGCACAGGTGATCGACCAACGTCCTGGCCCGGACGCGGGCCGTCTCGGTTGGGCAGGCCACAGTGGGGGCGGCGACTTCACCGATTCCTGGCCTGATCTTGCGAGCCTTCTCCAACGCGGTCACCCATGTGCTCCACAAAGGTGAGCTTTGGTGGGACGACGCTGGCTGCGAGTAACTCAACGGTCAACCGCTGAGAGCAGCACCCATCGGACTGCCCTAACTATCAGCCTGCAGACCTGCCGCCGAGCCGACGCGAACCACTGCTCTTTCTTCTCGCGAACATTTCCAAGGCATCTGCCTCGTCGACGTTCTCGAAACCCACCGACAGGGTGCTCTCCGCTGTCACCTACGCAGCCAGCGCATTTCACCGCGGGGCCCGACGCTCACTCACCACCGCTCTCGGGCCAGGGTCCTGACTAGGCGTCAGGATCTCCCCTGACCACCCAACCGCGCGATTGCGGGACCACTGGGGGTTCCTTGGCCTGACCACGGAGCGGACCTTGTGCAGCATAAGGGTGAGTGGTCAGGCTCCGATGCCGATGGCGGAGACGTAAGCGTAGGCGGCGTAGTCGGAGTCAAGGTCGCTGATGACATCATCCCAGATCTCGTCGACCAGGTTCTGGTTGCGGGTGGCCCAGGCGTCGACGAGGTCTGCCCAGATGTACCGGACGGTGACGGTGCGTTGGCTGATGTTGGGGCGCTGGTATTTGGCTTCGACCTGGCTCTGGTCGACCGGATAAATCTCCATCCGGCGGCCGCGGCCGTCGTTGTCGAGGTGCCGTGTGAGCCAGCCGGACCTGATGAGGTTTTCCCGGCGTCGGGTCCAGTAGGCGGTGTCAATCCGCTTGCGGCTCGCTGGCGAAGGGGTGGCCTTGCCCTGCATCCAGGAGCGGAGTGTGCGGGAGGTGACGCCCTGCTCGGCGAGCGCCGCATGGCCAGCGGCGCTGTCGAGGTAGCGCAGGCGAGCGTTCAGTCCGCGTTTGGAGGTGACCGGTGAGGCGATGCCAGAAGTGTGGACGATCCGGTTCAGTTCCAGGATGAGGGCCTCGCCGCCCTTCATCCCGTCCGCGTTGGACTTCTTCCATTCGCCCCATCGGGACCACAGGTCCGGAGATCCGGCCATCACTTCTTACCGCCCAGGATGTAGGTGGCCTTCTCCTTCACCTGGTTCAGGTCCCGGCCCTCCGGGAATACCGTGCGCCATTCACCGACTACGTGAAGTTCGTCCGTGCCGGAAATCTCCACAACGTCAAGTCCGGCTTGATGTGCCTTGTTGGCCTTCATCCACAGATTCGCGAACGCCTTCGCTCGGATGATGTGCATCCAGTCCGGACGGCGGATTTCACGGTTCGCGCTGGACTCGCCAATGGTCGACACGAATTTAGAATACATGGCTTTCACGTAGGTCACGGTCAATTCGTCACCCTCTGCCAGAGCATTCTTCCGCGCTTCGGCCAGAGCCCGGCGGAGCTTTTCCAACAGGGCTTCGGAGGCGCCCGAGACCAGCGAACGATGGATCGCAGGGGCGTCGGCCAGGCCCTGGCGGGCGCAGTCGAGCAGGAGGCGGAGCGTGGACTCGCTCACCCACAACTCTCCCGGTTCCATGCGGTTTCCGAGGGGGTTAGGCAGGTCGGTGTGGTCCCACGCGGCCGGGGTGATGAGGTGGACGCCGGCCTTCTTCGGGTCGTGGATGCCGCTGGTGTCCTCTCGGAGCTGGCCGATCGGCAACCACGCCTTGAGCGCGGACAGATAGGCGGCGTTCATGTCCAGCGTGGTCACCTCGATTCGCTCACCGCTCTTGGCCGCCGCCACCAGCCCGGCGTTCCGCCACTTCGGCCGGCCCTCCCAGATTTCGTCCGCGCCCTTCTGGGACTTTTTCCTGAGGATGTCCTGGGTCGGCGGGAATTCTGAATGCTCGTACCGGCCGCCGACGCGGGAGGATTTCAGTAGGGCCATCACGTCCGGGATCGCGGCCTTGATCAGCGCGGCCTGCGTGGCGTCGACGTCGCCTGCGCATTCGTCCAGGACCTCGTGCACCCGGCCGGCAATCTGCTCCAGCAGCGTGCCGGAGGCGTACCTGGGCGCGCTCTGGCGCAGCTCCGGGGCCGGTCGCTTCGGCTGCTGCAGGGTTGGGGCGGGCACTGTATGCCCTTCCCGCCCCGGAGCGGGTTGGGGCGCGGGTGGCGGGGACAGGGGCGGTGATGTCGGCCCGGACGACGCAGCGGGCTCGGAGTGTGGCTCGGGTAGGGATACCGCCAGCACGGGAGCAGGTCCTGGTCCTGGCTCGGAGGCGGGTTCGTGCTTTGGGGTGGGTTCGGGTTCCTGGGTCGGCTGCGGCACGCTCGCTGCGGCGACGGCTGCCGCGCACTCGGCGGGATCGAGATGCTGCGGATAGCCGTCGACATCGTCCTGGGCGGGCTGGCCGCACAGCACACACGGCTGCGGCTGGTGGGCGGGCTCCTCGGCCATCTGCCGCCCAGGCTCGGCAGCCTGCACAGCGGGGAACCGCAACGGGACTGGAGCGGTCGCGGGGGTGAGGGCCTGCTGTGCGGGCGGGGTGACGGCCGGTTCACCGGACGGCCGCAGGCCGGGCACCGTGCCGTTCAGCACGCTCACCGCGTGCGTGGGGCCGGCGAGCAGGTCGAGTACCGGCAAGCGGTAGTGCGCGGCGAGCAGGTCGACGTCTTCCAGCGACCAGTGCTGCTGGCCACGCTGCTTACGCGACACCTGGGCCTGCGACTGCCCGATCCCCGCCGCCAGATCCTGCTGACGCTCACCCGTCCACGTCATCAACGCGGACACCGTCAGCCTGAGAACCTCCTCCACACCCATCATGATGCAAAACTAGCAACCCACATACAGATTCCGCATACAGCATGCGGAAGTGAGTGCCGGAAGCGGGACTCCGACTCGCCAGCACGGGTCGGCCTCCGCGGAAAGCGAATCCGAGACCTGCACTCCCCCGGCGCTCACCGCAGGACTCTTCCCCTGCACGCGGGGAGTAGACGTTCACCGATGAGGCCGGGCCATCACCTCCGGCACGAGAGCAGCAGGTGGTGGTCGGCGCCTGTGTGGGGACCTCAGATCCGATCTCGAGGCTGTTTTTGCGGGTGTTAGGTGGTGGTGGGCCAGGACCGCAGGAGTGTGGCGATCCTCGCGGTCCTGCAGGTGGGGTCGAGGAGGTCTTTGAGGGTGATGACGTCGTTGTGGGTGGGTTGACCGAGATACCGGCGCCTTCGAGATACATGACGCCTGTGGCGGCCGCGACAGCCATGTTCGAACGCTCCAGCCAGCGACACCGGCCCAGGGCGCGACCGAGGGCCGCCGCCATCGCGTACGGGCCGTCGTAGAGGGGCTGCTCGAACAGGGCGGCCCGGTGGCGGGCCACCGCGCTGGGTTCACGGCCTCAGGACTGCAAGTCGGGATGTGATCGCGCCTTCGTTGCGTCCGAACTCCTCGATGAGTTCAGGCAGGGAGGCTCCTTGTGTGTGGCGTTCGGCGAGCCGTGCGTCTTCCTCGGGTGTCCAACGTTGGTAGGCGCGGGGGTGGGTGCGGCGGATTTCTTCGACTGAATAGGCGGGCTCCGCGGCCGGGAGTGGCTGCGCAGGCGGGGTGATCTGGTCGGCGGGGAAGGGTGCGAGGCGCAGTTGGTGGAGTTTGAAGCGTACGGATCGTTCGGTGCGGTTGAGGTGGCGGGCGGTCTGGGCGGGTTCAGTGCCGGCCGCGTGGTAGGCGGCGAGGCGGTCGAGGTCTTCGGTGGTCCAGGGCTGTCCGTTGCGTGTGGCTCTGATGTCGCCGTTCGCAGGGAGCGCTGCGTGGGCGCCCGGCGGTGGCAGCTGGGCGGCGGCGCGCAGCAGGTCGCTGATGGGTTGGAGGTCGGTGTGGCTGAGGGGGCCGTCGATGCTGCTGAGGATCTCGCCGCCAGGTGAGAGGACAAGAATGGTGGCGTGGCTTTGGCCGTGCGGTTGGGGGGTGAGGGTGAGTTGGTAGTGGTGGCCCTCGTGGGTGATCTCCACGCGCCGGGCCGGTGAAGCCGGCCGGGCCGGTGCCGGCGGGGTGGCGGGAGGGTAGGGGTCGTCGAGGAGTTCGTGGACCTGCCAGGTGGCGGGCATGCGTCTGCCGTCGATGAGCTGGTAGAGCGTGGGGGCGAGGTCGGTGACCGCGTCAAGCGGAGCGAGGCGGACATGGAGCGTCTGGCCGGCGAAGGGACTGTCCGCCCCAGGCTGTCCCGGGCGGGGTGTGTGCTGCAGGACGGCCGCGTCCGGCGGCGGCCCGTCTGCGGCACCGGACGGATGCCAGTGCCCCATGGCGTCACGGAAGGCCACGATCACGGTCTCGGCCGGTGAGCCGGCCGCGTTGCGGGACCGCCCCGGCCGGGGCGCAGTCGCCGTCTGCCGGGCAGAGGCCTGCCGGGGAATGCCGAACTCGGGCGCGCGGCTGGGGACAGAGCTGATGTCGGCCACGGCGGGCAGAGCGCCCTGGCCCGGGGCGATGGCCGGTGTGGTGGGGCGCAGCAGCAGGGCCAGGCGCTCGCGCAGGACGTGCAGGGGGTGGCGGGCGCCCAGGAGGCGGAGGAATTCGGCCGTGGTGAGGTGAGCGAAGGCGCCTGCTCTGGCCGAGTACCAGCCGACGTCGGTGATGTTCAGATCATCGTGGTAGTCGAGCAGGAGGTATCCGGCGAGCTGGTAGATGTCCGCCAGCGGGAGCGCGGCCGGGCGGATGGTCGCTTTGACGTCCACGAGGGTGCCGTCGGCCAGCCAGTCGGCGTCTGCGCCCCCTACATCGTTGCTGCCGGTGAATGTGGGGGCGAGCGTTACCGTGTGGGGTGGGGTCCTCGCCCGGAAAGAGGCAAGTGCTGTGTCCGCCCGGGCTGCCATGGCGGCAAGGTCGTCCACTGCGAAGTCAGGGACATCCTTGAGAAGGTCCTTCAGGGTCAGTCCAGGCCGGGCTTGCTGGAAGAGCGGACTGTTGTGGGGGTCGGGGCGGCGGTACACGGCCTCGAACTGGGCCGTCAAATAGCAGGCCCGGGCGATCTCTTCCTCCACGTCCGCGGCACGCGTCAGCGGCAGCGACCGGTCATCGAGCTGATGCCTGGAGGCAAGGTCCCGCACGTGCTGTGCCAGTTGCCGGCCACATGCCGTCAGGGTCCGGGCAGTCTCTTCTGTGGTGAACTCGGGCCGGCCCGCCAAAGAGATGCCTGACGCCACTGCCGCTTGGTGTGGGTCCTGGTTCGTCAGCGCCAGGCGCAGCCGGTGATCGATAGCCGTTCCCAGTGTCGACCAGGGCACCGTCGTGCCCTCCGGTACGGCCGGGGCGACCACGTCCGCCGGTAGAGCGAGGCGGGCCCGGAACTCTGTCCGTAACCGGCCCGTTTCCGGTAACTCCCTGGCCAGAAACACTCGCAGAGGCGACGAAGTCACCTGCAACATCGACGTCAGACTCATAACCGACAACGCTATACGTCAACACTGACATACACAGCGTCACTACCTGCTCTTGGTCACCGCTCTGGAACTTCTGGCACGGCACAACCGTCCGGAGATCTCGTGCCCGGCCCCACGTGTGGGCACCTTGCCACCCCCAGCGGAGTACTTGACTGAGGGGCCTCCCCAGACCCGCACCCGGTCCGGAAGCCCGCAACCTCAGCCGACCACCCACGCATGCTGCACCGGCAGGGAGCAGGTACGGGACGGTGGCCCGCCAGGACGGCCGGGCTGTGCAACAAGCCGAAGAGCCCACGACAGGACGACATCCGGACGCTCGCAGGCTCCCGGCGGCGTCACGACGGAGCCAGTGCCCCAGAACTCACCGGCCGGCCCCAACGACGACACCTCCGGGGCTTGGCAGCCACGCCCCACAAGACCAACTGCCCGTAGCCACAAACGAGAGCGGCTTCAAGCTCAGAGGCCGTTGACAGGGCGGGGCACCGCTAGTGAACACCGGCCACATGACGGCATCCACCGGAAGAAGCTTGCCTGCCGCGCCAACGAAGTAGCCACAGGCCCCGCTCCGTACGATCTGTCGCGCGGCGCAGGGGAAGTACGCACCGTTTAGCGGAAACAGCCCGCCCCCGTGCCACGATGCTTGCATTGAAGTCGACAGCTTGGGCAACGCTGCCCCCACGGGCCGAGGACGAGCGAGGGACTGGGCGAGCGTGGCCCCGCCCTCGGGCGCCGTCGGGAGGGATCGCAAGAAGGGCCAGGCTAGGGGCCGAGTTCGTCTGCGTAATGATGGCCAGCATGGATGAACAGTGGGCGGTAGTGGTGGCTGCAGTGGCGGGCGGGGTGCTGGCCGGCGTGCCGGCGCTGCTGAGCGGCTGGTGGAGTCGCAAGAGCCAGCGGGAGCAGATCCGGAGCCAGCAGGTCTTGATAGCGGGCCAGTTGCAGTCGGCGCATCTGCTGCAGGCCGTGGAACCGCGGCGTCGTGTCTATGGTGACTTCGTGGCGCTGGTCTACCGGATGCGTTCGCGGCTGTACGAGGCGTGGGGCGACGGGCCTGGTGATGGATACGGCCGCGTGCTGCTCGTCCTGGAGGACGAGCAGTTCATTGACGAGTTGGAGCGGGTGCGGGCTCAGGTGGCTTTGGAGGGTCCTGCGGAGGTCGTTGAGGCGGCTGACAGGGTCATGGACCTGTTCTCTGCTCTGCATGGTCGGTTGCACTCCCTTGTGGAGAGTGGCGTTCTGGGCGAGTTCGCCGCTGAAGGCGAGGAGCTGGGTGTTCCCCCGGAACTGGGGGAGCTCAAGGTGTGTCTGGACGGCATGATCGCAGCGGCGCGAAAGGCGTTGTCTCAGTTCGGGTCCTCGGCTCTGCTTCCGGGGGTACCTCGCTAGGCCGGCATCTCGTTTGTGCCCGGCTGCCCTTGGCGGCAGGTCCTGAGTGGCCGCAGAGGGCCTTCGCCTGCAAAGGCATGGCGCACTCTCCAGTCCTGGGGGTAACGGGTAAAGGCCGGCGGCTGGGCGTCGGTGTCAGTGGCCGTCGCTATGCTCGCGCCACCGCTAGGGGGAGGTTGCATGTCGTACGGTCTGCTGACGCCGGACGTGCCGCTCGGTCCGTTCGAAGGTGCTGTTGTCACTCTGTGGTCGGCGCAGGCGAAGGACGCGAAGCTGCACTCCACGTCCTCTTGTTCTTACGTACGTTCCGCTCTTGTCGCTGAGCGGAAGGTGCAGCTGGACGCTTCCGCTATCGGCCGGCTGTGCACCCAGTGCGCGTCGTACGGATCGTGGGCGCGCCCCGGGACGGGGCTGGCCGTCTTCCTGGACGCGGTCGCCGGCATGGGCCTGCTGTATGAATTGGACCGCTGCTGCGATGCCGACGAAGACGGCTTCGATGATGTGGAGCTGGACGAGGCTGCCTCGCTGCTCTTGCCTGCCTCTGTACGCGGCAAGGAGAGCGCTCAGACCGGTGAGGAGGACGCGGAGGACGATCACTGGGGGGAGGTGCGGGAAGCTCGGCAGGTGCGTGAATCCGTCGTGGCCGAGTGGCTCGACGCGCTGGTCAGCCTGCACCGCGTGCTCCGCGTCCTGGCGATGTTTCCCTGGCTGAAGTCCTGGGCTGAGCCGCGGGTGCAGCGGAAGTCGGACCGCCTTCAGGTTTTACGGACACGGGCCGGTCGGCTGATCGCCCCGGATGCGCTGGTCTTGGCGGCAGCGGTCTCGGTCATGAAGGAACAGGATCTTCCTGTCGATGATCCCGCTTTCGCCCTGCTGGGTACACACGGCGAGGTAACGGACTCGTTGATGTCACTGTGGCGGCAGTGGCGCAGCGCAGTGGAGGACAGCTGGGACCATCCGCGTGAGCAGGAGTATCTCGCCTACCGACTAACCCGCGGGATGAGCAGTCGGCGCAAGGGGCGGGATCAGATGCTGGAGCGGGCCCAGGTACTGCTGAGGGCCTGGGCGGAGGAAGCTGCCCGGTCGGTCGCAGGCGACTGCGGGGAGCGGGTCCTGGCCGTACCTCTTGGCGGCGGTTCCCTGTCGGCGTCCGGCCAGAGGGCGTCTCTGTTCGAGCAGCTCAGTCAGTGGGAACGGGGTGTGCTCGCCTCGTACACGGTCTCGGTGGATTGGGCGGGGGCTGAGCTGGTCATCTCGCTGCGAGTGCCGGAGCCGATCGCGGCCCGCCTGCTATCGCAGCGTTCCCCGCTCGTGTACGAACATCGGGAGGAGGAGAAGCCCCTGGCCGGAGACAGGATGACGGCTCTGGAGGTGGGCCCTGCTCTTGGGCCCGGAGTGTTCGACGACACGCCGGTGCATGGCCGCCAACTGCTGCGGCAGGAGCACCTGCGGGCCTTGCGCGACACAGCGGGCGGCGCGGAACAGCTGTACTGGTCCTGGGCCTGGGCGCCGGTGTGGAAGTGATGACACTGGGCGCCCTGGAACAGCGCTGCGCGGCCGGGTGGCAGGGTGTAATTCTCGCCGCCGCGAGTGACCTCCCCGACGCTCTGATCGATGCTGCCTTGCGGCCGTCCGCCACAGAGGCGGTTGAGAACGACGACGTGTGGGCTCGGCCGGTGTACGACCCGGAGGAGGAGGCGTTCGGCCGGAGTCTGAGTGCAGCGGAGGGCGAACGGGTCCTGGTGCGGCTGTGCAGGGAGAAGCGGGAGATTCGTCAGGCGTTGAAATCTCTGGCTCTGGCGCGTTCGTTGCCGGATCTGCGGGATCTCGAGGCCGTCGCGGAAGACGAGCAGGGCTATCCACTCAGGCCGTTCGCCAGGGCAGTGTGGAACGGACTGCTGGCGATGGAGCAGCTGGACCTGGAGCCCTTCGCATCAGAGGGAGACGAGCACTGGGCCGATGGCTCTGGCCTTCCTCTGGGAGTACTCGCCTCCGTGCAGGCATACACCACGGATGCGTTCGGTCGCTTCCAGGGCCGGGCCCACTCCCCCGGCTGCGCGCACCGGCGCCCCTACGCCGGGGTCGATCGGCAGGACGAGAAGGTGGGCATCGAGGAACTGCTGTACGCCAAGGGTTTCGATCCGTGCAGCAAGTGCGGCGGGTACGCAGTGCGCCGGCTCAGTGATACCCAGGTTGCCTACTACCGGGCAGCACACCGTCTGCACCACCTCATCCAGATCTCAGTTTCTGACTCCGGCACGGCCGATGTGGAGAAGTACTTGAGCCGGCTCGACGAGCTCTGCAGCCTGGATGCTCAGGCTGAACAGGCATGGTTTCCCGACCGAGGGCAGGCCCGCCAGTGGCGGCAAGTCATCAACCGTCTACGCGCCGGACTGCAGGCCCGCGCATGGCTGTGAGCCAGGTGCGGTCGTGGCACTGCCACAGCATTGCGCGGTGGTCGCCGCGTGACGCGATGTTTGTTGGCATGTCTATGGGTTGAGCAGGACTTCGGTGATCGGGCCGCCGGCAACACCTGGCTCGAGCGCGAGGGCTGGGGTGTAGAGGGGCTTCCCAAGGGTCGCGTTGTCCCATTCGTAGACGACGGTGCGCAGTGTGTTGAGGTGTCGCCCTACGAGTAGAGCCATCGTGTACGGGCCGTGGAAGGCGAGGTGGACCTCTGCACGGCCATGACGTGCGGCCAGCCTTTTGATCTGTTGCGCGGCAGTTGTGCTGAGCCGTGCGGCTTCGCGCGGGTCGAGGCGGTCCTCCCCGACGACCGTGAGTATGGCGGCCTCGGTGAAGCCGTCGCCGGACTGGTCCAGGAGCCGTTCGAATGCGGTGAGGTCTGGATCTGGGGTCAGGCTGACCAGGACCGCGACGCGGTCCTGGCCGTCGTGTGACTCCGATTGCCCGAAGTCGACTGGTTGCGTATGCAGTTCGCCGGTCAGCGGATCGTCACCGGCTTCGGCAGATGCCCACAGAGCGTTTTGGGCATCGACCACCTCAATGTTGCCGATCTTGGTTTCGGGTAGGGCCGCGCCCAGGGCAAGAGCCACGGACAGGTGTGCTCCGCCGCAGATGCGCACTGTTCGCGCGCGCGTGGCATAGACGGCGTCGCTGGTCAGGGGCAGCGTGGTCTGAAGGAGCTGGAGGCCGGTTCGTGACGGCAGACGCCCTTCGCTGGCGGCTTGAATGCGGATGTGCAGGTCGTCCTCGCCCGCGTCCATGGCGAAGGGTACGGGGCGGGTCTGGACTCGGATCGTGAAGGGTCGGGCCTCGCTGTGGATGGCGGGCTTGCGCTGTTCGGTTCGGTGCATCAGAAGGTCGCGCACGATCTCGCTCTCGCCGGTCGGCTGGAGCATGTTGTTCTGTTTTTTGTCGGCGAGGGTCCGGGAGGGGGCGAGTCTGAGGAGTCGGTCAGGTGCGTCGTAGTCACACTGTGTGGGGCTTCCCGCTCTGGCGGTTGTGTTCGCGATGCACAGGCTGAAGGCGGGGTGTTCGTCGAGTTGGAGCAGCCGCGGCAGCTCGCGTTCCCGGACGATGTCGCTGTGGGCGATCTCCGGTGTCACGACGAGTACGGCTGCTGAGAGTCCTTGGGTCAGGGCCTGCTCGAGACGGTCGGTCGTCGTGCCCGGGCGCAGGTCTCTGTGGTCTCTCCACACGACGAGACCGGCGGCTCTGAGCAGGTTCTCAATCGACTCGGCCTGCGGGGTTCCGTCCGATTGTCGGTAGGAGATGAACACGGGGCCGTCAGCTCGTACAGCGTCGGCGGGAAGGGGGCCCAGTGCTTCGAACCTCGGCGGCGGCGGAAGGACCGTGACTGCTTTGCTCATGACGCGTCCCCATCGTTGGCGCCTGGTGATCAGCCCGAAGAGCGGGTGCGCTCCTTTGGGCGTGTAGACGACGAGTGCGAGGGGGCCGTCGTGGTCCCTGGCGATTGCTTTCATGGCAGTGATGTCAGTGGGGCTCGGTCCGACAGGGGCGGGATGGCTGTGCCACTCGCCGACGTAGCCGGTTGGATCGTCGCTGGCTCGCTCGGCCAGGAAGGCTGCGAGGAGCGCATTCGCTGTGACGTCATCTCGCACGTATCTGTGGGTGGATGCTCCTTCTCCGTCGACCTCGAGGGCACGGGTGACGACGATGTCGGTGTCTTGTCCGTAACCGAGAAGGATGCCGCCCGTTTCCTGTGGCAGCTTTTTGGCGGTGGCTGCTGCGATGACCTCGTATGCCTCTTGGCGCAGATCGATCCGTGTTGCCGGCCGGGTCACTGGTGGCTCTTTTCAGGTGGGGGGTGGAGGTTGTGCGTCTCGCCTGCGGGGTGGAGAGGGCGGTTTACGAGGAGGCCGATGGCGTGGCGGACGGTTGCGGCTGCTGCCTCGATCACTGCGTGGGGTGGTGTGGGGGATATCGGGCTCCCGCAGCCTGCTTCGAGCAGTGGGGGGGTCTCGGTGTCGGTGCTGGTTGCCGAAGGCGGGAGCGGTGCTGCGTTGCCGAGGGGCGGCAGGACGTCGATGCGGTAGGTCCTACCGTCGTTCTGGAGTGCTGCAGAGAGGATGTGCGTGCCCAGTGTCTGGGCGCTGAGGTGCAGGAGGGCGGTGGTGGCGAAGTCGGCTGTGGCGTTGATGACGAGGTCGTGGTTCTGCAGGTGGTCAAAGGCGTCGGTGGCTGATGTGAGTGCGTGGTTGATGGTGCCGATGCTGTGGGTCAGTGTCTTGTTGTGCGTGACGAGGTGTTGCTTCACTGCTTCGGCTTTCAGCAGGCCGACCGCGTCGGGTCCCACGAGGTGGCGGACGAGGTTTCCGGGCTTGACGACATCGGCGTCGATGAGAGTGAGGTGACGGACGCCGGAGCGTGCCAGCATGTCGGCGATGAAGGATCCCAGGGCCCCGGTGCCGACGATCGCGACCTTGTGCTGACGCAGTTCGGGAGCAAGGACGCCTGCGCGGATTGTCCGGGCTGTTTCGGTGTCTGCGGCCGAACGCAGTCGTGTGACCGCTGTGCAGGCTTCCTTCGTGGGTGCTACGTCCAGGAGGATCACGCCCTCGTGGGTGCCGCGCCGGTAGAGCAGCACGACGACGGTGATCGAGTGCTGGCGAATTTTGCGGTCCAGGTCCGCGCTCGAGGCGAGTCGGGCGGAGATGTCCGCCCAGGTCCGCGGCGGTGCGTCCACCTCGCCCAGATCGGCTACATATCCGAAGCGGTGCTTATTGCGCGTATGGGGCTTCTTGGGGCTGGTGCCGGGCCCGATTCGCATTGTGTTGTTGTTGGAGGGGCTGAAGCGGACGAAGTGGCCAAGGTATGGGCGGAGGTCGCCATAGAGGTAGAGACGGTGGTCTGCGGATTGCTGGAAGTACCGGTCGAGGTCAAGGTCGGGTCGGTCGCCCCTCCAGCCGTTGTCCGCCTGGTCGAACCACGCTGTGACGTGGGCGAGGAACGCCGGTGCCTCTGCCCACCACAGCCCTTCGTGATCGTCTTCGGCGACCAGGCACAGGCCGCCGTCCGGTTCGCGGTGCCAGGACCAGGGCACCGCGTCGTGATCGACCGGCTCTACTCTCGGGGGCACGAACGGAAAGCGGGGCGGCAGGTTGATCAGGACGCGGGTCGTTCCTGTCGCGTGCGGGATAGGTCCTTCCCATCCTGCTTCGACTTCCTTGAACCTGGCGCGGATCAGGCCTTCCTCGAAGTGCTGCCGGGCGTAGGCGACGTGCTCGTCGAAGTCGTCAGGGGTCACCCGAAGGTCGCCCTGCCGGCAGGGACGGAGCGGGCGCCGGGCGAGATGGCCGATGCCTTCTTGCTGCCGTCGTCGTTGAAGCCGTTCGGCATCGGGAACACCGTGTCTCCATCGCCGTTCGTTCCCAGCAGTTTCCGGAACGCCAGTGCAGCCTGCCCCTCGTCCTCCTCGGCGAGCGCTGCTTCCGCCGACGCTGCAGCGTCGGAGAAACGCTCACGCGCGGTGTTCAGTTCGTCGTCGGTTGCTCGGATGCTGATGGTGTGTCCGGGCAGTGTCGGATCGGTCACCGCAATGCCGTAGGTCACGAAGTTGTCGACGATCTTGCTGACCTCCCGCAGAGCGGAGACGTAGTACTCCGCCTGGTCGTCGCCCGAGACCAGGCCCGAGGCGAATGCCTGGTAGGCCGCCATCTCAATGAAGAATCCGCCGGGCTTCTTCTTACCGAGCAGGGCACGACGCGTCTGGCGGAGCAGCTTGACGGTCGGTACGTAGTACTCCTCGTGGTCCGCGTTCATCGCGCTGGACAGTTCCGTCAGCCCGTCGGGGTTCGTGCGCACCCACTTGTTGTCCTCGCCTTTCTGCGGGATCTCCCACGTACCGTCGCCGTAGGGCCGGGCCGGCACCGCGTCGACGTAGAGGTCGTAGTCCGGGAAGGAGACCTGCAGGCTGCGGTCCTGACGCCTGGTACGTCGGCGTCCGTCGGCGTCGGTGCGGAACTCCGCATGCAGGACGTTGAAGAACCTGTCGAGGATGTCCTGCGAGGTCACGTCCCGGGGGACCTCGGCGAGGCGCACGAATACGTCGACGTCCTTGATCCTGCGGATCGACACGTTGCGCTTGTAGGAGCCGATCAGTACCGGGCTGACGCCGTACTCGGCGAGCTTCGGGTCGGCCTTGAGGGCATCGCTGACGAGGTGATGAGCCTCCGGCGCGTTGTCTTTGTCGGCACCGGGCTCGATGGAGCTCAGCGCCGTCTTGAACTGCTGCTTGAGGTGAGCCATCAGGCCCTCCGATCCTAGTTGTCGATGCGTCGGACAGGGGTGAGTCTGGCTCACCGGCGACAGGGTCAGGCTGGTCAGATGGAGGCAGCAGCCTGGTGGAGGAAGAGCCGTTGAGGCTGCGTCGAGCAACTTGTCGGTCCCATGCCACGTGCCTCCTCGGCGAGTCGTTCAGCCAGGGTGCACCCTGCGGCGTTCAGCCCCCGGGCTGGAAGCTGGTGACCGCGAACCGGCATCTGTGTGGCTGCTCCTTCACCACATTACGACCCACCACTGACAAACCCGCTGCACCGGAACTAAACGATCACGCAGGGGAGCTTCTCTCCGTGTCGGACCCACGGGTCCGTGCAGGTGGGAGGCGTATTCGCGGGTCGACTGTCTCCTGCTGGGAAGCTCCGCGAACGAGCCCCGGCGCCCAGCGTCGGCCGGCGGCAGGGCAAGAGCGCCGCGGGCAGCTAGAAGATCTGCACTCCGCCTTTGGAATCCGGGGCGCGCAGCAGCACACTGCGGTACGTACCGTGGCCAGAGAGAGTGGGGGCGTGTGTGAGATGGCATCGACAGCTGAGAAAGCTGCTGTTCTCCCGGGAAGGCTGCGGCACCGTACTGATGGCGGCCTTCACAGCCGTTGCGCTCGGCGTCGTGCCGAGCATCCTGGAACAGTGGACCACGCGCCTGTGGGTGTTCGGCGTAGTCTTCGTCGGCGCTCTCGCCCTGGTGCTGGTGGGGTGGGTTCTGCAACGCCCGCGCGGGCTCGGCGTGGTGGTCAGTCTCTACCCGCCAGGCCGTATGCAGGGTTCGCGGCCCGTGGCACTCAAGAACGCTTCTCGCGGTGCACACAACGTGACGCTGGTCGTCGACCGAGCAGCCCTGTGGCCAGGTGAAGGGTCCACGCAGGGCGACTCGGACGTTGTCGACTTCGTCGCCCGGCTGATCGATGCGCAGGTTGAGGAGTTGCGCTCAGGAAACCGGACCGAGCCCGAAGTGGTGTTGTATGTACTTGCGCATCTACGGGACGGATTCCGTCTGGGGCGTCGTCTGGCCGACGATCCCCAGCTGTCGCTTAACGTCATGCATCTGTCGCAGCAGGCTGGTCGTTCGCTGATTCCTGGAGTCGGCCTGAGCAGCTTGCTTCGTTCCCCGCTCGATGCCCATCAGCGCAATTAGGTCAGCCGGCACCTGGACGCTGCCGGGACAGGCCGTCCGCGGCTCGTGGAGCTACCCGCAGAAGCCGGACAGCGACGCCATCACATCGCGGTGATCGTACGCCTGGCGTCGGCCGGCTCCATGGTCGACGACGCCCTTCACGTAGCGGCAACCGGACAGACCACCTACGCGGGTCGGGACAGCACACCGGTTATCAGCTGCCAGACACGGACGCAAGCGGTGTAAACGGTCCGTGCGGCGCCTACGTCGTCATCGACTTCGGAACCCCTTACTTGCCCGACGATTCGGCTCTCTACGCCGCGGTGACCACCTATGTCTGGGAGTGCTGGCTTGCCGCGCGGCAGGAATGGGTTCAGCGCCTCGGCGGCAACACGGCAGTGGAGGGGTTGCTGTTCTTCCATGGTCCGCTGCCGATCGCGGTCGCACTGGGCTGGCTTACGGCCCGCGACCGCATCACGCTGGTCCACCACGATCTGCAACTTACACAGTGTGCAGCACCGCCTCCCATAGCGGATTCACCGTGAGGATGCGCGGCTCCTCACGCGTCTATGGCGAAGGCCTTCTCATACACCTGAAGTGCGTTGACGTCCTCGTACACGACGGTGGGGCGCAGTCGGTTCCACCGGTTGCCGAGCAGCAAGGACAGGCCCATCGGGCCGGCCTGGAAGAGGTGGATCGCGGGGTTGGCACGACACTCGCGGCGCAGAAGGTCCCGGATGCCGACGGCCAGCGCGTTGGCGGCAGCCGCATCCGGCACGGAGTTGTCCTTCGCTCCCGCAGGCGGGCGCAAGACCAGCAGCCGGGACACGGGCACCTGCTGTTCGCGAAGAAAATCCAGCACATCCTGCGTCGGGTCGGTGGCGACCGCCACCGCCACGGCGAGATCGGGCCCGAGCCCAAGGGCATGCTCGTCGACGGCCGGCGCAAGCGGCGTCTCGTACTCCGTCGTGGATGACCACAGCTGCCCACGCTGGACCACGGCCAGGTCGACACCGGCCACCATCCGAAAGGCTGCCCCGACCACGAACGCAGGTGCCAGACGAAGGCTTCCGGTGACAGCAACCGCGGTCGTGCCAGGCGGAATCCGGTACGGCGCGGATTCGATGTCCGCCTGCAGCTGAGCCCAGGTCGCCGGGGACAGCGGGCGCCGCTTCAGATAGGCCGAAGCTCCCTCGAAGCGGTCCGTCCAGTCCACCGCATAATCCGCGTCCTCAGCCATCGGGTCCGGCTTCAAAGTGGCAACGGACACCACCGCACGCGATGAGCCGGCTTCCAGACGCAGAGCCCAGATCGCCTCTTTGATGTCTGCCAGCGACAACCGACGCTGCCCTGCGGCGACCTGACGCGCCACCCAGTCGGCACCAGCGTGCATCGACTCCTCGTCGAACCGCAGCCCTGCAGCGAACATCAACATCTGCAAGTGCTCGTGCAGGTGCCCTACATCTCGCGCCAGGTCGAAGCGCAACACCTTCAACAGCTCCAGCAGCTCCTCCTCGGTCAGCCCGGCGCCGTGGGCCCAGCGCCCGCGCGCCTGCCCCCTCTTCGATCTGGGCCCCTGCTGCGCCGCCTTCGGCAGGAGCAGTTGAGTGCGGGAATCCCGCAGCGAGACCAGCGGATCACCAGAGTCCGGGAACCGGTTGCTGAGCAACGCGAGATCCACCGGCGTACTGTCCTTGGCGAGCTGCCGCCAAGCCTTCGCCAGCTTGTGCATTATCGACGGGCCACCCTGGTCACTAGGACTGAGTAGATACTCCTCGTTGACCGGGGTGGAACTGTCTACGGCGTACTTGACCTGTATGTAAGTGTGAGGCGGAGCCTGCCGCCACAGGACGACGTCATCCACGTTTCCCACGCCGCCCACCTCAACGCCAACCGCCACCACCGGGTTCGGGACGCGCAACTCGGAGTCCCGCACAGCCGTGACACATCCCTGCCACGCAACCAGCCACTGATAACGGTCACCAGCGATACGAACCCCCGTCGAACTCGGGGCCGGAAGGTCAGACATAGAGCGCAATCCCCCACAAGCATCAGGCCGGCAGAGTCAGAGAACCTCGGCAGACCCTCCACATGGCGGAGCTCTCCCGGAAGGGGCGAGTATGGCACCGCCCTCTGACAGTCAGGCCAGGTCGCCCTCAGCAGCAGGCGTGACCGGAACCGCGCGACTCAATGGATTGACATGGACCATACATTTCGCGCCTCAGTGGCGGCTTCGCGGCGTGCACGGCCGGCCGAGTCGACGCCTACCAGGGCCAGACCGTCCGCGGGCGTGCGTAGGCAACCCAGGGCTGAACAGCTTCCCGGGAGGAGAGCGCCAGGTGCTGTTGGCGATGCCCTGGTAACTCCACTCGGAGCCACCGGAGGAGGTGCTCGTATACACCTTGCTGTCCCCTCCGCGGGCCAGGCGCCACAGCCTGCCGCCGTAGGGAGCCAGCGCGACAGGATCTTCCACCTTCCACCCGAGGGTGTCGGAGTAGTGGCTGCTCCACCTGTTGCCGTCGTGGGTGTTGAGATTGGGCTGCCCGTCGCTGCCGATGTGCGTCAGCCACAGCCGTCCCGAGTATTCGGACGACAAAGCGGGAGCCACCTGAGAGGTGTAGCCCGCGAAGGACGCTGCCGGATTCCAGGAGGACCTCGTGTCGTTGAAGGTGCCCCAGTACACGCCGGTGTCCGTGCCGGTGAGGGCGTAGTAGAGCCTGCCGTGCGCCACGCCCAGCGCAGGCGCGCAGTAGCTGGCGGTACCGCCCCCCATCTCCTGCCGTACGGAGCGGGTACGCGAAGACCTCACGGGTGACGGATCGCTGTACTCCCTCCAGAGCGCTGACCAGCACTTACGCCCCGGACCAAATGGTGGCGGCTACCCGCGTCGCTCGTCCCTTCTTCTCGACGGTCGTTACGACGGCTTTCCGGCGAGCGCGGGTCAGGCGCGTCATCTCGTCCACACCGTCGTTGCAGCGCTGCCCGCACACCAGCCGCGCGGCACGGGCCTGCTTCTTCGACCAGGCGGGCCACTCCGCCGACAGGGCCAGCTTGGCGATGGCCATGCCCTTGGCCCGGGGCTGGAACAGCGTGAAATCCCAGCCGGGGGCGCCCTCGGGGGTGTCGGCCGACGGTCTGCTCCAGCGACGGCATCCACGGCACCAGACCGTACGGCTCGTCTACGGTCACTCGCCGTCCTGCCGGGCCCACGCCCTGATCGTGTTGGGCGCCACCGCGGTCAGAGCGGTGATCTTCCGGAGGGGCACCTCCATGCGCCGCGCTTCCGCGATCAGCGGCCGCAGGTCGGCGTCGACGGCCTCCAGTTCGGCGAGCAACCCGATACGGCGCTCCCCCAGGTCTCGGAGAGCCTCCTCGGCGTCGGCCCGAAGCTGGGCCGGTGTCTTTTGCGTCATGTGATTCACATTGACACGGCGATGGTGAACTGCGCAACCCTAGCATCCTGAGTTGTGTGAAATAGTCCGCACTGTCTGCCGTCGTTTTCCCGCTACCCGTCAGGGCAGCCCCCGAGACCCCGGGGTGCCGCCCGCGCCGAGCCTTGCGCTCCCGCCTGCACCCCGCCCCGCTCCAGCCCGGCCGGCCAACCCCCACCATTCGTCGACAGGCGGCTCCCTGAGCGCTCGTCAGGCATCTCGAGCTCAAGGGGTGCACACCCAGGCCGAGAAATCGCCTCAGCGGGCCGTACAGGGGCACCCAAGGCCCGCAATCCTCCGCGGCATGCCGCATGCGCCAATTCCGGGCTGCCGGACGGCCGCTCATCCGCCCCGGCCCCACCCCTCCCGCTGCTGGCCGTCCTTCCCACCTCGAAGTACCCACAGCGGCTTGGTACGCGGCACGAGTTCAGCCGGAAGGGCGTGAGACCGTCCCGCGCGCGGGTACGCGTAGGACGGTCTCACCAGTTCCACGAGGTGTCTCACGTGTGAGACACGAAGTCCACGTGGACTACCGGGTCACTCCTCGTCATCTCGGCGCACACGGCGGTCCTTCCACCTGTTGGCGGCCCACATGCTCAGCGCGGCAAGGCCAACGTAGGTCGCGGTTCCGAGTAACTCAGCAGTGGAGGCCTGGAGGAGGGCGAGCATCGTCATCTCCGTCAGTGCGTAGTTCCGCGCTGACGGGGCGGCTAGCCGCAGAGGCGGCTTTTTTGCGTCCTGGTTCGCCCTCCGGCCGTCCAGACTGGCCTCCCCTGAGCGGACCAAGACCACGAGCGGGAAACTGATCTCATGAGCACCATGCGCCGCCCGCTCGGCACCGGTCCGACGACAAGCACCAGGAGCACGAGCACGGAACCCGCCCCGCGGCTTCTGCCTGTCGAGCGAGCCGACCCGGCCGTCCTGCTGGACGACGTGGACGAGCACCAGGCCGTGGGTTTCCCGAACCGTCGGCGCACACTCGGCACCGGTCCCCCGGCCGGCTGAAAGCGGGGAGAGCGAGTTATGGGTTACCAGGCCCAGTAACTCGGTGGACGGCCGCGGACGGCCGGGGTTTCCGGGGGTTGCTCCCATGGTTGTCTGCGGCGTTGCGTGCACAGGGGGTCTCAGGGTTTCACCGGAGGCAGAACCGGAGGTGTGGCGAGCCTGAGGCTTGCCCACGCCCTTTCCGCAGACCAGCCACCGTGGGCAAGCCCCTCAGCCAGACCGATACCTCTTTCCACGGTGCTGGAAAGAGGTTCGTCTGTATTACTCCGCCGCCAGCGGATCGGGTTTCCGGATTTTCTGGACCCACCTACGCGCGCGTGCGCAAGCTGTGACTGGCCGTGTCGCAGGTCTGGTCCGTCAGCGGCGGGCGAGGAGTGGGGTTGTGATGCCACAGGGCTCGCAGGGGGTGAACAGGCCGCAGCTTTGGCCGTCAGGATGAAGCATGTCCGGGCCGTGGCAGTCGTCTCCGAGAGAACAGGTGACCGTGCCGTCCTGGTGCTCGACCTCGCTCCCGGGGCAAAGGTCTGCCGGTGTGCCGGGGCAGCGGGCGCAGGTGTGGTCGAGCGGGTCGAGCAGGTCGAACCGGTGGGCGTGCTCGCAGTACTGCAGGGCCTCAGGCACATGGAGCACATCGATCGGTCCGGGGCAACCTGCGTGGCACTCGACGTGGCCGTCGTCATGGACGAACAACGGGCCGCCGCAAGCCGGACCTTCGGGGTCTTCCTTGTGGAGACGGATGTAGCAGGTGACGAGCTGGCCCACGATGGTCTGCACGATCTGGGGACGGCCGGCGATGGTGCCGTCCTTCATGGAGTCACCGACGCTGGTGAAGCGCCACTGCTCGGGAAGCCGGGGGTGATGTACCGGGCGGCTACGGCGGGGCTTGCTCTGCTTACGTCGTCCCATGGGGGCCTCCGGCCTGGGCGGTGGGTTGTTCGTAGGGGTCAACGAGCCGAGGGGCGGAAACTGTCGGCTGCCGCCCCGATCGGGTCAGCGGTTTTCTGCCGGACGCGGATGAGGGCTGCGGCGATCTGGGCGGCGTGGGCGGTGGTGGCGATGCGCCGGCGGCGCAGGAACTCGCTCTGGGCATCGGCTGGTTCAGGCTCCCTGGCGAGAGCGCGGGCCCCGGTAAGGACGTCGGTGTCTTCCGTCTGGGACCACCACTGGGAGGGGAGCTTGCCCTCGGCCTTGCACTGCAGGCCTGCCTGTTGGGCTCGGGCGTCGGTCAGCTCGCGTTCCTGCTTGGCCTTGCGGACGCGTGCCTGGATGTGGAAGTCGTCCGCGCCGGCCTTCAGCGTCTTGAGTTGGGCGGCGAGCTCGGCCTTGTCGAAGCCGTGGCGCCAGACCTCGGCGCGGGCGGCGAGGGTGGTCCGTTCGATGCGGCGCATGGTCTCGTCGAGGGTGGGTATCGCTCCGGCTGTTACAAGCGTCTCGGCCCCGACGACGTCGGCGCCCCAGATCAGGCCCCAGGTTCCGACGAGGGCGCGGACAGCGCGGGTGCCGCCGTGCTCGGCGGCCTTGATCAGGGCGAGGGAACGGCCCTTGTGCCGTACGGCGTGGCGGTACCAGGTGGCGGCCGGGATGAGTGCGAGGCGTTCACCAGCGGCGGCCTCGTCTGCTGCGACGTCTCCGTCCTGGCGGCCGTCGAGCTCGAAGCCCGGTGAGGCGAGGTGCTGGCGGAGGCCGTGGGACCAGTACAGCGAGCGCATACCGGTGGCGACGGGCCCGAACTCTCGGAAGAGGGCGGCATCCCGGGCGCGGTCTTCGGCGCTGGCGTTCTCGTCGGTGGCGCCGCGGGCGATCTCGAAGGGGGTGCGGTGGTCGGCGTTGCCCGTCTTGACGTCCTGGCAGGTGAACTCTGCGGCGATCCCCCCGAGGCCTTCCCGTCCTGGTTCTTCATGAGGTGGCAGGCGAGCCGTGCGGACTCTCCCCGGTCGGGGGCATCGATCCGGACGCCGGCCGGCTCGCCGTCCGCGCCGAACTCGACGGGCCGGTAGGCGCCGGCCTTCTCCAGGGCGGCGGCCCAGACCTCGAACGCGAGGTGCTGGAGCTCTTCGACCTGGAGGCTGTTGAGGGGCCGGGCCAGGAAGAGCAGCACGCCTGGTAGTGGCAGTGCCGGCCGTTCTCGCCGCGGGTGGCCTTTCAGGCTCGTACGAAGCCCTCCACTCCGTAAGCCTTCTTCGCCTTGCGCCACTGGCGTCTGGCGTTCTGGCCAAAGCCCTCGCGCCAGGCCTCGCGCTGCTGCTCTGCCAGGAGCGCGAGGGGCTGGCACTCGTAGCGGCGCATGGTGAGCGTCATCATCACCAGGCCGCAGCTCTGGCACTCCCAGAAGCGGCCCACCTGGTCGAGCTCGTCCTGCCGGGCACGGCGGATCGACGTCGAGCAGCACGGACAGACGTGGACCGAGCCGCACGTTACGACTCCGGAGAAGCCCGCCCTGCCGTTCCGGACGACCGGGGTGACGCCACCCGCGAGGACGCTCACGCCGCACTTCCCGAGCCGGCCGGGGTCTGTGATCTCCCTGAGGTCTTCGCGGAACTTGAACCGGCCGTCACGTGCGCCCGTGCCGGCGTCCAAGTCCATCGGCGTCCCACCCGGCGGTCCGCTGCAGCGCGCGTCCGCTTGCGAAGTCCAGGTAACCGTGGCGCCCGATTCCTCCCAAAATCCGTCCGTGGACACGTCAAGCATCAAGCCGCCGACCTGCATGTCCGTAGTTTCCGCGGTACGGCCGGCAGCCCCGAATCGGAGCTGCTCACCATACCCACGCCGTCGCGACTGCGAGCGCGTGAGGCGACCGCACGACCCGCCCGGGGCTGAGGGGGAGCAGCTGCTGCCGCGACGGGGTGACCGCCGGACAACTGGTCAGCCCTGGAGGTCTCGCCGTACCTCAGCGTCCGGCTGCCTCTGGTCGGTCGGCTCCGCCCACAACTGGACGGCCTCAGCTCGATGAGCACCAGGCGGCGGCGGAAGCAGAGGCCGGCGCCTCGCCCGGGGCGGGGCTGGAGGCATCACGGCCGCATCAGACCGCTGCCAGGCCTCCACGGGTACCGGCAGGACCGGAGCAGGCCTTATCCGGGCGACCACGCGCGCCGAACGGGCGCTCTGACCGGCAACGGAAGGAGTTTCATCAGCTGATGGAACTGAAGGCCTCCTGGTTTCAGCCGTTGCCGGAACGGACCGCTCGTCGGCCCGGCCACGTGAGTAGGCAACGAGCCGCAGCTCCGCTTCGCGGCGGGCTCGGTACGCGTACTCGCGGTGGGTCCGCGAGCAGTAGTCGCGGCTCCGGCCCACGCCGGACTGTTGGATCTTGTCTCCGCACCAAGCGCAGACCTTGTTGCCATCGGCGTCTCTGGGAGTCTCCCTCTTCATGCCGCCCGACCGTACTCGGCCCGGCTGCGCCAGTGAACCGCCGCCCCATGAACCGGCCCCTCCAGCCGTCGTCGGGCGGGCCCGGAGAATGGTCCGCGTCGGGGATACAGGCAAACTGATGATCAGATATCACCAAGCGGGAGGGGAACGGGGGATGGTGCGAGGAACGCCGGGGGAACGGCGCAGTCACTGCGTGTCGGTGCGGGTGACGCCCGAGGAACTAAAACGGTGGCACGCGGCGCGGGCGGAGACCGGCCGCAAGGAGTTGGGCGCGTGGGTGCGGGCCGTCGTGACCGAGGCCCTCACGGGCCGGACCGGCGTACCCGGAGACGTGCCGGTCGTGCCGCTGATCAACGAGGCCGCCTACGGTCAGCTCGTCCAGGCGGCCAACAACCTCAACCAACTCACCCGGTACAGCCACCAGGAGAGGACGCTCCCGGCGTCCATCCAAGCCGCCGTAGAGGAGATCGGCCGGGCCGCCCTGGCCGTACGCGGGCTCGGCCCGGACCGCGACACCACCGAGGACCAGGCCGACAAGGACGCTCACCAGGCGCACGGGGCCGACACGTGATCGCCAAGATCACAAAGGGACGCCGCGCGGGCGGAGCACTGCGGTACGACTTCGGACCCGGCCACCGCGAGGAGCACAAGGACCCTCGAATCGTGGGCGGCTCGGTGCCGGGCACCCCTCAGCAGGTCGCCCGGATCATCGACCGGCACAACCGCCGCCGCCTCGACGTCGCACGCCCGATCTGGCGCTGCTCGCTCTCCCTGCCCGACGAAGACGGCGTCCTGCCGGACGAGCAGTGGGCCCAGATCGCGGAGCAGTACGTCGGCCGGATGTGGGGGCCGGACGTGCCATGGGTCGCCGTCCGCCACGGCGACGACCACATCCACCTGACCGTCTCCCGCGTCCGCTGGTCCGGCGAGCTCGCCAGCGATTCGCACGACTACGCGAGGTCACGGCCGATCGTACGAGCGCTGGAGCGGGAGCACGGCCTGGTGAACGCCGAGGAGCGGTCGAACCGGATCTCTCCACAGGTGTCCGGCCCCGAGCGTGCAGCCGCCCAGCGCCGAGGAGCGCAGCGGCCAGAACGCGAGCAGCTGCGCGAGCTGGTCCGCGCCGCCCGCGACGCGAGCGCCGGCGGCGGGCGGACGGCGTTCGAGGCCGCACTCAGGGAGGCTGGGGTGGACTACAGGGCAAACACTGCGCGCAACGGGCGGATGAGCGGCTACTCGTTCAGCCTGCCCGGCTGGACGGACGCCGAGGGCGGACAGGTGTGGGCCGCCGCATCGCGGGTCTCGCGAGAGCTGCGGTGGACCGAGCTGAGCGAGACGCTCGGGAACCCGGACCCCCGTACCCCGGGGACAACACCGACCCCGGCCCCCGAGGCAGCCCAGGAGACCGAGCCTGCCCGCGTACCGGCCCAGCCCCGGGTACCGGCGCAGCCCAACCGTCCACCCGCGCCCCCGACTCAGCCGGCCCCCTCCCCATGGCTCGTGGGGCTGGGCCGGACCCGCGCCGCCCACGCCCGCAAAACCACGACGAGCACCGAACGCACGAGCAGAACCAGATCCACGGGTCCGAACGGCCAGCCCTACCGGCCACCCGAGCCTCCCCAGCCCGGACCCAGCCAGGAGATGTGACCGGCAAAACAGCGGCCTGCACCGCCTACGCCGCACCGGCCCCGCGCAGACGGCAACCCCAGGTTTGCCGCCCCCTACCACACAGGAACCGAAACCGCCACCACCAGAAAACCGCCAAACACAGAGATAGCAGCTGCCAACTCCCCCAGACAGACCACCATCAGGAGCGTTCCCAGGGAGACATCGTGGTCCTGATCCTCGTCGTCGCGCACGTCGCCAGCCGGGAAGGCGCGCTCGGCGGGGAGCATCCGCGGCGGTGACGTCGGCGTGGGCCCGGTGGACGGCGCCGGGCCGGTGCCGAGCCGATGGCGGGGGCACTCATCCAGTCAGTCTCCCGCCTGTGCCCGGGCGCTCACGACCACTCGGGGGCGGCCGTAACTGGGCCCAGTAGCCAATATCTTGCTGCCAGTTTTCAGCTGCACACGCGCGCCCGCGTCGGGGGGTCCAGAAATCCAGAAACTCCAGCCCGGCCGCGGCGGCGGGCCACCCCTTGAAGCACGACCCGACCACGCTCGTCCTCATCGGCGCCGTGTCTCGTCGGCACCAGATGATCGGGATGAGGTGATCGGCCGCACCGACGTCCCGAAGGTGCCGGATCCCTCGCTCGACCTGGGACTTCGTCAGCCTGATGGCGGTGATGAGCTGCTTGGTCTGGAGGCCGGAGGGGCGGGCTTCCATCAGGGCGACGCGGACCAGATCGCCGTAGTGCTCCTCAAAAGACCGGGCTCCCGGCGCCGTGCCATGGCCTACTCGCCCTTGAGGAGTTTGGCCAGCTGCTCGTCCAGGGTGAACTCGCCGTTGTCGATCCCCGCTTCGAGCCAGTCGGCCGCGGCCCGGACCTTGGAGATGCCCCGGCGGACGGTCTCGCGCTCGTCGTCGGTGAACTCCTGGCCCCGCAATCTGGGGACGAGCCGGCCCAAGGTGGCAACGAACTGTTGGCAAGATCCGACCAGGTCGAGATATTCGATGGTGTGCTCGATCTTGCAGACGGCCGGGGTGCGTTCACGGATCGTCTCGCAGGCCTGCGCGGAGTTGTCGAACTGGGCCCGGTTGACCAGGAAGCGGGCAGTGTCGTCCCGCATCGTCTCCCTCGCGACGTCGGAGCGTTTGAGCAGGTCGGCGGTCACCTCCTTGGCGACCTCGTCGTCCCGTGTGAGCTCGCGTCCTCGTCGTCGCGAGCGACGCCGGCCGGGTAGTCCGCGGTCCAGTTGGGCAGCAGGTCACGGGAGTGGCCCTCCCTCCCCGCCGAACCGCTAATGCCAGCGGAAGGCACCCAGGTTCTGCCACTGCACCCCGAGTCTGACCTGGTCACTCGTCACTCTGATGACCCGGCGCCTCGTTCTCGTCCTGGATCGATGCCAGGACCTTGTGGACGCTGAACGACACGCCGTCCTTGCGGCTGGCCGCCTGGCCGCTTAGCCCCCGCGTCTACGCAACGACAACAAGGGTCGGGAGCTGACCGAGCTCAGCGCCACGCTCACGAGCGGGCAGGCACACCCCATCGCGCGTGGAGAAGGGGCCTGGCTTTGAGACCGTCCTGGCGTTCCTCCCAAACCACCTCGAGGAAGGCGTCGGCACGCTGGCCCGGGTCCGCCGAAGTTGAGCCTGATCCGGGATCAGGCTGACCTCAGTGCCGCTCTGATCGACCTGTATCAGCGGGCGGGGGCGCCTGCGTTGCGGCTGATGGAGGAGCGGGCCGGCGGGTTCGGTGTGCTGCCGCGCAGTGCGGTGCACCGGATCATCAGCCGTCAGACGATCCCGCGGAACCGGAGCCAGTTCGAGCGTTTCCTTGCCGCGTGCGAGGTTCCGGAGACCGACCGGTTGAAGTGGGTCGCGGCGTGGGGGCGTGCGCTGAGGCCGGATGATGCGGCGGTGGCCTCTGCCCTTGCTGATGGTGTGGAGGCGTCGCCATCGTCGCCGGCCGGGACGAGGTGCAGCCGAGAAGATTCTTCACCTGGCCGCCTTCGTTGGCCCAGCAACGAAGGCGGGTGGCCCGGCACGGCGGCCGTGCTCACGACGCGGGTTCGCGCGGCTCCTGAACCCGGGCATTGAATTTTAAGGAACAAACAAGCCGCCCCGACTCACTGCCCGGGTAGGCCGAGGTCCGGAAGGAAGTGCGGGAGCGCGGCGATCGTGCCCCGCGGTGAGCGGTGGGCTGATGTCGGCCTGTCTGTTCCTTAAAGTTCGATGCCGGTCGACAGCAGCGAGCTCCGTCGACCGGCATCTCTGCTCAGGACGACTCGGCGAGCCCCCTTGGCGGAACAAGCGCCGCCATCGACTCATCCAGCGCTGTCAACCACGCCGAGAACGCCTCATCCCCCAACCCCGCCCTGACCGCCTCCATCGTCCGGGCCGCCCACTCCACCCTCACCGGCAGGTCCCGAACATCAACCCCGGGAGCCAGCTGACGGAACGCATAGAACAAGAAAGCAAGGCATCACCGCCCGGCAAGATCAACCTCGAACCACACTGCCTTCCCCCCGTACGTGGGTACCGCCCCCCACCGTGATGAAAGAGCTTCAACCACTGCCAGTCCGCGTCCGCCCTCGTCCGTGTCCCGTGCTCGCCACCGCCGGGGCAACTGCGGCGAGTCGTCGCCGACTTCGCAGCGCAGCACGTCGGTCTTCAGCAGTCGCAGGGTCACCGGCCGTTCCGCGTACCGCACGGCGTTCGTCACGACCTCGCTGATCAGCAGCTCGACCGAGTCCGAGAGCTCCTCCAGGTCCCAGCGGGCCAGCGCCCGCCGGGCCAGCCGCCGGGCCCGCCCCGGCGCCGCGTCCTCCGGTTCCAGGAACCAGTACGCCACGTTGTTGGGCGCGATCCCGTCGAAGCGCGCCGCGAGCAGGGCGATGTCGTCGTCCCGGTCGCCCGGGCCGAGCATGTCCAGGACGTCGTCGCAGAGCGCCTCCAGGGGCGGTGAGTGGTCCGGGCCGGTCAGATGGGCGGTCGCCGCGAGGCGCTCGCGCAGCTGCTCTATCCCGGTCCACACGTCGCGTAGTCGGGACTCGACCAGGCCGTCCGTGTACAGCAGCAGGGTGGCGCCGGGAGGGGCGTCCAGCTCGACCGCGTCGAAGTCGACCCCGCCCACGCCGATCGGCACCCCCGGCGGGACGCGCAGGACTTCCGCGCGGCCGCCGAGGTGCAGCAGCATCGGCGGCGGGTGGCCCGCGTTGGCGATCGTGATCCGGTGCGAGACCGGGTCGTACACCACGTACATGCAGGTTGCGAGCCGGTCCTGGCCCAGCGACTGGGCCTGTTGGTCGAGTCGCCGCAGGACGTCGTCCGGCGGGAGATCTAGTCCGGCCAGCGTCTGCGCCGTGGTCCGCAGCTGGCCCATGATCGCGGCGGAGGTCATGGAGTGGCCCATGACATCCCCGACGATCAGGGCCACGCGGTGACCGGGCAGCCCGATGGCGTCGTACCAGTCCCCGCCGACCCGGGCCGTCGCGGCGGCCGGGAGATAGCGGGAGGCGAGCCGGACACCGGTCGGCTGCGGCAGCGAGGCCGGCAGCATCCTGCGCTGTAGCTCGCCGGCCAACAACGCTTCCCGGCCGTACAACCCGGCCTTGTCGATACCGATTGCGGTCTGGGTGGCGAGCGGGGCGGCGACGAGGAGGTCGTTCGGCCCGAAGCCGGGCCGCTCAGGCCGGCGCAGGAAGACGGCGGCGCCGATGACCCGGCGGCGGCCACGTAATGGGGCCAGGATCGCCCGGCGAGGACCCGGCAGGGCGTACTCGGGGCCCAAGATCTCGGCCAGGGCGGCACGGGCGGCCGTGGAGTCGCCGAAGACCGGCCGGACACCGCGCAGCACCTCGGCGAGGGACCCGCCGGGACGCACCTCGCAGAGTTCGGCCGCGGGGGCCGTCTCCAGGTCGAGCGCGAGCATGTCGACGTCCGCTTCACGTCGGTCGGTGCGCCGCAGGCGCAGCATGTAAGGGCCGACGGGGCTCTCGTCGCCCACCGGAAGCGGGTCACGCAGGTAGACCAGGATCTCGTCGGAGAAGGTAGGCACCGAGGCCCTGCACAGACCGAGCACGATCTCGTCCAGGTCTATCCCGCGCGAAATCCGCCGGGTCGCGGCCCCCACGAACCGCATGAAGTCGCCTTCCCCGCGGACCGCAAGATCGGCGCCGGTGCCTGGCATGGACGCGCTGGTGGGAGGGTTGTCAGGGGTTGTCCCGAACAACTCCTCGGCATCGTCTTGGGCCGCTGGCTCGTCCCGCACGACTTGGCCAGGGACGACTCCGCCCTGGGGTTCGGCTTCCTCGCCACCCCACCACCCGACTTCCTCGGCAGCTTCCCTGACGGCCTCATGCTCTCGGTCGAGAACGTCGCGCGCCCTCTGGAGGGCAGCGTCAACCTGGTCGAGAGTGTCGTCGTCCGCGGTGGCCCCTACCGTCCCGGGAAGCGCGACTTCCGCTCCGCTCGGCGCCTGGGCTCCAGGATCCGTGCTCGGCCTGAGGCCGCGTAGCTCCTCCTCCAGCTCGCTGATCTGACGAGCCGCGAGATCTGCGACATTCTGGGCCCGATCCCGTTCTTCCTCGGCTCGGGTCAACTGAAGGCGGAGATCCTCAGCCTGCCTCTGAGCACGCCCAAGGCGATTCTCGGTCCGCAGCTCCTCGACCGGCCGGGGGCCATCGGCGGCGCGGATGGCGTCGAGCTGCCGTGTGAGTTGAGCCACCTGAGCCTGCGTCTGGCCCAGAAGCGCGAAGAGGATCGTGGCCACCTGCAAGGCCTGCAATCGCGCTTGCTCGCTGACCTCGTACGCCTGGCGTACGCGGTTGAGATCCTCCAGCGCCCGGATCGTGTGCTGCTGCGCCTCGACGAGGTCGTACGCCGGATCAGCACGAGTCGCGGTAGGTGAGGTGCTTGCCGCAGTCCACAACGGCCGCACCTGATCGAGCCGGTGAGCTGCCTGTGGACCCGTCTCGCCCGGGAAGCAAACGTCCGCGACGGCCTCGGCAAGCTCCCATGTCAAACCCACGCCATTGAGCTGCTCCCGTAATCGCCAGATCGCCGGGATGGAGCTGCCGTCAAAGTGCTCGGGTGTCAGGAGACCGTGCAGCTTCGCAACGGAGACGTTGGCCGTGTCGAGCCAGCCACGAAGGATGTGCACGAGGTCGTTGATCTCCTGGCACGCCCCACGAGCCTCCGCCCACGGCCGCCCGGGCCGCTTTGCTGTCCCCACGTCGTCCCCTCCGGCTTGGGTTGTTCACCGAACAACCCCACGTTGTCCCGCGAACAACATCCAACCGGTTCATCCGCGCAGGTGGGGGGTGGATCGTCATTTCAGTGCGGTGCGACGGCGTACCGCAACCCACGAAGTTGATCTTGGAGGGGAGTCGTGGACGCTACCCACACCCTGATGGTGCTGTTGTTCATCGGGCTGGCGGTGATCTTCTCGTTCTTGGTGGCGGGCGTCGCGTTTGCTGTCGCCCGCTGGGGCGGAAGCCCGGTTCCTGAATCTGTTTCCACGTCGGGGAAGGCGTTCGCGATGGCGCTGATGGTCATCAGCGCCGTCCTCGCGGTGATACTCGCGGTTTTCAAGTAGACGGAGCCGCGCCTGTGAAAGCAGGACGGATTGGTCGTGTGGCGGCTTCCCCACGCCACCGGCCGGTCAGTGAGGGACTCAACGTCGGGCGCCCATCTCCCGGAGATGGCTCCACACACCCCGCCTCCGTGTCCCCGTGTTGATCCGGGATCGGCACGACGGTGGCGGCCTGGCGATCCGAAGGACCTGTCGCCGTCGTACGCGGCTGGTGACGCGATTCTTACTGGCCCCCGTAGTAAAGATCATCCCAGGGCGGGGGCTTCTGGCGCCTCTGAGGCATGGCCCAGAGGCGCCCGCGAGGCTGGCGCCGAGCACCCCGCGCCGGGCGGTCCACACACGGATCCCCCGTCAGCGTGACCGTGAGCGGGCTTCCGGCCACACAGTTCTGCGGCTCGCAGATGAGATCTTGTCCGAGGTGGGCATCCGACCGGAATACGAGGACGCTCGAGAACGGCTTCATCTCTGAACCCCGGCACTCCCGGATCGCGACGGCCAGACGGCTCCGCAGCACCGCGTGCTCCGCCAGCTCGACTCCGTCATCGCCGACGACGGCGGGCTGCGACCCGCGACCTGCCTGCTCGTCCAGGTCGACCCGGCGCGCG
>NZ_JBSGWV010000047.1:0-49779 GCF_053609105.1 Streptomyces sp. NPDC054975
GAGGTGCCCATGATGTTCCTGATGTGGTCGAGCGAGTTGCCGAGGCCGTCGGGGCCCTTTCCGTATGTCACGTCGTGACGGCTACGCGGCCTTCGCCTTCGTGGCGTACATGTCCACGTACTCCTGGCCCGACAGGCGCATCACCTCGGCCATCACCGAGTCCGTCACCGCCCGCAGGACGTAGCGGTCGCGGTCCATCCCCTCGTACCGGGAGAACTCCATCGGCTCGCCGAAGCGGACCGTCACCCGGCCCGGCCGGGGCAGCCCCGCCCCGCCCGGCTGGATCTTGTCGGTGCCGATCATCGCGAACGGCACCACCGGCGCGCCGGTCATCAGCGTCAGCCGCGCGATGCCGGTACGGCCCCGGTACAGCCGGCCGTCGGGGGAGCGGGTGCCCTCCGGGTAGATGGAGAACATCTTGCCCTCCTCCAGCACCCGGCGCCCCGTCATCAGCGCCGCGACACCGCCCCGGCCGCCGTCGCGGTCCACCGGGATCATGCCGACACTGGTGAAGAACCAGGCCATCAGCCGGCCCTTGAGGCCCTTGCCCGTGACGTACTCGTCCTTGCCGATGAAGAAGACCGGCCGGTCGATGCAGATCGGCATGATCATCGAGTCGATGAACGTGAGGTGGTTGCCCGCCAGGATCACCGGACCCGTCCCGGGGATGTTCTCCGCACCCTCTACGCGGGGGCGGAACATCAGGCGCAGGAGCGGTCCGAGCACTGCCTTGATGAGTGCGAGACGGGACAACGGTTCCTCCGGTGTCGGGGGCGGGCGGCTTCGTACGGGGGCTGTGCAGGTGAGGACGATACTCGCGGGCCACCCTCGTGCGCACATCGGGTTCACCGAGTGGATACGCAGTGTTGACGTGTGTTTCCGCCATGTTCGGCCAGGGTCTGCCGTACGGAGGGGCCGACTGCCTACCGTCGGAGCGGCGTTCGACAGGTGCGGGACATCACAAAGAAGGAGCCTTCATGACACAGGGTGAGCACGCGAGCCCCGCTCGGCGCACGATCCTCGGAGCGGCGGGCGCGGCGGTGACCGGCGTGGCGGGAGCCGCCGTCCTCGGCGCCTCCTCGGTCCTCGCCGCCGGCCCGGCACAGGCGGCCGAGGCGCAGGGACAGGACGGCCGGGGCCACGGGCACGGGTACCGCTCCCTCCCCGTCCCCACCGTCATCGCCCACCGAGGTGCCAGCGGCTACCGCCCCGAGCACACTCTCGGCTCCTACCAGCTCGCCCTCGACCTCGGCGCCCACGTCATCGAGCAGGACCTCGTCCCCACCAAGGACGGCCACCTGGTCTGCCGCCACGAGAACGACATCACCGGCACCACCGACGTCGCCGACCACCCTGAGTTCGCCTCCCGCAGGACCACCAAGTCCGTCGACGGCGTCTCGTACACCGGCTGGTTCACCGAGGACTTCACGCTCGCCGAGCTGAAGACCCTCCGCGCCAAGGAGCGCATACCGGGCACCCGCCAGGAGAACACCCTCTACGACGGCCGCTGGCAGATCCCGACCTTCGAGGAGGTGCTGCGCTGGGCCGAGCGCGAGGGTCGCCGCCGGGGCCGCGAGGTCTGGCTGCACGTCGAGACCAAGCACCCCACCTACTTCCGCTCCCTCGGCCTCGGCCTGGAGGAGCCCCTCGCCAAGCTGCTGCGCCGGTACGGCCGCCACCGCGCCGACTCCCCGGTCTTCCTCCAGTCCTTCGAGCCGAGCAGCATCCAGCGACTGGCGAAGCTGGTGAACGCGCCGCGCGTCGTGCTGCTCTCCGCCGCGAGCAGCCGCCCCTGGGACTTCGTCCAGGCCGGCGACCCCCGGACCGTCGCCGACCTGGTCACCCCGCAGGGCCTGCGCTGGATCGCCTCCTACGCGCAGGGCATCGGGCCCACCCTGGACCTGGTCATCCCGCGCGACGCGAGCGGCCGCCTCGGCAGTCCGACGACCCTGGTGCGCGACGCGCACGCGCAGGGCCTGATCCTCCACCCGTACACCCAGCGCAACGAGAACAGCTTCCTGCCCGCCGAGTTCCGGCGCGGCACGGACCCGAACGCCTACGGCGACGTCTTCGGCGCCCTCAAGGCGTACCTCGCGACCGGCATCGACGGCATCTTCTCCGACAACCCGGACACGGCCCTGCTGGCGGTGACCGACTGAGCAGCCGTGCCCACCCGCCCGGAATCAGGGCGGGTGGGCACCCCCACGGGCAACACCCACCCGAGTGGTTTACGAGCCGTCCGGCAACCGCCCGTGACAGCGCGCCGTCGTGCCGGTCATGACCGACCCCCACCTCCTGCGCACCCTCGCCCCCCTCCTCGCAGCCGAGTCCAGGGCCGAAGCCCCCGCCGCCGGCGTGGAGGCGGACGACCTCGAACAGGCCGTCTGGCTCAAGCTCCTCGAACGGCTCCGGGACGACTCGGTCCCCACCCACCCCGCCGACTGGCTCCGCCGAGCCGTCCGAGCCGAAGCCCGCCGTGCCCGCCGCGCCGCCCTGCGGGAGCGCCCGTACCGCGGCGAGGAGGCCACCGAGCCGCACGACCCTTCTCCCGAGAGCACCGCCCTCACCACCGAACGCCGCCGCGCCGTCCGCGCCGCCGTCCGCCGCACCCCCGGCCACTGCCCGCGTCTGCTCACCGCGATGCTCGACCCGGCCGACCCCACCTACCGAGAAATCGCAGGGGAGTTGGGTATCTCACAGGGCAGTCTGGGGCCCATGCGTTCCCGTTGCCTGGGATGCCTGCGCAGAATGCTGGCTGCAGAGGTTCCCGCAGCGACCCGGAGGGGAAGGGTGCGGGAGACCGACCGGTGGACCAGGTGAGCGGGAGGCATGCGCACATGGGCATGAGCGTGACCATCTCAGCGGCTGACGCGCAGGACGCGGAGCACATACTGAAGCTGCAGTACCTCTGTTACCAGAGCGAGGCCGAGCTCTACGGCGACTACGCCATCGAGCCGCTCACCCAGACCCTGGACGCGCTGCGCGCCGAACTCTCCGAGGGACACGGGCTCGTGGCGCGCCTCGGCGACGAGATCGTCGCCTCCGTCAGGGGGCGGGTCGACGAGGCCGGCACCGTACGGATCGCCAAGCTCATCGTCCACCCGCGCATGCAGCGCCACGGCCTCGGCGGCCGGCTCCTCGACGCCATCGAGGGACACTTCGCGAGTGACCCGGCGCCCACCGCCAAGCGCTTCCAGCTCTTCACCGGCCACCGCAGCGAGGGCAACCTCCGGCTGTACCGCAGCAAGGGGTACGAGCAGGTGGCCGCCCGCGAGATCGGCCCCCGGCTCACGCTCGTCACCCTGGAGAAAGCGGCCTGATCAGGCAGCGGCCCGCGAGCGCCGCAGCCACCAGATCCCGGTCACCGGCAGCAGGACCGGGATGAAGATGTAGCCGTAGCCGTAGTCCGACCAGACCGTGGCGTCGGGGAACGCGGACGGGTCGGCCAGCGTCCAGGTCCCCACGGTCAGCACGCCCACCAGCTCGGCGGCGCAGCACACCAGCGCCGCCTTGCGGGCGGTCTCCCCGCCGCGTACCAGCGTGTACGTGATGAACGCGTACACCACGGCTGCCACCGCCGACAGCGCGTACGCGAGCGGCGCCCGGTCGAACTCGGTCGCGATCTGGTAGATCGAGCGCGAGACCGCGCCGACCGACATCACCCCGTACAACCAGACAAGGAGCATGCCGGGGCCCTTGACCAGGCGCGCGCCCGTGCTCTCCGTCGCGGTCATCAGCCCACCGTCCAGATGTCGAAGAGGCGTACTTCGAGGACCGCGAGCACGACCCCGCTCGCCGCCACCGTCGCCGAGCCCCACCGGCTCCGCTCCGACAGCGACATGAAGGCGGCCGCGGGCACCGCGCACAGCGAGCCCAGCAGATACGCGACGAAGATCGTCGTGCCCTCCTCGGCCTTCTCGCCGCGCGAGAGCTGGACGACGCCGACGACGAGCTGCACCAGGGCGAGGAGGGTTACCACGGCCATGCCGATGAAGTGCCAGTCCTTGGTCGGCTGGTCGCGGGTGAAGGCGAAGCCGCACCAGGCGGCGAGGGCGAGCGCGGCCACCGAGACCGCGACCGTCAGGGCGTCAAGCATGCGCCCGAGGGTATTACGGGCCGAAAGGCCCGATGCGCTCACCCCCCACCCGCCCCGTAGGGTCGGGAGGCATGAAGATACGCGCGGAAGCCCTCCTGTTCGACAACGACGGAACCCTCGTCTCCTCCATGGCGTCCGTGTACCGCTGCTGGACCCGATGGGCCGTCGAGTACGGCATCACGGCCGAGACCTTCGCCGCCGTCGAGCTGCACGGCCGGCCCGCCGCCGAGATCATTGCCGACCTGCTGCCCGCCGCCCGGGTGCCCGAGGCCCTGCGCCGCATCGAGCAGCTGGAGGTCGAGGACGTCCCAGGCGGGGTCGAGCTGCTGCCCGGCACCAAGGAGCTGCTCTCCTCCCTCCCGGCCGGCCGCTGGGCCGTCGTCACCTCCGCGACCCGACCGCTCGGCGAGGCACGGCTGCGCGAGGTGGGCATCGACTTCCCCGTCCTCGTGGCCGCCGACGACATCACGCGCGGCAAGCCCGACCCGGAGCCCTTCCTGCTCGCCGCCGCGAAGCTCGGCGTCGACCCCGCAGCCTGCGTCGTCTTCGAGGACGCCCCCGCGGGTCTCGCCGCCGGTCGCGCGGCCGGCATGCGAACCGTGGCCTTGACCACAACCCACGACCGCTCCGAGCTCGACGCCGACATCGTCGTCACCGACCTCTCCGAGGTATCCGCGCAGGCCACGGACGAGGGCGTGGAGATCGTCCTCGGCGTCTGACGCCCCACGGGGGTGTCCGCATGATGTCTCCATGATGTCCGCTATACGGACACCCTCGAAGCGGCCGAACCCCTGCGTGCTTTACTTGCAGACATGACCACGACGAGCAGCCGCACCCTTGCGACCGAGGCGAACACGACGCCCGGTGCTCGTTGTATGTGTCGAATGTGCGCCTTCTGAGGGCCCCCGCCGAGCCTCGCGCCCCGAAGCGAGACCCCGACGGCCGTGCCGATCCGCCCGCCGAAACCGGCGCCGGACCGTGCCCGCCCCGCGCACGCGCTGCCTCCGGTCCACCCACCGACGCGGCCGATCTGCGCCTGACTGTCCGAACGACGAATGCCCCGTGCCCGGCGGACCCCGCGCCGCGCACTCGACAGTGACGGAAACCCCTGTGATCACCACTTCGGGCCTGACCAAGGTCTACGAGTCGCGAGGCCGCCAGGTCACCGCTCTGGACGGCGTCGACCTCCACGTCCGCGAGGGCGAGGTGTTCGGCGTGATCGGCCAGAGCGGCGCCGGCAAGTCCTCGCTCATCCGCTGCGTCAACCTCCTGGAGCGCCCCACCTCCGGCACCGTGACCGTGGACGGCGTCGACCTCACCGCGCTCGCCGCCCACGGCCGCCGCGCCGGCAAGGAACTCCGCCGCGCCCGCAGCAGCATCGGCATGGTCTTCCAGCACTTCAACCTGCTGTCCTCCCGCACGGTCAAGGACAACATCGAGCTCCCCCTGGAGATCCTCGGCGTCACCGGCGCCGAGCGCACCCGCCGCGCCCTGGAACTCCTCGACCTCGTCGGCCTCGCCGACAAGGCCAAGTCCTACCCGGGCCAGCTCTCCGGCGGCCAGAAGCAGCGCGTCGGCATAGCCCGCGCCCTGGCCGGCAACCCCAAGGTCCTGCTCTCCGACGAGGCCACCAGCGCCCTCGACCCGGAGACCACCCGCTCCATCCTCCAGCTGCTGCGCGACCTCAACCAGCAACTCGGCCTCACCGTCCTGCTCATCACGCACGAGATGGACGTCGTCAAGACGATCTGCGACTCGGCCGCGCTGATGCAGAAGGGCAGGATCGTCGAGTCCGGCACCGTGAGCGAACTGCTCGCCACCCCCGGCTCCGAGCTGGCCGCCGAGCTGTTCCCGGTCAGCGGCGCCGCCACCGGCCCCGACCGCACGGTCGTCGACGTCACCTTCCACGGCGAGGCCGCCACCCAGCCGGTGATCTCCCAGCTCTCCCGTACGTACAACATCGACATCTCGATCCTCGGCGCCGCCATGGACACCGTCGGCGGCAGGCAGATCGGCCGGATGCGGATCGAACTGCCCGGCCGGTACGAGGAGAACGTCGTCCCCGTCGGCTTCCTGCGCGAGCAGGGCCTCCAGGTCGACGTCGTCGAAGAGGAGACCGCGCCCGAGGCGGCGCCCGTACTCGTCAAGGAAGGTGCCAAGTGACCTGGTCGGAGATGCAGCCCCTCCTCGAGCAGGGCACCGTCGACACCCTCTACATGGTCCTGTGGGCCACGGTCGTCACCGTCCTCGGCGGACTGCCGCTGGGCATCCTCCTCGTCCTCACGGACAAGGGCGGACTGCTGCAGAACACCGTGGTCAACAAGGTCGTCGGCGTGATCGTGAACATCGGCCGCTCGCTGCCGTTCATCATCCTGCTGATCGCCCTGATCCCCTTCACGACCTTCGTCGTCGGCACCTTCATCGGCCCCACCGCGATGATCGTCCCGCTCGCCATCGGCGCCATCCCGTTCTTCGCGCGCCTCGTCGAGACCTCGATCCGCGAGGTCGACCACGGCCTGGTCGAAGCCGTCCAGTCCATGGGCGGCTCGGTGCCGACGATCATCCGCAAGGTGCTGCTGCCGCAGGCGCTGCCCTCGCTGGTCTCCGGGACCACCACCACCGTCATCGTGCTCATCGGCTACTCCGCGATGGCCGGCGCGGTCGGCGGCGAAGGCCTCGGCTCCAAGGCGATCACCTACGGATACCAGCGCTTCGACACCCAGTTCATGCTGGTCACCGTCGTCGTCCTGATCGCGATCGTCACCGTCGTCCAGCTCATCGGCGACCTCGCCGTCCGGCTCCTCGCCCGCCGGGGCCGTACCGCGTAACCCCACAGACTTCGTTCGTCGAAGAAGAGCCCGGACTTGTTGTCCAGGCGTCCACCGCACCACCAGAAAGAGGCACTTTTCGTGCGTAAGAACATCAAGCTCACCGCCGGTATCGCCGCCACCGCCGCACTCGCCCTGGGCCTCACCGCCTGCGGCACGGCCTCCGACCCGTCCTCCGCCAAGGACGCGGCCGGCTCCGCCGACAAGGCGCTCGTCGTCGCCGCGTCCCCGACGCCGCACGCCGACATCCTCAACTACGTCAAGGACAACCTCGCCGCGAAGGAGGGCCTGAAGCTGGAGGTGAAGGAGTTCACGGACTACGTCCTGCCGAACACCGCCACCGAGTCCGGCCAGGTCGACGCCAACTTCTTCCAGCACAAGCCGTACCTCGACGACTTCAACAAGAAGAACAACACCCACGTCGTCCCGGTGGTCAACGTCCACCTGGAGCCCCTCGGCCTCTACTCCAAGAAGGTCAAGGCGCTCTCGGACATCAAGGCCGGCCAGACCATCGCCGTCCCCAACGACACCACCAACGGCGGCCGCGCCCTCCAGCTGCTCGCCGAGAACGGCCTCATCACGCTGAAGGACGGCGTCGGCACCAACGCCAAGCTCTCCGACATCACGGACAAGAAGGGCCTGGAGTTCAAGGAGCTGGAGGCCGCCACCGTGCCCCGCGCCCTGAACGACGTGGACGCCGCCGTCATCAACGGCAACTACGCCATCGAGGCCAAGCTCACCCCGGCCAAGGACGCCATCGCCCTGGAGAAGGCCGACGGCAACCCGTACGCCAACTTCCTCGCCGTCAAGGAGGGCAACGAGAAGGACGCCCGCGTGCAGAAGCTCGCCAAGCTCCTCAACTCGCCCGAGGTGAAGAAGTACATCGAGGACACCTACAACGGCTCGGTCATCCCGGCCTTCGGCGCCGTCGCCAAGTAAGGCCCGCCGTACGGTTCCTGTGACGAAGGCCCCTCGCATCCCGTCCGGTGCGCGGGGCCTTCGCCGTACCCGCACCGATCTGACGCCACATCGGACCCGGCCATGCACACCGACAGCAGCATGCTGCATGCTGTGCGTTCACGGTCGATCGGACGGTCCACGGCATGGAGCTGCGCATGACTACCACCTTTCCGGACATCTCCATCAACACGGACCGGTTGGTGCTGCGCGCGCTCGAAGAGGTGGACGCCCCCGCCCTCACCGAGATGATGAACGACGAGATGGTCGCGGCCTGGACCGCCGTCCCCCAGCCCTACACCGAGGACGCCGCCCGCCGCTGGATCACCGAGTACGCCCCCACCGAGCGCACCGCAGGCCGAGGCCTCGACCTCGCCGTCACCGAGTTCCTCACCCAGCGCCTCGTGGGCGTCATCCAGCTCACCAACACCAACTGGCACGTCCGCTCCACCGAGATCTCCTACATCGTCGCCCCCTGGGCCCGCGGCGAGGGGTACGCCACCGAGGCCGCCCTCGCCACCGCCCAATGGCTCTTCGGCGACCAGGGGTTCGAACGCATCGAGCTGCGCACCGCCGCCGACAACACCGCCTCCCAGCAGGTCGCCCAGAAGATCGGCTGCATCAGCGAAGGAGTCCTGAGGGGCGCCTGCATAGCCCGCACCCGCACCGAGGACGGCACCTGGGCCGACCTGCGCACCGACTTCATCGTCTGGGGCCTGCTCCCCGAGGACCTCGAGGGCGTCGCGGACCAGATGGCGGAGGCCGGATACTCCTCCTTCACCGACTGGAGCTGAGCCCGCAACCGAAGCCGGGTACCCTCGACACGCCCCCGACCTGCGACGAGACCTCAGGAGACAGACGACGATGGCCGACCGGGTCACGGTGATCGGCTGGGACGGCTCGCCCCTCACCGCAGCGGCCCGGTCCGCGCTCTCCGCCGCCACGCTCGTGGCCGGCGCCGCGCACCACCTCGCCCTGCCCGAGATCCCCGTCGCCGCCGAAAGGATCCGCCTCGGCAGCGTCGACCTGGCCGCCCGCCGCATCGCCGGACACCGCGGCACCGCCGTCGTCCTCGCCGACGGCGACCCGGGCTTCTTCGGCGTCGTCCGCACCCTGCGCGCCCCCGAGCACGGCCTGGAGGTCGAGGTCGTCCCCGCCGTCTCCTCCGTCGCCGCCGCCTTCGCCCGCGCCGGCATGCCCTGGGACGACGCCCGGATCGTCGTCGCCCACCAGCGCACCCTCCGCCGCGCCGTGAACGTCTGCCGCGCCCACCCCAAGGTCGCCGTCCTCACCTCGCCCGGCGCCGGACCCGCCGAACTCGCCCTCCTCCTCGACGGCGTCCACCGCACCTTCGTCATCTGCGAGGAGCTCGGCACCGACCGCGAGCAGGTCACCGTCCTCACCTCCGACAAGGCCGCCGACCACGTCTGGCGCGACCCCAACGTCGTCATCGTCATCGGCGGCACCGCCGCAGCCCCGCCCGGCGGCTGGCTCATGGGCCAGGAGACCCCGGCCGTACGCGGCTGGGCCCTGCCCCCGGACGAGCCCGCCGCCGCACGGGGCGGCAGCGGCGAGGACCGCACGCTGCGCGCCGCCCAACTCGCCCGCCTCGGCCCCCGCGTCGGCGACCTCGTCTGGGACATCGGCTGCGGCGGCGGAGCCCTCGCCGTCGAGGCCGCCCGCTTCGGAGCCGCCGTCATCGCCGTGGACGCCGACCCCGAGGCCTGCGCCCGCACGGAGGCGGCCGCCCGCCGCCACGGCGTCCAGCTCCAGGCCGTACGAGGCCGCGCCCCGCACGTACTGGAACGGCTGCCCGAACCCGACGTCGTACGGATCGGGGGCGGCGGCGTCCCCGTCGTCACCGCCTGCACCGACCGCAGGCCCGAACGGATCGTCGCCCACGCCTCCACCCGCGACGAGGCCGAGGCCGTCGGCGCGGCCCTCACCGTGGGCGGCTACGAGGTCGAATGCGCCCTGCTGCAGAGCGTCGACCTCGACCCTGAGGCCTGGACGGAGCGCGAGCGCACCGTCGTCTTCCTCCTCTCCGGACGCCGGATCGACCGCGCCCCCTGACCATGCCGCCCGACCGGGCCAGGTAGGCTGGCCGATCGTTGTACCGCGCCCGGGCCTTCGGTGTTTTGTTCGCCAATGTCCGGACAGCGGGGCCCTGTAGGGCCCCTGATGTGGTACGGGGTAACGGGGGGACGCGCGACGTGGCGCAGTCCACAGCAAACCGTGGCGGATCCGCCTGTCACGACGGCCGATGGCCGCGACAATGCTGGGGTGCCCGCGCGTCATTCGTGCCGCACGGCGCGCACGCTCGTTCTTGTTGACGGGCGAAGGTCTGAAGGAGCACAAGCGATGGGCGAGGGGTACGCATGACGGACACCGGCCAGGTCCCCGGCGAGGGGCTGCCGGAGAACGCAGGCATGGTCGAGCAGCCGGGCATCCCCGCTCCGGGCGCGTACACCTTCCTGGACCCCTCCGAGAACGCAGCCGAGGACGACGACCTGCTTCTGATGCCGGGCGCCCAGGGCGCCTGGAGCGAGCACCAGCCGGGCGCCGTGCCCGCGCCGCCCGTCGCCGTCCCGGCCCCCGGGATGATGCCGGGCCGGCCCGTCGGGGACCCGCTCACCGACCCCCTGGCCGGACCGATCGCCGACGCCCTCGCCGCCCAGCCCCCGATGACCGCGCCCGCCACCCACGAGGCCGTCGCCACCCCGCCCCAGGGCGTGCCGGTCGCGGCCGAGGCCGTGACCGACCACGGGTACGAGCCCGGGATCCTGGACACCGGCGCCCACGAAGCCGCGGGCCGCGACTCCGGTTCCGTGGACCTCGGAGCCGTACGCGTACCCCCGCCGGCCGCGACCCCGCCGCCCGCCCGGCGCCCGCTCCACATGGGCCCGCCGGTCCCGGAGAACGGCGGAGTCGTCCGCTCCCTCGCCGACCGAGGCCCCGCCGCCCCGGCACCGACGCCCGCGCCCGCCGCCGCGACGGCTCCCGCTCCGATGCCGGCCCGGGTGCAGGGCCCGCCGACCACCGGCCTCGAATACCTCGACGTCCCCCAGGAGCAGCCGGCCGCGCCGGTGGCGCCCCAGCTCGGCGAGGCCCCGCCCCAGGGCGCCGTGCCGTGGGACCCGCAGCCCCAGGGCCCCGTGCAGCAGCCGATGCCCGCAGAAACGGTCGGCCAGTTCGTCCCGGTCGAGGGCACGGTCCCGACGACCCCGCACCTGGCCCCCACGCCGGCCCCGGAGGAGCCCGAGGCCGAGGCCGAGGCCCCCGTGGAGGACGCCCCGGCCCCCGCCCCCGTACCGGCGCCGCGCGACGGCGGCCCGTCCGCCGCCGTACCCGCCCCGTCCGCCGAGGCAGTCGAACCCGCCGCGGAGCAGGTGACCGAGGCCCCGGCCGCCGAGCCGGTCCCCGTGCCCGAAGAGCCCGCCGCAGAGGAACTCGCCACTCCGGAGGCCCTCGAAGCCCCGCTCGCCCCCGAGCCCGTCGCCACGGAACCGACCGCCGCCGAGGCCGTCGCGCCCGAACCCCTCGTCACGGAGCCCCCGGCCCCGGAGCCGCAGCTGACGGAGCCTCACACGCCGGAGCCGGAGACACCGGAACAGGTGGCCACGGAACAGGTGGCCACGGAGCCGGTGGTCACGGAGCCCGTAGTCGACGAACCCGTCGTCACCGACGCCGTGGTGACCGACGCTGCCGTCACCGAACCGGTGGTCACCGACGCGGTGGTCACCGAACCCGTCGTGACTGACGCAGCCGTGACCACCCCGGAGGTCACCGACGCCGCCACCGCCCAGCCCGTCACCGAGCCCAACGCCCCCGCCCCCACGGACCCCGAACCCGCGGCGGACGAACCTGCGGTCGACGCGTCCGTAGTGGACGACTCCGCACCGGTGGCGGACGAAACCGCACTCGTGGCGGACGAATCCGTGGCGGACGTGATGGACGAATCCGTAACGGACGCATCTGTAACGGACGAATCCGTAACGGACGAATCCGTAACGGACGAAGCCGTGGTGGACGAAGCCGTAACGGACGAATCCGTCGGGGCGCCGGCGCCCGGGTACGACGACGCCGAGCGGGAGGCCGTGCTGCGGGTCATGCGCGAACGCCGGGACATCCGCAACGGCTTCCGCTCCGACCCGATCCCGCACGAGGTGCTGCTCCGCGTTCTGGAGGCCGCCCACACGGCCCCCAGCGTCGGCCACTCGCAGCCCTGGGACTTCGTCGTCATCCGCTCGGCGGAGACCCGCCGGACGATGCACGAACTGGCCCAGCGTCAGCGCGAGGCGTACGCCAAGTCGCTGCCCAAGGCGCGGGCGAAGCAGTTCAAGGAACTGAAGATCGAGGCCATCCTCGACACCCCGGTCAACATCGTCGTGACCGCCGACCCCACGCGGGGCGGCCGGCACACCCTGGGCCGCTACACGCAGCCGCAGATGGCCCCGTACTCCTCGGCCCTCGCCGTCGAGAACCTCTGGCTCGCCGCCCGTGCCGAGGGCCTGGGCGTCGGCTGGGTCAGCTTCTTCGACGAGCGCGAGATGGTGCGCGCCCTCGGCCTGCCCGAGCACCTCGAAGTGGTGGCGTACCTCTGCGTGGGCTACGTCGACGAGTTCCCGGAGGAGCCCGAGCTGATGCAGGCGGGCTGGTCCAAGCGCCGCCCGCTGTCGTGGGTCGTCCACGAGGAGACGTACGGCCGCCGCGCGCTGCCCGGCGAGGAGCCGCACGACCTGCTCCAGGAGACCGTCGCCAACATCCGCCCGCTGGACGCGAAGGCGCTCGGCGAGGCGTGGGAGCGGCAGAAGCGCATGACGAAGCCCGCCGGGGCCCTCGGCATGCTGGAGATCATCTCCGCGCAGCTCTCCGGCCTCTCCCGGATGTGCCCGCCGCCCATCCCGGAACCGGCCGCGGTCGCGATCTTCGCGGGAGACCACGGCGTGCACGCCCAGGGCGTCACCGCGTGGCCCCAGGAGGTGACCGGCCAGATGGTCGCGAACTTCCTCGGCGGGGGCGCGGTCTGCAACGCCTTCGCCAACCAGGTCGGCGCCGAGGTCTGCGTCATCGACGTGGGCGTCGCGTCGGACCTCCCCTCCATGCCGGGCCTCCTCCCTCGCAAGGTCCGCACCGGTACGGGCGACTTCACGACCGGCCTGGCCATGACCCGCGAGGAGGTCCTGGCAGCGATCGAGGTGGGCATCGAGACCGCGCGCGACCTCGTCGCGGCCGGTAACAAGGCGCTCCTCACCGGCGAGATGGGCATCGCGAACACCACCGCGTCCGCCGCGCTGATCTCCGTGTACACGGAGGTCGACCCGGTCGAGGTGACCGGACGCGGCACGGGCATCAACGACGAGATGCACGCGCGGAAGGTGGACGTGGTCCGCCGCGCCCTCGACTTCCACCAGCCGGACCCGGCGGACCCCATCGGCGTCCTCTCGGCCATCGGCGGCCTGGAGCACGCGGCGCTCGTCGGCCTCATCCTGGGCGCGGCATCGCTGCGCGTCCCGGTCGTGCTCGACGGCGTGTCCACGGGCGCGGCGGCGCTGGTGGCCCGGGCGATCGCGCCCGAGTCCCTCGCGGCCTGCATCGCGGGCCACCGCAGCGCGGAGCCGGGCCACGTGGCGGCGCTCAACAAGCTGGGCCTGCGCCCCCTGGTCGACCTCGATCTCCGCCTCGGCGAGGGCACCGGCGCCCTCCTCGCCCTCCCGATCGTCCAGAGCGCGGCCCGGGCGATGCACGAGGTGGCGACGTTCGACTCGGCGGGCGTGACGGAGAAGTAACCGCCCCTGCGCGTCCGACACTCAACGGGAGTGGGGGACGCGCAGGTTCCGCGTTCGGGACGTAAAGCGTGATTTGTGGCGCAGGCAGCGGCCGCTTCACGAGGTCCCGAACGCGCCGTAAATCATGCAGTCCCGAACGCGGACCCGGAGCGTCCCCCACGGCACTGCACCACGGCGCGGCGCCACGGCACCGCACCACGGCACGGCGCCACGGCACACCACGGCACCGCACCACGGCGCGAGGGACATGCGTCACAGGTCGCGCGCCACCGGTGACCGATATCGTGGACGAAGGGCCCGACACCTCGCCCCGCACCCCGCCCCACCAGCCGCTTCACCGCAGCAGCGGCCTCCGTACACTCCGCCCCCTGAGGAGCCGCACACAGATGGCTGAGCACGCCGCGCACCCCGCCTACCCCGTAGGTCTCCGTCTCTCCGGTCGGCGCGTCGTCGTCCTCGGCGGCGGCCAGGTCGCCCAGCGCCGCCTCCCGGCCCTGATCGCGGCAGGCGCAGCGATCACCCTCATCTCCCCGTCCGCGACCCCCTCAGTGGAGGCGATGGCGGAGACCGGCGAGATCACCTGGGTGAAGCGCCGTTACGAGGACGGGGACGTCGCCGACGCCTGGTACGCGCTCGTCGCCACCAGCGACCCGGTCGCCAACGCGGCCGCCTCCGCAGAGGCCGAGCGCACCAAGACCTGGTGCGTGCGCTCCGACGACGCGGAAGCCGCCACCGCCTGGACCCCGGCCACCGGCCGCAGCGAGGGCGTCACCGTCGCCGTGCTCACCGGCCACGACCCCCGCCGCTCCGCCGCCGTGCGCGACGCGATCGTCGAGGGCCTCCGGGACGGCTCGATCGCCGCCCCCGCTCGCCGCACCCGCACCAACTTCGTGGCGCTGGTGGGCGGTGGCCCCGGAGACCCCGACCTGATCACGGTCCGCGGCCGCCGGCTGCTCGCCGAGGCGGACGTGGTCATCGCCGACCGCCTGGGCCCCCGCGACCTGCTCGCCGAACTGCCCCCGCACGTCGAGGTGATCGACGCGGCGAAGATCCCGTACGGCCGCTTCATGGCCCAGGAGGCCATCAACAACGCGCTGATCGAGCACGCCAAGGCCGGCAAGTCGGTCGTACGGCTCAAGGGCGGTGACCCGTTCGTCTTCGGCCGGGGCATGGAGGAGGCCCAGGCGCTGGCGGCGGAAGGCATCGCCTGCACGGTCGTCCCCGGCATCTCCAGCTCGATCTCCGTGCCTGGCGCGGCCGGCATCCCGGTCACGCACCGCGGGGTGGCGCACGAGTTCACCGTCGTCAGCGGTCACGTGGCGCCCGACGACCCGCGTTCCCTGGTCGACTGGGCGTCGCTGGCCAAGCTCACCGGCACGCTGGTGATCCTGATGGGCGTCGACAAGATCGGGAAGATCGCCGAGGCGCTCATCGCGCACGGCAAGGCCCCGGAGACTCCGCTCGCGCTGGTCCAGGAGGGCACCACGGCCACGCAGCGCCGGGTCGACGCCACGCTGGCCACGGTGGCGGAGACGGTGGTGGCCGAGGAGGTCCGCCCGCCGGCGGTCATCGTGATCGGCGAGGTGGTCAAGGAGAACCCCGAGAAGCTCCTGCCCCGAGGCTGACACGAGCCGACCCCACCACCCCGCACCCCCACCCCACCCCCGCCCCCCAAGCCACCCCACACATTGGCACCGCACCCCGGACAAGGCAGTATCACCACGTGGCCGAACTCATCACGATCGACGACCCCGACGACCCGCGCCTGAGCGACTACACCGGCCTGACCGACGTGGAGCTGCGCCGCAGGCGCGAGCCCGCCGAGGGCTTGTTCATCGCGGAGGGCGAGAAGGTCATCCGCCGGGCCCGCCAGGCGGGGTACGAGATGCGGTCGATGCTGCTCTCCGCCAAGTGGGTCGATGCCATGCGCGACGTCATCGACGAGGTCCCGGCGCCCGTGTACGCGGTGCAGCCGGAGCTCGCCGAGCGCGTCACCGGCTATCACGTGCACCGCGGCGCCCTCGCCTCCATGCAGCGCAAGCCGCTGCCGAGCGCGGAGGACCTGCTCGGCAAGGCCCGCCGGGTGGCCGTGATGGAGTCGGTCAACGACCACACCAACATCGGCGCCATCTTCCGCAGTGCGGCCGCGCTCGGCATGGACGCGGTGATCCTCTCCCCGGACTGCGCGGACCCGCTGTACCGCCGGTCCGTGAAGGTCTCCATGGGCGCGGTCTTCTCGGTCCCGTACGCCCGTCTTGACACCTGGCCCCGTGGCCTGGAGGCGGTACGCGAGGCGGGCTTCAAGCTGCTCGCGCTCACTCCGGACGAGAAGGCTTCTCCGATCGACGTGGCGGCCCCGCACAAACTGGAGCGGGCGGCGCTGATGCTGGGCGCGGAGGGCGACGGCCTGTCCACCCAGGCGCTCCGGGCCGCGGACGAGTGGGTCCGTATCCCGATGGCGCACGGGGTGGACTCGCTCAACGTGGGCGCGGCGGCGGCCGTGGCGTTCTACGCGGTGGCGAGCGGCCGCCCGCAGGACTGAGGGCTCACTCGGCAACGCAGGGGCCACTCACCAACGCAGGGGTCACCAGCAACAGAGAGGCCACCCAGCAACAGAGAGGCCACCCAGCAACAGAAGGGCGACCCTGCAACAGAGAGGTCACCCAGCAACAGAGGGGCCACCCAGCAACGGAGGGTCTACCCCTGCAACGCCTGAGCGGCCGCGATCCCCAAGGCGACCACCAACGTCACCACGACAAAGACGAAGAGCCGCTGACGCAGCAGCCGGGGATTGGCGGGACGACGCCCGGTCGAGGTGGTGCGCGTGCCGCCGGGCCGTGAGGGCGTGGGACGCCCGTTGGGCCGGGACTGCGGAGCGGACCGGCCGCCGGTACGAGACGGGGCGGAGGGCCGCGAGTCGGTGACGCGCTCGGTGTACCGCTCCGTCGGCCGGCTGCCGGTCGTCTGCTCCGTACGCTCCCGCTGCGCCGGGGGACGCGGGGCGGGCAGCCCCTGGGCCTCGCGAGCGGCGATCTCCTTGAGCCGCATGGACAGCTGCAGGGTGCTGGGACGGTCCTCGGGATCCTTGGCCAGACAGGCCCGCACGAGCGGGGCCAGCGCGTCGGGAACGCCGGCGAGCTGCGGCTCCTCGTGCACGACCCGGTAGAGCATGACCTCCGAACTGCCGTGCCCGAACGGCGAGTCCGCCATCGCCGCGTACGCCAGGGTGGCGCCGAGCGAGAAGACGTCCGTCGCCGGGGTGACGGCCGCGCCCCGCACCTGCTCGGGCGCGAGGAAGCCGGGGGAGCCGACGGCGGTGCCCACATGGGTGAGGGTGCTGGCGCCGGTGGCCCAGGCGATGCCGAAGTCGATGATCCGGGGTCCCTTGGGGGACAGCAGGATGTTCGACGGCTTGAGGTCCCGGTGGACGACGCCCGCCTCGTGGACGGCGACGAGGCCCTCCGAGAGCGCGGCCCCGATCGCGGCGACGTCGGCGGCGCGCAGCGGACCTTCCTCGGCGACCCGGTCGTGCAGGGAAGGGCCGGGGACGTACTGGGTGGCGAACCAGGGGCGGTCGGCCTCCAGGTCGGCGGCGACGAGCCGTGCCGTGCAGCCGCCCCGGATCCGCCGGGCGGCGGACACCTCACGGGCGAACCGCGACCGGAACTCCTGGTCCTCGGCCAGGTCCGGCCGGATCACCTTCAGCGCCACCCGCTGACCGCGGCGGTCGGATCCCAGGTACACGACCCCCATCCCGCCGGCCCCGAGCCGGCGGTGGAGCCGGAACGACCCGACGATCCGCGGATCCTCGCGCCGGAGCCGCATCATCGCCATGTCCGTCCCCTCGTCCGTTCGACGTGGCACAGCTTACGTATTGACGCCCCGGTGTGCTCATAGGCCGCGCCCTCGCGCAGGGATCGATTGTCAGTGCTGAGGAGGACACTTGAGGGGTGGTCAGGACGGCGGCGAATCGGCCCGTCCGGAGCACGGGATTCTCCAACATCCAATCGCAGAAGGGGGATTCGACCGATGAAGGGTGACCGCGTGGAGATAGTCGTGGACGCGGGGGACACGACACGGACGTACGAAGTGGTGGCGAGCAGGGCGGGCCGCAGGGTGGAGACGGCGGTACGGCGAGGGGTGGTCGAAGTGAGCGAAGTCACGCGCACGGGGGTGGTCGTCCGGACGGCCCGCTTCATGGCGAGCCGGGTCCTCGCCCTGGCCGAACAGCCGGTCCCCCTCCGGGAAGACCCTCAGTCCTAGGCCTGCCTCTCCACCCTGGGGAGTACGCCGCGGGGGTACGCGTCATCCTCCCGTAGGCCAGGCAATCGGTACGCGGGCATGACGTCCGGGCGGCGCCGGGTCCCTAGTGTTGAAGACAAGCGGCGGGTGCAGCACTCGTCCCCCGAGGTCACCCACCCGCCGCTGCAGACACGACAGGAGAGGAACCATGGCGTACCCGGTATCGCAGATCACCACCCGTCCTTCGGGCCGCCGCCACCCCCTGGTGGCGACCGCCATGGTCCTCCCTCTCGCGACCCTGCTGGTCGTCGTCTTCGGCGGCTGGGACGCAGTGGTCACACAGGCGTCGTCCGTGGGCGTGATGCTGGGGCGCTGAGCGGCGCCCCGGACCTGGGAGAGCGGCCCAGGTCGGGGACATCCGGCCAACAGCCCCGTGGGGACGGGGGTGCGGCGGACGGCAGCGTGCGGCCGGTCAGCTGGGGAGCTGACCGGCCCTCGCGCTTTCCTCCCCAGGGTGGGGGAGGCCCCTCCGTGGCCACGGCCGCACCGCGCGTACGCTCCCCAGGTGGAGCACGCCGAACTCGAACAGCTCAGCGCCCTCGCGCGCCAGGCCGCGCACCGGGCCGACCCCGTGTGCGCGTGCGCCCCGCACGTCACGAGCGTGCTCGCCGATCGTGACGACGGCACCGTCGTCCGGCACGGCGCCGTCGTGGTCAAGGCTCACGCCCCCGGCATCGATCTCGCCGCGCACCGGACCCGGATCGCCGTCGCAGGACTCCCCGAACTGGACGGCATTCTCCTCCCGCCCCACCCCACACCCACGCTCGCACCCAGCCCCGTCCCGGCCCCCGCCCCCGCTGCCACCCCCGCCCCCACCGCCACCCCTGCTCCCGCCCCCACCGCCGCCCGCCCCCTCTCCTCCTGGCCCTACGGCACCCCGGTCGACCCCGCCGATCCCGAGGCCGCCCCCTGGGAGGACGCCGCGCGGCTGCTCGCCCGGCTCCACCGCACCCCGCCGCCCGGACACCTCCCCGTCCCGCCCATGCGCGCGCCCCTGAAAGCGGCCCTCGCCGTGGAGCGGATGCGTCGCTCCGGCGCACCCCGGCCCGCCGTCGAGACCGTGCTCCGTGCCTGGCGCACCCTCCCGGAGGAGCCGGCCTCCCGCTCCCTCCTCTGCCACGGCGACTTCCACCTGGGCCAGCTCGTGCGCGACCCCCGGGCTCCCGGCGCTCCCTGGGTCCTCATCGACGTGGACGACCTCGGCCTCGGCGACCCCGCCTGGGACCTGGCCCGCCCCGCCGCCTGGTTCGCCGCAGGCATCCTGCCCCCGGACGTCTGGTCCCGTTTCCTCGACGCGTACCTCGAGGCCGACGGCCCAGCCCTCCACACGCCCACCCATACTCCCGCGCCCGCCCACACGCCCGCGCCCGCCCACACACCCGAGCCCGGCCCCGTCCGGCCCCACCCCGTCCAACCCGCCCCCGGCCGCCCGGACCCCTGGGCCCAACTCGACGTCCCGGCCCGCGCCCTGACCGTCCAGACCGCGGCGCTCGCTCTCGCCAAGTCCACCGCCGAGAAGCGCCCCCTGGACGAGGTCGAGGAAGTGATGATCGACACCTGTGCCCGAATCGGGTCGCTCCGAACCGAGTTGGCCCCGCCCGCGTCCCCATAAGCTGAAAGCACCATTCCGACGGCAGGGAGTTGAGCCGACCATGCAGTGTCCCAAGTGCCACGCAGCGATGCACACGTACAACCGCAACGGCGTCCAGATCGAGCAGTGCAGCGGCTGCCGCGGGATATTCCTGGACTACGGCGAGCTGGAGGCCCTGACGCGGCTCGAGTCCCAGTGGGTGCAGCAGGCTCCGCCCGCCCCGCCGGCCTACCCGGCGCAGGGCGCCCCCGCCGCGCCCGCCTGGGGCGCACCGCAGCACCACGGCGGGCACCACGGACATCACGGCGGTCACCACCAGCGCGGCTTCGGCCGGATGCTCTTCTCCTCCTGACGCGAGCCGAGGAGCGGGTACGACGAAGCCCCCGGTCGCGAGAGGCGACCGGGGGCTCCGTCATGTGGTGCGCGATACTGGGATTGAACCAGTGACCTCTTCCGTGTCAGGGAAGCGCTCTCCCGCTGAGCTAATCGCGCGGGACGGCCCGTGCGGACCGGATCTTCGGTTGTTCTGCGTGCGCGATACTGGGATTGAACCAGTGACCTCTTCCGTGTCAGGGAAGCGCTCTCCCGCTGAGCTAATCGCGCTTGGAGGTGGAGACGGGATTTGAACCCGTGTAGACGGCTTTGCAGGCCGTTGCCTCGCCTCTCGGCCACTCCACCAGGAGTGAAACGGGGGTTCGGGAAGATCCCCCACATCGAGCGGACGACGAGATTCGAACTCGCGACCCTCACCTTGGCAAGGTGATGCTCTACCAACTGAGCCACGTCCGCTTGTCGTTTCCGTTCCGCTTGCGCGTCCCGGCGACGTGTTGAACTCTAGCGGATTCCTGGGCCAGCACAAAAACGCGTTTCCGCAGCGTGCTGAGCTGCACACGGAGCCGGGCCGGTGGAGAGGGTTCCTGTGGCGTTCACTCCCCGTGCCCCCGAGGTGGCAGGCAGCCGTCCCTCGGTCGGTGTTCCGCGCCGGCCTCCGCGCCCGCCCTAGACTCGAGCCGTGCACGACCTTGCTCCCCTGGCCCGCTTCGGCGGCCTCGTCGCGACCGACCTGCGGGATGTCACCAGCGACCCCGCGGCCCTGGACTCCGCCGGCTTCTGGGCCGTCTCCGCGGACTTCGAGGGCCGTCTGACCTGCGCCCGCTTCGGTGACGTACGGAGGGAACCCGTACCGGCCCCCGTCCCCGCACCCCTCCCGGGTGCCTGGCGCGGACCTGCCGCCGGTGACTGGACGTCCTCCCTCGACCGCGCCGCGTACACGGCGGGCGTCCGACGCATCAGGGAGCACATCGCGCGCGGGGAGGTCTACCAGGCGAACCTCTGCCGCGTGATGTCCGCACCGCTGCCCGACCCGGGCGCCGCCGACGTCGACGCCCTCACCGCGCTGCTGGCCCGCGGCAACCCCGCTCCGTACGCCGGAACGATTCGGCTGCCGGGCCACGGGGTCGAGATAGCCACCGCGTCCCCGGAGCTCTATCTGCGCCGCGCGGGCCGCACCGTCGAGTCCGGGCCGATCAAGGGCACCGGCCGCACCGCCGAGGACCTGCTGGAGAAGGACCACGCCGAGAACGTGATGATCGTGGACCTGGTGCGGAACGACCTCGGCCGGGTCTGCGCCACCGGCTCGGTCTCCGTGCCCGAGCTCTGCGCCGTCGAGCCGCACCCGGGCCTGGTCCACCTCGTCTCGACCGTGCGTGGCGAGCTCCGGGAGCAGGCGGGCTGGCCGGAGCTGCTCGCCGCCACCTTCCCGCCCGGCTCCGTCACGGGCGCCCCGAAATCGAGCGCCCTGCGGATCATCGAGGCCCTGGAGACCGCCCCGCGCGGCCCCTACTGCGGCGGCATCGGCTGGGTCGACGCCGACCGGCGGACCGCCGAGCTGGCCGTCGGCATAAGGACCTTCTGGATCGACCGCCCCGAGGGCGTGCTGCGCTTCGGCACCGGCGCCGGCATCACCTGGGGTTCGGACCCCGAGCGTGAGTGGGCGGAGACCGAGTTGAAGGCGTCGCGACTGCTGGCGGTAGCGTCGGGCGCGTACGAGGCGAGCGGAAAGGCCATAGCGCGATGAAACTCTGGGTCAACGGCGGACTGCGCGACGCGGAGGAAGCCCGGGTGTCCGTCCTGGACCACGGGCTGACCGTCGGCGACGGCGTCTTCGAGACGGTCAAGGCCGTGCGCGGAGAGACCTTCGCCCTCACGCTCCACCTGGAGCGCCTCACCCGCTCCGCGCGGGGCCTGGGTCTGCCCGACCCCGACCTCGACGAGGTCCGCCGTGCCTGCGCGGCGGTCCTGGAGGCCAACCCGATGGAGCTCGGCCGGCTCCGCATCACGTACACCGGCGGGCTCTCCCCGCTCGGTTCCGAGCGCGGCGACGCGGGTGCCAGCCTCGTCGTGGGGCTCGGCGAGAGCGGCCGCCGCCCAGACTCCACCGCGGTGATCACGGTCCCCTGGACCCGCAACGAGCGCGGGGCGCTCACGGGCCTGAAGACCACCTCGTACGCCGAGAACGTCGTCGCCCTCGCCAGGGCGCGCGAACAGGGCGCCTCGGAGGCGCTGTTCGCCAACACCGTCGGACAGCTCTGCGAGGGCACCGGCTCCAACGTCTTCGTCGTGCTCGACGGCCGGATCCACACCCCGCCCGTCTCCTCCGGCTGCCTGGCCGGCATCACGCGTGCCCTCGCGGTCGAGTGGACCGGCGCGGTGGAGACCGATCTGCCGCTGGAGGTCCTGGAGAGCGCCCAGGAGATCTTCCTGACCTCGACCCTCCGTGACATCCAGGCCGTGCACCGGGTCGACGGCCGCGAGGCCATCCCCGCCCCGGGACCGGTGACGGCCAAGGCGATGCGGGTCTTCGACGAGCGCGCCGCGGCGGACCGGGATCCGCGCCTCGCGTGAACGTGCCTCGTGGGGCACGGGCACGCGGCTCGCGTAAATCCGGATGACCCAGGGCCGCGGTGTGGGTAGAACACCCTTGATGACCACCACCCTGCGGCCGGCCGGGCCGCTTCAGCAGACCCCCGACGGCGACCGGTCCCGTACCTACGACGTCTGTGTGAACAGCCGTCGCGTGGGCTCCGTGCGCCTCGCCACCCCGCCGCGCCTCGGCGCCGGGTCCGGGACGATCGAGGCCCTGAGCATCGACGAGAAGGACCGACGCCGGGGCCGGGGCACGGTCGCCGCGCTCGCCGCCGAGGAGGTGCTGCGCGGCTGGGGCTGCGGCGAGGTCCAGATCTCCGTCCCGGCCGGGGCGGAGGCGGCGCTGAGGATGGCGCGGGTCCTCGGCTACATCGAACGCGGCAGGAACATGGTCAAGGAGCTCCCGGCCGAGCCGCCCGCGCTGCCGTCCGGTTTCGAGGTCCGTCCGATGACCCACGCCGAGTTCGGGCCGTGGGAGGCGAACGCCCGGGAGAGTTACGCGCGCAGCTGGGTCGAGCGGGGCGTCCCCGAGGACCGGGCCCGCGCGAGGTCCGAGGCCGCCCACCGGCTGCTGCTGCCCGACGGCCTGGACTCCCCGGGCACGGCGATCAACGTGGCGGTACGGGACGGGGAGACCATCGGGCATGTGTGGACGGCCGGCCGCGAGCTGGAGCCGGGGGTCCTCGGGAGCTACGTCTACGGCGTCGCGGTCGCCGAGGGCCACCGGGGCCACGGCTACGGCCGGGCCCTGATGCTGGTCGCCGAGCGGGTCGCGCTCGGCGCCGGGCACCGCCTGCTCGGACTCCACGTCTTCGCGGGCAACACCCCGGCGATCCGGCTGTACGAGTCGCTCGGCTACCGGACGACGCACGTCAACAGCTACAAGACGTTGCTCTAGACAAGACGTTGCTCCAGGCCGGCCCGGCGCCGTCAGCCGGCGAGCAGGCGGTCGGTGATCTCCTCGACGCGGGCCCGCAGGCCGTCCTGGCTCTGGCCGCCGTCCAGGCGCTCGCCGCCGACGACGTAGGTCGGGGTGCCGGTGACCTTGATCGCCTTGCCCTCCGCCTGGTCGGCGTCGATGGTCAGCAGATGCCGGCCGTCGATCAGCGCGGTGTCGAACTCCTCGGCGTCCAGGCCCAGTTCGTGGGCGACGTCCAGGAGCACCGGCTCGCCCCGTTGGCCCAGCTCCTCGGTCCTGGCCAGCAGCGCCTCCACGTACGGCCAGCCCTTGCCCTGGTCGGTCGCCTCCTCGGCGGCCTGTGCGGCGGCGTACGCCTGCTTGTGCTTCTCCAGCGGGAAGTGCCGCAGCTGTACGTCGATCCGCTCGCCGTACTTCTCGCGCAGCGCGCGTACGTCGTCGAGGGCGCGGAAGCAGTCGGGGCACTGGAGGTCGAACCAGGCCTCCACGGTGACGGGGGAGGGGGACGGGATGGTGGAGTCGCTCATGGGAGCAGTCTTCCAGCCCCTACCGGAGCGGCCCAACCGGGACCTGGGGACGAGATCCCGCAGGGGAGACCCGGAGATCTCCCTGAGGTCGGCCTCGGAACGTGGCCCCGCGCCCCCTCGCCGGTGCAGGATGGAAGGGACGTACCGCCCTGGCCCAGGAGGACCGCATGCTCGCCGAGACCATCTTTTCCGCGGTGTCCGTGGCGGGACTGGGCATCGCCGCGATCACGGCGTACCGCAAGCGTTTCCTCGCCGCGACACGGATCGCCGCCTACGCGCTGGTGCCCATCGGTCTGGTCATGACCGGGGCGGTGCAGTGGGCCTTCGACACGGCCTTCAGCCCGGTTGCCTGGGCCGGCTTCGGCGTGCTGGGCGCCGCCTGGGCCCTCTTCATGACGAGCCGGGCCGTCGAGCGGCGCAGAGCGGGCCGTAAGGAGGCCCGGCGGGGCGAGGTGCCCGGGGCCGTCGCACCGGGCGCGTCCGCGCCCTCACTCGGCGGCGGTCAGCGGGGAGCGACCCCGAAGCCGCAGGCCACGCCGGCCGCGGACGACTTCAGCGACATCGAGGCGATTCTGAAGAAGCACGGCATCTGACGGCCGCGGTGGGCGCGGCGGCCGACAGGGGCCGCCGAGGCTTTCCTGGCCCGCGTCCACGGGATGATGAACTGCCGCGGCCGAGGGGCGTGTTGCGGGCCGGCTGGCGGGGCTCTGCGCCATGATCGCCCCCGAGATGCTGGATACCTCGCGGGATCATGTCCCCGCCCCCACCGAAGAGCCGCGCGGCTGTCTGTTCGCGCTCTCCCAGCCGCCGCTGATGATCTTCCTCGCGGTGATCGGCTGTCTGCTCCTGATCGCCGCCGTGCACGACCTCTTCCTGCTGTGAGGGGGCTCGTGCCGGATCAGCCGGCTGCTTCCTTGCGGCGCGCCCGGTACGCGGCGACGTGGAGCCGGTTACCGCAGGTGCGGCTGTCGCAGTAGCGGCGTGAGCGGTTGCGGGAGAGGTCGACGAAGGCCCGGCCGCAGTCGGGGGCCTCGCAGCGCCGCAGCCGCTCCTGCTCGCCCGCCACCACGATGAACGCCAGGGCCATGCCGCAGTCGGCGGCGAGGTGGTCGGCGACCGAGGCGCCCGGCGCGAAGTAGTGCACGTGCCAGTCGTAGCCGTCGTGGTCGGTGAGCTGCGGCGTCGTGCCCGCGGCGGCGACCAGCTGGTTGATCAGCGTGGCCGCGATCCGGGCGTCGGGAGCCGCGAAGATCGCCGTGAACCTGGCCCGGACCTCCTGGACGGCCCGCAGGTCGTGGTCGGTGAGCTCGCCGACGTCGCTGATGTCGTGGGCCCGTACGAAGGTGCGCAGCGAAGGGACGTCCCCGACCTCGTCGTCACGGTCGCCCTGGGGCGCGGTGTTCACCAGATCGACGACGGTGTCGAGGGCGATCCGGGTGTCGTGGGGGATCAGCACGATTCGCTCCCTGGCCGGCTGCGGGCGGGCGCCCGCGTTGCGCTGACTCTAGCGGCTTCGCCGTGTGGCGCCGGTGGGGGTCCGAAAACGGCATCGGCGCCCTCCTCCGCGCCGGCTGCGCGGTGAGGACGCCGATGTCTGCCGTATGCGGTTGTCCGCGCGGCGCCGTCGCCCCGAGTCGGACGGCGCCGTGCGGCTCTCGACCTGGCTCAGCTGTCGGCCAGGATGTGGGAGAGCTCGGTGTCGAGATCGAAGTGACGATGCTCGGTGCCGGGTGGCACGGCGGCGTCGGTCCGCTTGAGGAACGACTCCAGGGCCCTCGCAGGGGCTTCGAGCAGTGCTTCGCCCTCGGGAGAGCTCAGCGCGATGCAGACGACGCCCTGACCGTGACTGCGGGACGGCCAGACTCTGACGTCGCCGGTGCCGGTGGGCCGGTGCAGCCCCTCGGCGAGAAGGTCGCGGGCGAAGACCCACTCGACCGTCTCCTCGGCTCCGGTGTGGAAGGTGGCGTGCACGGCATACGGATCGGCCGTGTCATACCGCAGGCCCGCGGGTACAGGCAGTGAGGACTCGCTCGACACAACGAGGCGCAGGTGCAGCTCGCAGCTGACCGTGGTGTTCATAAGCGCCAGGGCCTTTCGCTCAGTGTGCGCTCGGGGATTCGCACGTCGGCGAAGTCGACATGCCACCTACGGTGCCGTTGTAAACCCCTCTGTCTGTTTTGTGATCGTTCAGGTAGCTCGTATGGCGGTGTGTAACTTTGGGTAATACGGCTATACGGGTGAGGGGGCCCCGTCCGGTAAGTTGGGGACCATGAATGCGGAGAGTGACGAGCGCACCGGGGAGTCCGCGGCCAACGGGGACCCCGAGCTGGGATCCCGGGCGCCCCAGTTCATCAAGGCCCGGCGGACCCTGCACCTGAGCTGGCAGGTCGGCGTCTTCATCGTGGGACTGGCGGTGGTCGGCGCGGGCATCGTGATGCTGCCGCTGCCCGGCCCCGGCTGGCTGGTGATCTTCGCCGGCATGGCGATCTGGGCCACCGAATTCGTCTGGGCGCAGCTCGTGCTCCGCTGGACGAAGCGGAAGGTCACCGAAGCGGCGCAGCGCGCGCTGGACCCGAAGGTGCGGCGGCGCAACATCATCCTGACCACGATCGGTCTGGTGATCATCGGCGTGCTGCTCGGTTTCTACCTGTGGAAGTACGGCTTCGTCATGCCGTGGAAGATCAACACCTGACCCGGGGGACGGTCGGGGCACCCGCTGACATGCGGTAATGTTTGCGGTGCGCCCGGGCGATTAGCTCAGTGGGAGAGCGCTTCGTTCACACCGAAGAGGTCACTGGTTCGAACCCAGTATCGCCCACCACCCGGACCGAAGGCCCGGAGACTGGAACCAGTCTCCGGGCCTTCGGCGTTCCCCGGCCGGGTCACCGCATCCGGCCGAGCCTCTCCCGCAGGCGCCGGGCGTCCCGCAGCCGCTGCTCGTACGTCGCCCCGACGGCGAGCAGCAGCAGACCGGCCAGCGCAGGCGGCAGCCAGCGGGGCAGGGCGCCGACGGCCTGGACGACGTACGGAGCCAGCTCGTGCAGGGCGTCGAGGGCCAGGACCGCACCGCCGAGCACCAGCAGCGCCTGCAGCCGGAACCGGGCCCCCAGCAGAGTCACCACGAGCGCGGCGACGCCGAGGAGCAGCGGGCGCGGCCAGTCCGGGTCCACCCAGGCGGCGAACAGGCTCGGCACCAGCGTGGCCGCCAGACCGGGGCCGAACGCCACCCACGACGAGGACTCCGGGTCGCGGCGCCGCCGCAGCACCCCCACGACCAGGGCGGGCACGGTGACGGGCAGCGTGTACGCCTCCGGGGTCGTCACGTCCCAGACGGCGAGCCGCACCCAGGTCGCCAGGAGGAACAGCGCGCCCGCCGTCCACGAGGCGAACGCGCGGCGCTCCGGCCGCAGGGCCGTGGCGGCGGCGATCACACCGGCCAGGGCGAGGACGAGCGCGAGGGTGGCGGGCCTGGGCACGGCCATGCTGATCGCGAGCAGCGCCACGGCCGCGCCGGTGAGCTCCACGGGCAGCGCGACCGGGTGGCGCCGCAGCCGCCCCCCGAGCAGGGCGGTGGCCGCCGGGACCAGGAGCAGCGCCGACGCGGTCCGGTGGTCCTGGAACGCGGCCGCTGCCGCCCCGGCGGCCACCAGCCCGGCCGCCACGAGGACCGCCGCACAGGCGGCGACGGTCCGCCGCGCGCCGTCGGCGAGGAACGCCACCACGACGAAGAGCCCGAGCAGCACCCCGAGCGTGGTGAAGGTGGCCGCGCGGGTGTCCAGGGCCAGAGCGACCACGCTGACCGCGGACATCGCCCCGCAGCCGAACGCGCTCCAGCCGAACGCCTCACGAGGCGGCACGGGCCGCGAGACGGCCGCCGGTACGGCAGCGGTTCCCCAGCCGGGCCACTGAGCCCCGGAACCGGAGCCCGAACTCGAACCCGCGTCGGAGGCGTCCGGGCTCGGGGCCTCGACCGGCGCGGGGAGGCCTCGCGTCAGCGCCCCCGGGCGCGCCGCCAGGAGGAGGGCCGCCGTGGTCGTCAGGAGCTGAAGGGTGAGCGTCGGGGCGTACGGGAGGTCAAGGGCGAGCGGGAGGGCCGTCAGGGTCGCCCAGGTCAGGAGCAGGGCGGCGCAGCGGGACCACAGGCGCGGGAGGGCCGCGCAGGCCGTCGCGGCCACCAGCAGGACCACCGGGGCGGTCGAGGGGTACGAGGCGAGGACCGGCTCCGGGTGGGTGCCGGACCAGACCGGCGCTGTCCGGGCCAGCGGTCCGAGCAGCGCCGCCGCCACCGGCGGGAGCGCCCACGCCACGCCCAGCGCCAGCACCCCCGCGCCCGCGCCGGCCAGACCGGTGCGCACCGCGCGCGGTCCCGGCGACCGCAGGACGGCCGCCAGGGCCACGGCGCACAGCACGTACCCCGGCACCTCCCAGTCGCCCGGCAGCACCGGGCGCAGCACGCCACCCGCCGCGGCGACCACCGCGAGACCGGCCACCACCGACGCGGCCACCGATGCCTGGGCCACCCTCCAGGCCACGTACAGCGCGACCGCCGCGCCGGCGAGCAGCAGCGCGCCCGCCGGTACCGGCGGGGTGAGCGAGAGCTGCCCGCCCGTGAGCAGCGCCCAGCCGCCGAGGACACCGGCCGCCACGGCCGCCGTGCCCCGTACCGCCGCGGGCTTCGTCCACAGCGCCACGGCCAGATCCACGACCGCCGTCGCGAGCGTCGCCCAGGCCAGCGCGAGCGCCCCGCCGTCGGCGGCCAGCACACCCAGAGGCAGGGGGAGTTGAGCCGTCACCACCGCCACCGGCAGCGGGATCCGCAGCCGGCCGAGCGCCGCCCCGTACGCCGTCCACGCGGCCGCGAGCACCGCAGAGGCCACCGCCGTGAACGCGAGCGGGTCCGTCCCCGGCAGCGCCACCCGGTGCAGCGCGTACGCGTCGAGGACCATCAGCACCAGGCCCAGGGCCGCGACCGCCTCCGCCGTCGAGCCGAGCCCCCGGCGCAGCAGCACCACGGGCACCGCCAGCGCCGCGGACGTCACCACGCCGAGGACGGCCGCGCGGCCGCCGATCCCCATCGAACCCCAGCTGACCAGCGTGAACGCGAGCGCGGCGATCGTCAGGAGCACCCCGCCCAGGGTGAGCAGCACGTTCTGCGCACTGCGCGGGGTCGAGTCGGCCACCGGCCCGCCCCCGGCCCGCCGCGGAGCCGAGGACGGCGCCTGCGCCTGGAGGACCTTCAGCAGCCAGGCCCGGCGGGCCAGCAACTGGGACCTGTGGGCGTCGAGTCGAGCCAGCTCACGATCGACGAGCACCAGCTCGTCGGCGGGCGGCAGAGGAGTGTTCATGTCCCGGAGTGTGCGCCGGACCACACCCGGGCACCATGCGCCCGGATACTCATATCCGCGGCTGAGTACGTACACACTGGGGTCATGGACTGGTGCCGCTACCGTTTCCGCACCGTCTGGCAGTTGGCCGCCCCGCCCGACGTGGTCTTCGCCGTGCTGGAACGCACCGACGAGTACCCGCGCTGGTGGCCCCAGGTCCGTGAGGTCGTCGCCGTCGACGACGTCACCGGCACCGCCCGGTTCCGCTCCTTCCTCCCGTACGACCTCGTCGTCACCGCCGAGGCCCGGCGCCGCGACCCCGGCGCCCGCGTCCTGGAGGTCGCGCTCGGCGGCGACCTGGAGGGCTGGGCCCGTTGGTCCCTGACGCCCCACGGCTCCGGAACGCGCGCGCTGTACGAGCAGGAGGTCGAGGTCACCGGCCCCGTGATGAGGAGGCTCGCGGTGGTGGGGCGGCCCGTCTTCCGCGCCAACCACTTCCTGATGATGCGCGCGGGGCGGCGCGGCCTCGCGGCCCACCTGCGCCTGGTTTGAAGGAAGCCCGCGGAAACCTGTATGGTTCAACCCGTTCCCGGGCGATTAGCTCAGCGGGAGAGCACTTCGTTCACACCGAAGGGGTCACTGGTTCGATCCCAGTATCGCCCACCGGGAGAGGCCGGTCCGTCGAAAGACGGGCCGGCCTTCCGCATGTCCGGGCCACCGATGCCTCATGCGGCCTGCCGCAGCTCCGGACGGAGCGGCCACGCCGGATCCACCGTCTCCGGTGTCCCGTTGCGCGTGAACCACGCCTGCAGCCCCCGCGCCTGTGCCGCGTGCCACACCGCCTGCAGGGTGTGCAGCTCCGCCGGCGACAACCGTTCGAGCCGTGTCGCGAACCGCCGCGCCACCGCCCGTACGACATCCAGCGCGGCCGTCGCGTCCGCCGCCGCGTCGTGCGCGCCGTCCAGCTCCACGCCGTACTGCGCGCACAGGTCCGTCAGCGTCCTGCGGCCCTTGCGGTAGCGGTCCAGATGCTTGTCGAGGACCCGCGGATCCAGCACGCACAGCGATGCGTTCTCCAGATAGCGACCCAGCGAGGAGGCGCGGTGGCGGCGCAGCTCGCGGTCCAGGATCGTCAGATCGAAGGGCGCGTTCATCACCACCAGCGGCCGGCCCGCCGCACACTGCTCGGCCAGCGCCCGCCCCAACTCCTCCATCACGGGCGCCGGCCAGCGCCCGTTCCGCCGTAGATGATCGTCCGTCAGTCCGTGGACCTCCGTGGCCGCGGGCGGCACCGGAATCCCGGGATTGACCAGCCAGCGTGTGACCCGCGGGCGCCCGCCGGCCGTGTCCTGGACGACGAGCGCGGCCGAGACGATCCGGTCCTGCTCGACGTCAACTCCCGTGGTTTCCGTGTCGAATGCGGCCAGGGGCCCCTCATACCAGTGCGTCATCCCCGAACTCCTCGCACCTCTGCGGCAGATGGCGATCCCCCTGCCCGAACCGGTGATACCCGGGCTGTTTGCCCCGTACGCGGACCGGTGACAACACAGATGACGGGGAAGGGAATTGACATGGCGCTCGCCCAGCCCGAATCGGGGGGGCTGCCGCCTCAGCGGGCAGCACCGTTGCGCGGCTCACTCGCCACCACCGCCTGCATGGAGACGCTCCAGGTGGGATATCTGCATGCGGTCGCGGCGGCGGCGGGCTGCTCGCTGTCGCAGCCGTTTCCGGACAACGGCATCGACTGGCACGTCAGCCACAGCGCCGCGGGACACACCGTCGACGACGAGGTGACCATCAAGGTGCAGCTGAAGGCCACCTATCAGATACCGCCGCGGCCGCCCGGCCCCGCGTTCTCCTTCACCCTGGACAACGACCATCTGGTGAAGCTGGCGCGGACCCCGGTCTCGGTGCACAAGATCCTGGTCGTGATGATCGTGCCGCGCGACCGGGACGACTGGCTGCGGGCGGGGCACGACCGGCTGGACCTGCGGCACTGCTGCTACTGGATCAACCTCGCCGGCCACCCGGTGACAGGGCGGCGGCGGACGACGGTGCGCATACCGACGGCACGGATCTTCGACGACCGGGCACTGTGCGAGATCATGACCCGGGTCGGCGTGGGAGGGAGACCTTGATGCACCGGCCGATCGGCGAACCATCGGAGGGCGGGGCCGGGTACGGCCCCGTTCTGCCACCGTTCCGCCCCCACCCCACCCCTGGTGAGTTCCCCGGCGGCCCCTGGGCCGACGCCGCGGGCTCGCCCGACCCCGGACGGGTCGACCCGCTGGTCCTCGGCGCGCTGCTCGCCCGGCACGGCTGGCGGCGGCGCGGCGGGGCCGCGGGCCGCTACAGCCGCTGGACACCCCCGGGAACGGGCGGCCCCTCCGGCGGCACCAGCCTCCTGGTGCCCGAGAGCCGCGCGTTCCCGGACTGCGAGGACCTGCTCGGTGAGGCGCTCACCGCCCTCGCCCACAGCGCGGCGCCCTCGGCCCGGGAGGTCCTCGTCGGGCTGACCGTGCCCAGCGACGAGATCCGCTGGTGGCGCGACGTCCCGCCGGGCCCCGCCGGCACGGTCCCGTGGACCGTGCAGGAACAGCTCAGGTCGGCCGCCCGGCAGCTGCTGCTCGCCGGGGCGCTGGCCGTGCGCGGACGCGCCGGGTACTACGGCGCCCGGCACCGCCGCCAGGCGCAGGCATCGCTGGAGGCGGTGGTCGTCGGGGCGGCGCCGGGCGGGCAGGGCCTCACCGCGTTCGTGCCCGTCGACCCGGGCCGGGCCATCGCCGTACGGCTGTATCACGCGCTGTACGCGGCGCGGGAGGCCGCCGACTACCAGCGGGCGACGGGCGGGATGGAGGCCTTCGACGCCGCCGTCGAGGCGGGCGTGAGCCGGGAGCTGACCGAGGCGCTGGTCGCCCTGGTGCGGGGCACCGAGGGCGCCAGGATCGCGCTGGAGTGGGCCCCGGCCGCGGGGACACCCGCCGGGTGCGCGGCCCGGCCCGAGCCGGTCGAGTTCTCGGCGGGCGACCTGCCGGCCCTGCGCGAGGCCGGGGCCCGCTATCTGACCGACGAGCCGTCCGTACCGGTACGGATCACGGGCGCCGTGGTCCGGATGCGCCGCTCGGGGCCGCGCGGCGAGGGAACCGTACGGCTGCGGGTGCTGGGCGGGGCGGAGGTGCCGCATGTCCGCGTCACCTTGGACGAGGAGTCGTACCGCACGGCCGGGCACGCGCATCTGGTCGGGCTGCCGATCCGGGTGGTGGGCCGTCTGGAGAGCCGGGGCGGCTTCCGTCGGCTGACCGATGCCACCGGGGTCGTACCGGTCCAGGTCGACGAGGCGGAGCGCGACCGGCTGATGAAGTCGCTCCACGAGAACCTGGACTTCTTCGAGGAGGCCTGCGGCCCGGGGGAGTGACGCGGTCCGAGCCTTTAGGATTTAGAACACGCGGCACCTCGTCTCTGTCGCGTGTCGTCGGTGCCGGCACCTCGTGTCTGCCTGCGCCCCAAAGGAAAGAGCATCCGTGTCTGATGTCCGTGTGACCGTCCAGTCCGCCTCAGGAACCGAGGATCGGGCGGTGAGCGCGGGCACCACCGCCGGCGCCCTGTTCGCCGACGACCGGTCCGTGATCGCCGCCCGCGTCGGCGGTGAGCTGAAGGACCTCACCTACGTCGTCGCCGAGGGCGATGTCGTCGAGCCCGTCGAGATCTCCTCCCCGGACGGTCTCGACATCCTGCGCCACTCCACCGCGCACGTCATGGCCCAGGCCGTGCAGGAGCTCTTCCCCGAGGCCAAGCTCGGCATCGGCCCGCCGGTCCGGGACGGCTTCTACTACGACTTCGACGTCGAGAAGCCGTTCACCCCCGAGGACCTCAAGGCCGTCGAGAAGAAGATGCAGGAGATCCAGAAGCGGGGTCAGCGCTTCTCCCGCCGCGTGGTCACCGACGAGGCCGCCCGCGAGGAGCTCGCCGACGAGCCGTACAAGCTGGAGCTCATCGGCATCAAGGGCTCCGCGTCGACCGACGACGGCGCCAACGTCGAGGTCGGCGGCGGCGAGCTGACCATCTACGACAACCTGGACGCCAAGACCGGCGAGCTGTGCTGGAAGGACCTCTGCCGAGGCCCGCACCTGCCCACCACCCGGAACATCCCGGCGTTCAAGCTGATGCGCAACGCCGCCGCCTACTGGCGCGGCAGCGAGAAGAACCCGATGCTCCAGCGCATCTACGGCACCGCCTGGCCCTCGAAGGACGAGCTGAAGGCCCACCTCGACTTCCTCGCCGAGGCCGAGAAGCGCGACCACCGCAAGCTCGGCAACGAGCTGGACCTCTTCTCCATCCCGGACGAGATCGGCTCCGGCCTCGCCGTCTTCCACCCCAAGGGCGGCATCATCCGCCGGGTCATGGAGGACTACTCGCGCAAGCGGCACGAGGAGGAGGGCTACGAGTTCGTCTACTCGCCGCACGCCACCAAGGGCAAGCTGTTCGAGAAGTCGGGCCACCTCGACTGGTACGCCGAGGGCATGTACCCCCCCATGCAGCTCGACGAGGGCGTGGACTACTACCTCAAGCCCATGAACTGCCCGATGCACAACCTGATCTTCGACGCGCGCGGGCGTTCGTACCGTGAACTGCCGCTGCGCCTCTTCGAGTTCGGCACCGTGTACCGGTACGAGAAGTCCGGCGTCGTGCACGGCCTGACCCGGGCCCGCGGCTTCACCCAGGACGACGCGCACATCTACTGCACCCGCGAGCAGATGGCGGAGGAGCTGGACAAGACCCTCACCTTCGTCCTCAACCTGCTGCGTGACTACGGTCTGACCGACTTCTACCTGGAGCTGTCCACCAAGGACCCGGAGAAGTTCGTCGGCTCGGACGAGGTGTGGGAGGAGGCCACCGCGGTCCTCCAGCAGGTCGCCGAGAAGCAGGGCCTCCCGCTCACCCCCGACCCGGGCGGCGCCGCGTTCTACGGCCCGAAGATCTCCGTGCAGGCGCGCGACGCCATCGGCCGCACCTGGCAGATGTCGACCGTGCAGCTGGACTTCAACCTGCCGGAGCGCTTCGACCTGGAGTACACCGGCCCCGACGGCACCAAGCAGCGTCCGGTCATGATCCACCGCGCGCTGTTCGGCTCCATCGAGCGCTTCTTCGCCGTGCTCCTGGAGCACTACGCGGGCGCCATGCCGCCGTGGCTGGCCCCGGTGCAGGCGGTCGGCATCCCGATCGGCGACGCGCACGTCGACTACCTGCGGGAGTTCGCCGCGGAGGCGAAGAAGAAGGGCCTGCGGGTCGACGTGGACGCGTCCTCGGACCGGATGCAGAAGAAGATCAGGAACCAGCAGAAGCAGAAGGTTCCGTTCATGATCATCGTCGGCGACGAGGACATGGCGGCGGGCACCGTCTCCTTCCGCTACCGCGACGGTTCCCAGGAGAACGGCATCCCGCGCGACCAGGCGCTGGCGAAGCTCGCCGACGTGGTGGAGCGCCGCGTCCAGGTGTGACGCCTGCCCGCACCCTAGGCCCCCGGGGAATCCCCCGGGGGCCTCTCCTCGTCCTGCCGTCGGAACGCCTGGACGAGCCAGGACGAGAACGAACCCGTCACCGCCCCGAGCAGGGCGACGCCGCAGGCCATGACGCCCACCGCGACGAGCCGGCCGAGCGGGGTCACCGGGCTCATGTCCCCGTACCCCACCGTCGCCAGCGTCGCGCACGCCCACCAGACCGCGTCGCCGAAGGTACGGATCGAGGCGCCCGGCGCCCCGCGCTCCTGCTGGTAGACGGCGAGCGCCCCCGCGAAGCCCAGCAGGGTCACCGTGAGGCTGGAGTAGGCCATGACGCGGCCGTAGAGGGTCAGGCGCGGCTTGGCGCGACGGCGCTGGATCCGCTCGTAGATCTTCACCATCTGCAGGGGCCGCAGCAGCGGCAGCAGCAGGACCACGGTGCCCAGGAGGTGCGCGCGGACGAAGCGCAGCGGGCCGAGGCCGCTCAGCCGCAGCCGTACCGCGTAGTCGACGACGAAGACACCCCAGGCACCGAGCGTGACCGCCAGGCAGAGCTCCAGCCAGACCTGGTCGAGGTCGTACGCCAGGACCCGTACCGCGTACCCCGTCAGGTAGAGCAGGGACGCCACCGCGAGGGGTGCCTCCATGCGGCGGTCCCAACGCTCCTGTTTCTCCGGGCTCGCGTCCATCCGACCAGCATCTCCGGGGACCGGGCGGTCGATGCCCCGGCGACACGTTCCGAACGGGCGAAGCAATATGCTGCACAGCATGACGACTGAGCCGGAGCAGCAGATCGGAGTGGGGACGCAGGACGCGTTCCAGCGCCTGTGGACGCCTCACCGGATGGCGTACATCCAGGGCGAGAACAAGCCGACCGGGCCGGGGGCCGAGGACGGTTGTCCGTTCTGCGTGATTCCGTCGAAGTCGGACGAGGACGGGCTCGTGATAGCGCGGGGCGAGACGGTGTACGCCGTGCTCAACCTCTACCCGTACAACGGCGGCCACCTCATGGTCGTCCCGTACCGGCACGTCGCCGACTACACGGAGCTGGACGCGCCGGAGACCGCCGAGCTCGGCGAGTTCACCAAGCGGGCGATGATCGCGCTGCGGGCCGCGTCCGGCGCGCACGGCTTCAACATCGGCATGAACCAGGGCACGGTGGCGGGCGCCGGCATCGCCGCCCACCTGCACCAGCACATCGTGCCCCGATGGGGCGGCGACACCAACTTCATGCCTGTCGTCGGGCACACCAAGGTGCTGCCGCAGCTTCTCGCCGACACCCGCGCGATGCTCGCCGCCGCCTGGCCGGCCACCTCGGAACTGGCCTAGGCAGGTGCCCCCCAGGCCCTCGCGGCGCGCTCACGCGTCGTAGAGGTCGGCCTTCTTCGGGATCGGTTCCTGGATGCCTCCGCTCAGGACCAGCGAGCGGTTGGTGAAGCGCTCCGTGTCCACGCCGTGGTCGTCGAGGACCGCGATGGTCGCCGCGTGGACCGCGCGCATCACCGGCGTCGCCGCGCGGATCGCGTCGTCGGCCATGAAGCGGTGCCGCCAGGGCTGCGCGGCCCAGGCGTGCCGCAGGCCGAACGGCTCGGGCAGGACGAGCTTGCCGCCGAGGAAGTCCAGGAGCGGCGGAAACCAGGTCAGCGGGGCGCGGACCGCCTTGCGGACGATCTCGTCCGTCTCCAGGAGCGGCAGCTGGATCTCCCGGGTCTCCCAGAAGCGGACCGTCTTGGAGACCTCCTTCGTCTTCGCCTTCGGCTTGGTGGTGAAGAGCGAGTGGACCGGGCCGAGCGCGTGTCCGGTGACCTCCACGCGCAGGGTGTGATGGAGCGAGGTCACCGTGATCATCATGGTGAGCACGAGCTGCCCGTCCCAGAGCGTGAACTGCACCCCGAGGTAGTGCCGGTTGCCGCTGCCGAACTGCTGGTCGTTGCAGATGCGCTGTATCTCGTGCGGCTTGACCTGGTAGTGGACGATGTTGTCGCCCTCGGGCCGGGCGACCTCGTCGGCGCCCTCGCCGACCGGGGAGACGATCCAGTGCTTGACGGTCGGCTTGGGGAAGCCGGTCTTCAGGGAGCCCCGCTCCAACAGGGTGAGCTGGTCGTGGATCTTCCGTACGACGTCCCAGGCGCGGAAGTCGTGGATCTCGCGGCCGTCCTTGGGGACCAGCTCCTCGGCGAGCGTCCAGCTGCCCCAGCGGGTGCCCATGCCCAGTATTCCCTTGGGGCCCGCGTAGAAGACGATGTTGGACTGCTGCTCGGCGGAGAGCTTCTCCAGGTTCTGGCGCAGCTCCTCGGCGGCCTTCTCGGCAGGATCTCCGGGGACCGCCTCGGGGATCTTGGCGCCGATGCCGCCGCCGCTCAGCAGGGCGGTCCAGCGGTCCCGCAGGTCCCTGGCCGTGGACTCGCAGATCCGCTTGGCGAGGAACCAGCCGACGATCGGGGCCACGATCATGGCGCGGAGATAGACCGACAGCACGCCGGTGAACGGCAGCTTGATCAGGAAACCCACCGCGATCAGGGCCGCCACCACCAGGATGACCGTGCCCACCGCACTCGTGCGCTTGTTCTCCGAGCCGGCGACCATGCGGCGCAGCTGGATGACGCCGAGCCAGAGCAGCAGCCCCGGCAGGAACAGGATGCCGAACACGAAGGTGACCAGGGTCAGTTTGACGTCGCGCTGCTTGCGGATGCCGGTGGCGGCCAGGCAGTGCTCGACCACGGGCTGCGGGTCGGTGCCGAAGGACTGGATGAGCGCCTTGCGGGCACCGCCGAGCATCCGCACCTGGACCGCGCGCGAGAAGGCCTCACCGAGGTCGGGCCGGAAGAGCTTCGCCCACCTCCCGTCGGTGACCTTGGACTTGTGCCAGTCGTTGTTGGCGTCGAGGATCGCTTCCACCGGGCTGTCGCGGTACGCGGCGGAGGCCAGGGCATGGGTCGCCGCCGTCTGTCCGTCCGAGCCCTGCAGGGGAATCTGCGCCCCGGGTCCGAAACTGCCGATCGTCACTGATGCCCCCATCGCCGCGTGCCCGCGTGGTTCACCGCGTATCCCTCTGCGGCCTGTTCCCGACTACCGTGCCCCGCACACCTGCTGAGCTGGGCACCACAGCGTAGCCGGGTACTGACGGATGCGTCACGGGGCGGCCGAATGCCGCCCGCCGGAGGGGAGTTGGACGGGCGGCATTCGGTCGTCGTGAGGCGCGCGGGGGGCGGTCGGAGGCGGACAGGGGCGGACGGGGGCGGTCGGGGCGCGTCAGCCCGGGACAGGTGTACCGCGGCCCCGTCCCCGGTCCGCGCCGCACCCTCCCTAAGTGCCCTTCTCCGCCTGCGCGCGGATCTTGTCGGCGAGTTGGGGCGGCATCGGCTCGTGACGGGCGTACGAGCGGTCGAAGCGGCCGGTGCCGTGCGAGATCTGGCGGAGGTCGACCGCGTACCGGCCGATCTCGATCTCGGGAACTTCCGCGCGGACCAACGTCCGTCCCGGCCCGGCCTGTTCGGTGCCGACGACCCGGCCGCGCCGCCCGGACAGATCGCTCATCACCGGGCCGACGTACTCGTCCGGTACGAGGACCTGGACCTCGGCGACGGGCTCCAGGAGCCGGATGCTCGCCTCGGCCGCCGCCTCGCGCAGCGCCAGGGCGCCCGCGGTCTGGAAGGCCGCGTCGGAGGAGTCGACCGAGTGGGCCTTGCCGTCCCGCAGCGTGATCCGTACGTCCACCAGCGGGTGACCGGCCGCGACCCCGCGTGCGGCCTGCGCCCGTACGCCCTTCTCGACGGACGGGATGAACTGGCGTGGAACCGCCCCTCCCACCACCTTGTCGACGAACTCGACCCCGCTGCCCACGGGCAGCGGCTCGACGTCGATCTCGCAGATCGCGTACTGGCCGTGGCCACCGGACTGTTTGACGTGCCGGCCGCGCCCCGCCGACGGCCCGCCGAAGGTCTCCCGCAGCGCCACCTTGTGCGGAACGGTGTCGACCTGCACCCCGTACCGGTTGCGCAGGCGCTCCAGCGCCACGTCCATGTGGGCCTCGCCCAGACACCACAGGACCACCTGGTGGGTGTCCTGGTTCTGTTCGAGCCGCATGGTGGGGTCCTCGGCGACGAGCCGGGCGAGCCCCTGCGAGAGCCGGTCCTCGTCGGCCTTGCTGTGCGCCTCGATCGCGAGCGGCAGCAGCGGGTCGGGCATCGTCCAGGGCTCCATCAGGAGCGGATCGTCCTTGCTGGAGAGCGTGTCGCCGGTCTCCGCCCGGCCCAGCTTGGCCACGCACGCGAGGTCGCCCGCGATGCACTGCCCCAGCGGGCGCTGCTGCTTGCCGAAGGGCGAGGTCAGCGCGCCGACCCGTTCGTCGACGTCATGGTCCTCGTGGCCCCGGTCGGCAAGGCCGTGGCCCGAGACATGGACCGTCTCGTCCGGGCGCAGCGTCCCGGAGAAGACCCGGACCAGCGAGATCCGGCCGACGTACGGGTCGGAGGCGGTCTTGACGACCTCCGCGACGAGCGGCCCGTCGGGGTCGCAGGTGATCGCGGGCCTCGGGGCGCCGTCCGGCGTGGTGACCGCCGGGGCCTCGCGCTCCAGCGGGGTCGGGAAGCCGCCGGTGATCAGTTCGAGCAGCTCGACGGTGCCGAGCCCCTGCTTCCCGCCGTCCGACGGGGGCGCCGCGGCGAGGACCGGGTGGAAGGTGCCTCGGGCGACGGCCTTCTCCAGGTCGTCGATCAGCGACTTGATGTCGATGTCCTCGCCGGCGAGATAGCGGTCCATGAGGGTCTCGTCCTCGCTCTCGGCGATGATCCCCTCGATCAGCCGGTTGCGGGCCTCGTCGATCAGCGGCCGCTGGCTGTCGTCCGGTGGGCTCTCCTGCCGGACCCCCGTGGAGTAGTCGAAGATCCGCTCCGAGAGCAGCCCGACCAGACCGGTCGTCGGCGCGTGCCCGTCCGGCGCCTCGGCGCCGTAGAGGGGCAGGTAGAGGGGGAGTACGGCGTCGGGGTCGTCCCCGCCGAGGACCGCGGAGCAGACGGAGGTCAGCTCGTCGAAGCCGGTACGGGCGGTCTCCAGATGCGTGACGACGATGGCGCGGGGCATGCCGACGGCCGCGCACTCCTCCCACACCATCCGCGTCGACCCGGCGATCGCCTCGGCCTCCTGGGCGGCCGAGACGACGAAGAGGGCCGCGTCCGCCGCACGCAGACCGGCCCTCAGCTCCCCGACGAAGTCGGCGTACCCGGGGGTGTCGAGGAGATTGATCTTGCACCCGCCCCACTCGAGGGGGACGAGGGAGAGCTGTACGGAACGTTGCTGGCGGTGTTCGATCTCGTCGTGGTCGGAGAGCGTCCCGCCGTCCTCGACGCGCCCCGCCCGGTTGACCGCCCCGGCGGCCAGCGCGAGGGCCTCGACGAGGGTCGTCTTTCCCGATCCGCTGTGGCCGACCAGCACCACGTTCCGTACGTCCGAGGGCCGGTCGGCCGTCGGAGCCCTGCCGGCGGCCCCGGAGTGTGTGTTCGCCTTGTCGCCCATGATGGGTCCTCCCGATCGCTTGCACCGCTCGCTCGCACGGTGAGGCGGGGCGCGGGCGCGGAGGGAGAGGCTGGGCAGCTCCGGAGGTGCCCGCGGTTGTCCTTCGAGCTTTGCACCGACGTCATGGTGCGTCCATACGTCGTACGCGACGCGACGGGCGGGTGCCCGGCGGTTCGGCGGGAGCCTCGCTGGCTACGATGGGCGAGCCGGTGGTCGTAGGGGCCGCGGCCCACCGAACCTCGGGAAGGCCATGCTGAACAAGTACGCGCGTGCATTTTTTACGCGTGTCCTCACACCGTTCGCCGCGTTTCTGCTCCGCCGGGGTGTCAGCCCCGACGCGGTCACGCTCATCGGCACGGCCGGAGTGATGGCGGGAGCCCTGGTCTTCTTCCCCAGGGGGGAGTTCTTCTGGGGCACGATCGTCATCACCCTCTTCGTCTTCTCGGACCTGGTCGACGGCAACATGGCCCGGCAGGCGGGGGTCTCCAGCCGCTGGGGCGCGTTCCTGGACTCGACCCTCGACCGGGTCGCCGACGGCGCCATCTTCGGCGGCTTCGCGCTCTGGTACGCGGGTACGGGCAACGACAACGTGCTGTGCGCGGTCTCGATCTTCTGCCTGGCCAGCGGCCAGGTCGTCTCGTACACGAAGGCGCGCGGTGAATCGATCGGCCTGCCGGTCGCGGTCAACGGCCTGGTGGAACGGGCCGAGCGGCTCGTGATCTCGCTGGTCGCCGCGGGCCTCGCCGGACTCCACGCCTTCGGCGTGCCCGGCGTCGACGTCCTGCTGCCGATCGCGCTGTGGATCGTGGCGGTGGGCAGCGCGGTGACCCTCGGCCAGCGGGTGGTCACCGTACGGCGCGAGTCGGCGGAGGCCGACGCGGCCGCCGCCCAGGACGCGGCCGGGCCGCGGGGGAACGAGGCGACGTCATGAGCGGGATGAAGGACCGGCTGACCGATTCCCTGTACGGGCTCGGCTGGGCGACCGTGAAGAAGCTGCCGGAGCCGGTGGCGGCCGCGCTGGGGCGCAGGATCGCCGACACCGCCTGGAAGCGGCGCGGCAAGAGCGTGCTGCGCCTGGAGTCCAACCTCGCGCGCGTGGTGCCCGACGCCACCCCCGCTCGGCTCGCCGAGCTGTCCAAGGCCGGCATGCGCTCGTACATGCGGTACTGGATGGAGTCCTTCCGGCTGCCGACGTGGAGCAAGGAGCGGGTCGACGGCGGCTTCGACGTCAAGGACGTCCACCATCTGAAGGACGGTCTCGCCTCGGGCCGTGGCGTCATACTCGCCCTGCCCCACCTGGCCAACTGGGACCTCGCCGGCGTGTGGGTGACCCGCTCGCTCGGCGTGCCCTTCACGACGGTCGCGGAGCGGCTCAAGCCGGAGACGCTGTACGACCGGTTCGTCGCCTACCGGGAGTCCCTCGGCATGGAGGTCCTGCCGCACTCCGGCGGCTCCGCCTTCGGGACGCTCGCCCGTCGGCTGCGCGACGGTGGCCTGATCTGTCTGGTCGCCGACCGTGATCTGTCCGCCTCCGGCACCGAGGTCACCTTCTTCGGCGAGACGGCGCGGATGCCGGCCGGGCCCGCTCTGCTCGCCCAGCAGACGGGCGCGCTGCTGCTGCCCGTCACCCTCTGGTACGACGACACCCCGGTCATGAAGGGGCGCGTGCACGCGCCCATCGAGGTACCCGAGACAGGTACGCGGTCCGAGAAGACGTCTGTGATGACACAGGCGCTGGCCGACGCCTTCGCCACCGGCATCGCGGACCACCCGGAGGACTGGCACATGCTGCAGCGACTGTGGCTGAAGGACCTGGAGGAGCGCGAGCCGCTCGGCGAGGAGCGGGCCTCGTGAAGATCGGCATCGTCTGCCCGTACTCCTGGGACGTGCCGGGTGGCGTCCAGTTCCACATCCGGGACCTCGCCGAGCACCTGATCAGGCTCGGTCACGAGGTCTCGGTGCTCGCCCCCGCCGACGACGAGACGCCGCTCCCGCCGTACGTCGTCTCGGCGGGGCGCGCCGTGCCCGTGCCGTACAACGGCTCGGTGGCGCGGCTGAACTTCGGCTTTCTGTCGGCGGCGCGGGTACGGCGCTGGCTGCACGACGGCACCTTCGACGTCATCCACATCCACGAGCCGGCCTCGCCCTCGCTCGGCCTGCTGAGCTGCTGGGCGGCGCAGGGGCCGATCGTCGCCACCTTCCACACCTCCAACCCGCGCTCGCGGGCGATGATCGCCGCGTACCCGATCCTGCAGCCCGCGCTGGAGAAGATCAGCGCGCGGATCGCGGTGAGCGAGTACGCGCGGCGGACCCTGGTCGAGCACCTGGGCGGCGACGCGGTCGTCATCCCCAACGGCGTCGACGTCGACTTCTTCGCGGGGGCCGAGCCGAAGGCGGAGTGGCAGGGGGAGACCCTCGGCTTCATCGGCCGCATCGACGAGCCTCGGAAGGGCCTTCCGGTCCTGATGAGGGCGCTGCCGAAGATCCTCGCCGAACGGCCCGAGGCGCGGCTCCTGGTCGCCGGGCGCGGCGACGAGGAGGAGGCGGTGGCCTCGCTGCCGCGCGAGATGCGCGAGCGGGTCGAGTTCCTCGGGATGGTCAGCGACGAGGACAAGGCGCGGCTGCTGCGCAGCGTCGACGTCTACGTGGCGCCCAACACCGGCGGCGAGAGCTTCGGGATCATCCTGGTCGAGGCGCTGTCGGCGGGCGCGCCGGTCCTCGCCTCCGACCTGGACGCCTTCGCCCAGGTCCTGGACCAGGGCGCGGCGGGCGAACTCTTCGCCAACGAGGACGCGGACGCGCTGGCGGACGCGGCGATCCGGCTGCTCGGCGACGAGGCCCGGCGCAAGGAGCTGAGCAAGCGCGGCAGCGCGCACGTGCGGCGCTTCGACTGGTCGACCGTGGGCGCGGACATCCTCGCGGTCTACGAGACGGTGACGGACGGCGCGGCCTCGGTGGCGACGGACGAACGCGTGGGCCTGCGGGCGCGGTTGGGCCTGGCGCGGGACTGAACCCCGGGTGGGGGCAACTGATCCGCCGCGGCGGAACAGTTGCCCCCAACGGGTACATCTCCGGTCGTCCCCACCGTCCCGGTAGCCTGTGCGCCCGTGACTCAAACCCTGATCTGGACCGTCGTCGCGCTGATCGCGATCGGCCTGTACCTCAGCTGGACCGCCGGCCGGCTCGACCGGCTGCACGCGCGGATCGACGCGGCCCGTGCCGCCCTCGACGCCCAGTTGCTGCGCCGCGCCTCGGTCGCCCAGGAGTTGGCCACGTCCGGAGTGCTCGACCCGGCCGCCTCGATCGTGCTCTACGAGGCCGCGCACGCCGCCCGGCAGGCCGAGGAGGATCACCGTGAGGTCGCCGAGAGCGAGCTGAGCCAGGCGCTGCGCGCGGTGTTCGGCGAGCCGGAGCAGGTCGAGGCGGTACGGGAGGCCCCGGGCGGCGAGGAGGCCGCCGGCGAGCTCGCGGCGGCCGTACGCCGTGTACCGATGGCCCGCAGGTTCCACAACGACGCCGTGCGCGCCGCCCGGGCGCTGCGCCGCCACCGTACGGTGCGCTGGTTCCGGCTCGCGGGCCACGCCCCGTTCCCGCTGGCCTTCGAAATGGACGACGAACCGCCCGTCGCCCTTGCCGATCGCCCGGCCTGACCCCCGTCACCTGGGAAATCATCGAAAACGATCCACCGGCTGCACATTGGCCCTTGCTGTGGACTGGTGGAGGAATGTTTCCTCATTCTTGTCTCAGCACCGCTTTCACGAGTGAGGTCCCCGTGTCCACCACGCTTCCCAACAGCACCCAGTCTGCAGAGTCCTCGGCGATCGGCACCTCGCGCGTCAAGCGCGGCATGGCCGAGCAGCTCAAGGGCGGCGTGATCATGGACGTGGTCAACGCCGAGCAGGCGAAGATCGCCGAGGACGCCGGCGCCGTCGCCGTCATGGCCCTGGAGCGGGTCCCCGCCGACATCCGCAAGGACGGCGGCGTGGCCCGGATGTCCGACCCGAACATGATCGAGGAGATCATCGGCGCGGTCTCCATCCCGGTCATGGCCAAGTCCCGCATCGGCCACTTCGTCGAGGCCCAGGTCCTGCAGTCCCTCGGCGTCGACTACATCGACGAGTCCGAGGTCCTCACCCCGGCCGACGAGGTCAACCACTCCGACAAGTGGGCCTTCACCACCCCCTTCGTCTGTGGCGCCACCAACCTGGGCGAGGCCCTCCGCCGCATCGCCGAGGGCGCGGCCATGATCCGCTCCAAGGGCGAGGCCGGCACCGGCAACGTCGTCGAGGCCGTCCGCCACCTGCGCCAGATCAAGAACGAGATCGCCAGGCTGCGCGGCTTCGACAACAACGAGCTGTTCGCCGCCGCCAAGGACCTGCGCGCCCCGTACGAGCTGGTCAAGGAGGTCGCCGAGCTCGGCAAGCTGCCGGTCGTGCTGTTCTCCGCCGGTGGCGTCGCCACCCCCGCCGACGCCGCGCTCATGCGCCAGCTCGGCGCCGAGGGCGTCTTCGTCGGCTCCGGCATCTTCAAGTCCGGCGACCCGGCCAAGCGCGCCGCCGCCATCGTGAAGGCCACCACCTTCTACGACGACCCGAAGATCATCGCGGACGCCTCCCGCAACCTGGGCGAGGCCATGGTCGGCATCAACTGCGACACCCTCCCCGAGTCCGAGCGCTACGCGAACCGCGGCTGGTAGTCACTCATGAACACGCCCGTCATCGGTGTCCTGGCCCTCCAGGGCGACGTACGGGAGCACCTGATCGCCCTGGCCGCGGCTGACGCCGTGGCCAGGCCGGTCCGGCGCCCCGAGGAGCTCGCCGAGGTCGACGGCCTCGTCATACCCGGCGGCGAGTCCACCACCATCTCCAAGCTGGCCGACCTCTTCGGCCTGATGGCGCCGCTGCGCGAGCGCATCGCCGCCGGTCTGCCCGTCTACGGCACCTGCGCCGGCCTGATCATGCTCGCCGACAAGATCCTCGACCCGCGCTCGGGCCAGGAGACCTTCGGCGGCATCGACATGATCGTCCGCCGCAACGCCTTCGGGCGGCAGAACGAGTCCTTCGAGGCCGGTGTCACGGTCCGCGGCATCGAGGACGGCCCCGTCGAGGGCGTCTTCATCCGCGCTCCGTGGGTCGAGTCCGTCGGCGCCGAGGTCGAGGTCCTCGCCGAGCACGAGGGCCACATCGTGGCCGTACGGCAGGGACAGGCCCTGGCGACCTCGTTCCACCCCGAACTCACCGGCGACCACCGCCTTCACGCCCTGTTCGTCGACATGGTGCGCGACGCGCGGTGACGAGGTCCCGGTAGGATCTCTGGGGTTCGTTCAGAAATTGGTTACGCGAAGGAGACAGGCAGATGTCCGGCCACTCTAAATGGGCTACGACGAAGCACAAGAAGGCCGTGATCGACGCCAAGCGCGGCAAGCTCTTCGCGAAGCTGATCAAGAACATCGAGGTCGCCGCCCGGACCGGCGGCGCCGACCTGGACGGTAACCCGACGCTTTTCGACGCCGTGCAGAAGGCGAAGAAGAGCTCGGTCCCGAACAAGAACATCGACTCGGCGATCAAGCGCGGCGGCGGCCTCGAGGCCGGCGGCGTCGACTACGAGACGATCATGTACGAGGGCTACGGTCCGAACGGTGTCGCGGTGCTCATCGAGTGCCTCACCGACAACCGCAACCGCGCCGCCTCCGACGTCCGCGTCGCCATGACCCGCAACGGCGGCTCCATGGCCGACCCGGGCTCGGTCTCGTACCTGTTCAACCGCAAGGGCGTCATCGTGCTGCCCAAGGGCGAGCTCACCGAGGACGACGTCCTCGGCGCCGTCCTCGACGCGGGTGCCGAAGAGGTCAACGACCTCGGTGAGAGCTTCGAGGTCATCAGCGAGGCCACCGACATGGTCGCCGTCCGTACCGCCCTCCAGGAGGCCGGTATCGACTACGACTCGGCGGACTCCAACTTCGTCCCGACCATGCAGGTCGAGCTGGACGAGGAGGGCGCGCGCAAGATCTTCAAGCTGATCGACGCGCTGGAGGACAGCGACGACGTGCAGAACGTCTTCGCCAACTTCGACGTCAGCGACGAGGTCATGGAGAAGGTCGACGCCTGATCGCGTCGCTTGCGGAGCCGGCACGGCGGGCCGACGGGGACACACCCCTGTCGGCCCGCCGCCGTTCGTACGGCGTTGTCAGTGCCGGCGGATAGCCTGCACAAACAGATGGACGAAGACGGTCCGAGGTCCAGGGAGGGGCTCAGGTGCGCGTGCTCGGGGTGGACCCGGGGCTGACCCGGTGCGGGATCGGCGTCGTCGAAGGCGTCGCCGGGCGGCCCCTGACCATGCTCGGCGTGGGCGTCGTGCGGACGGCGGCGGACGCCGACATCGGTGTCCGCCTGGTCGGCATCGAGCGCGGCGTGGAGGAGTGGCTCGACCGCTTCTCGCCCGAACTGGTCGCCGTGGAGCGGGTGTTCAGCCAGCACAACGTACGTACGGTCATGGGCACGGCGCAGGCCAGCGCCGTCGCCATGCTCTGCGCCTCACGCCGCGGCATCCCCGTCGCCCTGCACACCCCCAGCGAGGTCAAGGCCGCCGTCACCGGCAGCGGCCGGGCCGACAAGGCCCAGGTCGGAGCCATGGTGACCCGGCTGCTCCGGCTCGCCGCACCGCCCAAGCCGGCCGACGCCGCCGACGCCCTGGCCCTGGCCATCTGCCACATCTGGCGGGCCCCCGCCCAGAACCGCCTCCAGCAGGCGGTCGCCCAGCACGCCCTGAAAGGCCGAACCCGATGATCGCCTTCGTCAGCGGCCCGGTCGCCGCACTCGCCCCCACCACCGCGGTCGTCGAGGTCGGCGGTGTCGGCATGGCCGTCCAGTGCACGCCGAACACCATCGCAGGGCTGAGGATCGGTCAGGAGGCCCGGCTCGCCACCTCCTTGGTGGTCCGCGAGGACTCCCTGACGCTCTACGGCTTCGCCGACGACGACGAGCGCCAGGTCTTCGAGCTGCTCCAGACCGCGAGCGGAGTCGGCCCGCGCCTCGCCCAGGCCATGCTCGGCGTCCACAGCCCGGACGCCTTGCGCCTCGCCGTCTCCACAGGAGACGAGAAGGCACTCACCGCCGTCCCCGGCATCGGAAAGAAGGGCGCGCAGAAGCTCCTCCTGGAGCTGAAGGACAAGCTGGGCGCCCCGCTGGGCACCAGCGGCCTCGTCGGCGCGCAGCGCGCGGTGGCCTCGGGCCCGGCGCCGTGGACGGAGCAGCTGTCCGCCGCGCTGATCGGCCTCGGGTACGCGAGCCGGGAGGCGGAGGAGGCGGTCTCGGCGGTGGCGCCGCAGGCCGAGGCCGCGATCGCCGCGGGCGGCTCGGCCCCGGTCCCGCAGCTCCTGCGAGCCGCACTCCAGACCCTGAACCGCACCCGCTGAGGTGGCCGCCGCGCGGTGCTTCTCCCCACCCCGCCCCTTCCCGAACTGGGGGCAAGCCCCCAGACCCCCGTACAGCCTGCGGCCGTGTCCTCAAACGCCGGACGGGCTGAAATTCAGCCCCGTCGGCGTTTGAGGCGCCGGGTCTGGGGCGGAGCCCCAGTTCGGGAAGGGGCGGGGTGGGGAAGAAGCACGCCGCAGGCGACCCGCACGCCGCACACCACCGCACACACCACGAAGGCAGACACGTGAACTGGGACGACGACGACACCGCACCGGCCGTCGAGGACCGAATCGTCGGCGCGTCCGCCGACGGCGACGAGCAGGCCGTCGAGGCGGCCCTGCGCCCCAAGGACCTCAACGAGTTCGTCGGCCAGGAGAAGGTCCGCCAGCAGCTCGACCTCGTCCTCAAGGCCGCCCGCCAGCGCGGCGCCACCGCCGACCACGTCCTGCTCTCCGGCGCCCCCGGTCTCGGCAAGACCACCCTCTCGATGATCATCGCGGCCGAGATGAACGCCCCGATCCGCATCACCTCCGGCCCCGCCATCCAGCACGCCGGTGACCTGGCCGCGATCCTCTCCTCCCTCCAGGAGGGCGAGATCCTCTTCCTCGACGAGATCCACCGGATGTCCCGGCCCGCCGAGGAGATGCTCTACATGGCGATGGAGGACTTCCGCGTCGACGTCATCGTCGGCAAGGGCCCCGGTGCCACCGCCATCCCCCTGGAGCTGCCGCCCTTCACCCTGGTCGGCGCCACCACCCGGGCCGGACTCCTGCCGCCCCCGCTGCGGGACCGCTTCGGCTTCACCGGCCACATGGAGTTCTACGACCCCTCGGAGCTGGAGCGGGTCATCCACCGCTCCGCCGGCCTCCTCGACGTGGAGATCGACACCGCCGGAGCCGCCGAGATCGCCGGCCGCTCCCGCGGCACGCCCCGGATCGCCAACCGCCTCCTGCGCCGCGTCCGGGACTACGCCCAGGTCAGGGCCGACGGAGTGATCAACCGCGAGATCGCCGCCGCCGCCCTCGGGGTGTACGAGGTGGACAGCCGCGGCCTCGACCGGCTCGACCGTGCCGTCCTGGAGGCCCTGCTCAAGCTCTTCGGCGGCGGCCCGGTCGGACTGTCGACCCTCGCGGTCGCGGTGGGGGAGGAGCGGGAGACCGTCGAGGAGGTCGCCGAGCCCTTCCTCGTACGCGAAGGGCTCCTCGCCCGTACGCCCCGTGGTCGGGTCGCCACTCCCGCCGCATGGACACATCTTGGACTCGTTCCACCGCAGGCAGCGGCCCCCGGCGCGCCAGGAAGCGGACAACAGGGGCTCTTCGGGGCGTGACGGGGCGGTGACGGCGCGGAGACTCGTCGGACGAGGAACCAGGGTGCGATGCTGGACGTTGTTCCATCGATGCGGACTCGCCTAGACTCCGCCGATGCCGACCTTTCTGGTCGGCACGCCCACCCCCGAAGATCAGGCCGCGGGTTCTCCGCGTCCGTGCGAAGGAAACCCGTCCCGTGAGTATCGTGACCCTCCTCCCCTTCATCGTCCTCATCGGGGCCATGTTCCTGATGACCCGCTCCGCGAAGAAGAAGCAGCAGGCGGCCGCGCAGATGCGCGACGAGATGCAGCCCGGCACCGGCGTGCGGACGATCGGGGGGATGTACGCCACCGTCAAGGAGATCGCCGACGAGACCGTCCTCCTCGAGGTCGCGCCCGGCGTCCACGCCGTCTACGCGAAGAACGCGATCGGCGCGGTCCTCGCGGACGACGAGTACAACCGCATCGTCCACGGCGACGAGCCGGACACCGAGGCGGTCGTCCCGGACGACGCCTCCTCGCTCATCGAGTCGTCCGAGGCGGGGGAGCCGGCCGAGGCCGGTGCGTCGGACGCGGTCGTCGAGGACACCAAGCCGGACCTGACCAAGAAGGCCGAGGCCGTCGAGGCCGACGCCGAGGTCAAGAAGGACGGCAAGGCCGACGGCGAGACCGAGGCGAAGTAGTCGCGACCGGGGACCGCGGACGCCCACCGGCGTCCCCCGGGCCCCGCCCCGGTGCCCCGGAGCGGGGGCGGGTGCCCCCCCACACAAAGGTGGCCGCCCCCCCCC
>NZ_JBSGWV010000048.1:0-48577 GCF_053609105.1 Streptomyces sp. NPDC054975
CGGCTGGGGGCTATGTTCGAGCGCTCCGGGGGGGCCGCGGGGGGCTGGGTTACGCGCCACCCGCCCGCGCGCCCCCTCCGCGGGGGCGTGTAGCGCACGCCCTTACGGGCGGAAGCGCAGCACCTGCGGGTCGTGGTCGCTGTTCTGGTCCGCGAACTCCGCGTTGATGTGGACGCTGTCGTACTCGAAGTGGCCGACACCCGGGCTGGTCAGGATCTGGTCGAGAACCTGGCTGTTGCCCTGGAAGACGTACGAGTACCGCTCGGAGCGCGGCAGCGACTTCACCGCCGGGTAGAGCGCCCCGCCCTCCGTCAGCGCGTTCGTCGTCCCGGAGAACTCGAAGTCGTTGATGTCACCGACGACGAGGACGTCGGCGTCCTTCCGGATCGCGAGGACGTCCTTGACGAAGGCGTTCACGGACTGCGCCTGGAGCAGGCGCTTCGCCTCGGAGGAGCGGACCGGCGGCTGGTGGTGCGAGGTCAGCGACTCGTCGCCGCCCTTGGAGCCGAAGTGGTTGGCGATCACGAAGACCGTGCGGCCACGGAAGGTGAACTCGCCCGCCAGCGGCTTGCGGCTGTTCTCCCAGGCCGTGTCGGCCGGGTCGATCCGGCCGGGGGAGAGCGTCAGCTCCGGACGCCCGCTCTCGCCGCGCACCACGTCCGTCGCGGCCGCCGCGTTGCCGCCCGTGCGGTCGGTGAACGCGACCCGCTCGGGGTTGAAGAGGAAGACCTGGCGGATGTTGCCGCCGGGCTCGCCGCCGTCCTTGTTGTTCTCGGGGTCGATCGAGCGCCACTCGTACGCCGGGCCGCCCGCCGCCGCGATGGCGTCGGTGAACTTCTTCAGCGTCTGGTCGGCGGCGACCGTGCCGTCGTTCTTCGCGCCGTTGTTGTCCTGGATCTCCTCCAGGGCGAGGATGTCGGGGGAGGCCAGGTTGTCGACGACGGCCGCCGCCAGCGCGTCGAACTTCTCCTGCGGGTCCGACGGGTCGAGGTTCTCGACGTTGTACGTCGCGACCGCGAGCTCGTTCTTGTGCTGCTTGTCCGTGGTCTCGCGCTCCAGACCGCGGTCCACGACCGTGCCCAGGGTGCGGGCCGTCAGCGTGTAGCCGCCGAACTGGTTGAAGTCCAGCGGGCCCTCGGTGGTGCCGGAGAGCACGTCACCGACGTTCGCCTTGGGGAAGGGCTTCTCGGCGATCGGGGTCAGCGACTGGATCTGGAGCCGGCCGGTGTTCTGCGAGGTGTACGAGCCGTAGACCGTGCCGCCGCGCACGTTGCGGTTCTCCCAGGGCTTCACCGTCACCCAGAGCTCGGAGTACGGGTCGGTCGCGCCCACCACGCGGGAGGTGCCGACGCGGACGTTGGTGCCCTCCAGGGACTCGTAGTAGTCCAGGGCGTACGTGTCCGGGCGCAGCGTGAGCCCGTTGATGGAGCCGGCGGCGGCCGGGTCGCCCTCGGGGGCGTAGGCGCTCGGGACCGACGAGGCGGAGATCGTCACGGGGGCCGGGAGCGGGTTCCCGGAGGAGACCACGGTGACGGTCGGCTTGGAGATCTGCGTCATCGACTGGTTGCCCGAGTTCAGACCGCCCGGGACGTACTCGCCGACCAGGCCGTTCACGCTGACGGCGTCGCCGACGGCGACCTTCGGCACGGAGCTGGTGAAGACGAACAGGCCCTCGCTGGTGGCCGGGTTGTCGTCGGCCTGCGGGTCCTGGATCCAGAAGCCGCGCGATCCGTAGGTCCGTACGCCGGTCACGATGCCCGTGACGCCGGTCACCTGGGTGCCGACGAGGGGCGAGACGCGGGTGGTGCCCTGGATGTCGTGGATACGGACGGCGGCGGTGTCCTCGGCCACGGCGCTGCCGGAGGCGGCGAGCAGGCCGGCGGCGAGCGCGGCGGACACGACGGCGGCCACGGCCGCGGATCTCGGTATGGAGGAAGGCATCAGGGTACTCCGGAGGCGCTTGGATGTTCGGTCGGTACATCTACGCGCGTCAATCTCTTGGCTCGACGGGGCACTTGTCAAGGGTCGACGGGTGTACGAAGGCTGACAGCTCCGTGAACCGGAGGGAGGGGTGGGAATTGCGTCTACGCTGAGGCGCGTTCAGCCCGTACGTTCAGCTCGTACGTTCCGACCGTACGTCCAGCCCGTCCGGCCCGTCCCGGCCCTTGCGCCGACCGCGCGGCCGCCCAGGCTCACACGCCCTTCGAGGAGAAATCGCAGATGGCACCGGACCGCCCCACCCTGCCCCCCGTTCAGTTGCACTCGGACGCGGAGCTGGCGCGGGAAGCCCTGGCCACGCCCCTCCTGTCCCGCGCGGCGAGGCTCGCCCGCTGGGCCGGACCCGAGACCCGGGTCGGTGCGGGCGGCGAACTCGTCGAGGAGCAACTGCCGGCAGCGGCCGAGGTGTTGGGCCTCGCGGAGGACGAGGACGGCGAGGCGTACGCGAGCGAGGCGTGGCGCCTCGCGGTCGACACCGGGCTCGTGGACGTCGAGGACGGCGACGACGACACCCCGGGCGTGGCGACCGCGGGCGACAACCTCGCGCTCCTCACGGGCGGGGCGCCGCGCGACGTCCTCGCGATCTGGCTCGACGGCCTGGACGTCGTCTTCGCCGACGCCACCGCGCCCCTTCTGGACGACATCGCGGACGTCATCGGCGAGGACGGCGAGATCGACTTCGAGCGGCTCGACTGGAACCCGGAGGAGGAGGCCGAGTTCCTGGAGGGTGTGCTCGGCAACCTCTACCTGCTGACCGTCGGCGAGAGCGGGCCGGGCGACGGTCCGGTGCCGCTGCCGGCGCTTGCCGCGTCGATGATCGTCCCGGACGACATGGGCGAGCCGACGGACGACGTGCTGGAGCAGGTCTCGGAGGCGATGATGCGCCTCGACGACCAGTTCCGGCTGCTGGAGCCCCTCGGGCTCGTCGAGTACCAGCCCGTCGACGAGGCGCTGATGGTCGAGGAGGGCGAGGAGGAGCCGGCCTCCCAGCCCGAAGGGACCGACGAGCTCGACGAGGAGGACGTGAGCCGGTACGGCATGGTCCGGCTGACGCCGCTGGGGCTGTACGGCGTGCGGGCCCGGATGATGGAGGCGGGCGTGGACGCGCCGGCCGTCGGCGAACTGGCGGACAAGGGCGCGGACGTGCTCCTGGACGGGCTCGCGTCCTACCCCGAGAGGGCGGCGCGCGCCGAGACCGTGGGCTGGCTGGAGGGCCGTGACGCGGTGGGCGCGGCACGCGAGCTGCTCGGCGCGGCGCGGGGCGCGGACGCCGGCTCCCCGCTGCGGCGGCTCCACTGCCAGCAGGCGCTCTCGCTGGTGGGCCCGGAGGCGGAGCCTGCGGTACGGGAGGTGCTCGACGACCCGGAGCTGGGCGGGCTCGCCCGGGTCTGGCTGGCGGAGCGCGGGGCGGCGGACGTGCCGGCGCCGTCCGAGGCGATGATCTTCTGGCTGGCGATCGACACGATCGCGGCGCAGCTGGACGCGCGGGGGGAGCTGGACGAGCTCCGGGAGCTGATCGAGGGCCTGACGGGCCGGCACAGCGGCTTCTTCGAAGCGGCGTGGCGCGTCGAGCACCCGGCGACGGCGGACGTCCTGGAGGCGATGGGCCGCCTCCACCCGGACAAGACCGCGGCGAAGGAGGCCCGTAAGGCGGCCTTCAAGGCGAGGTCGCGCGGGGGCGCGTGACGTGTGGCCGGGGCCGGGGCCGGGGCGCACGCGCGTGGGCCCCGCCCCCCGGCCTGGGCCGTCCTGGAGGCGTTACGTCCGGAGGTGGGAGGCGCCGTTGAGGTCCAGGATGGTGCCCGAGGACCATTCGGCCTGCGGGGAAGCCAGCCAGAGGACCGCGTGGGCGATCTCGTGCGGGGTGGCCACCCGGCCGAAGGGGCTCTGGGCGCGGATGGCCTCGCCCTCCGCGCCCGTGAGGCGGGGGCTGACGCGTTCGGTGCTGAAGAAGCCGGGGGCCACCGAGGCCACGGCGATGCCGTGCGGGGCCAGGGAGACCGCCAGGGACTGGCCGAGCGCGTGGACGGCGGCCTTCGTCGCACCGTAGGCCGGGTGGTCGGGCTCTCCCCGGAACGCGCCCCGGGAGCCGATGTTGACGATCCGGCCGCCACCGCCCTGGTCGATCATGCGGCGGGCCGCCAGATGACTGAGGTTCGCCGTGGCGAGGAGGTTCACCGCCACGTGCCGCTGCCAGACCGCCACCCACTCCTCGTACGGCGTCTCCGGCAGAGGGTGCCGTTCGTTGACCGCCGCGTTGTTCACCAGGACGTCGATCCCGCCCAGCGCCTCCGCCGCCGCGTCCGCCACCGCCGCCGCGCCCTGCGGGTCCGCCAGGTCGCCGCCGACGAGCGCGTGGCCCGTGCCCGGGAGGGAGGACAGTGTCGCGCGGGCCTCTTCCGCGCGCGAGCCGTAGTGCACCGCCACCCGGTCGCCGTTCCCGGCGAAGGCCTGGGCCACCGCTCGGCCCAGTCCCCGGGAGGCGCCGCTCACCAGGACACGCCGACCGGTGTCGGGCAGGTTCATGGAAGGCCGCCTCTCTGTTCAACTGTCGTTTATACGCGGGCGGGAGCGTGTGCCCGACACCGGGTGACGACAGGGAGACGACCACGCCATGCCTCTCAACCGCCGAGAGTTCGCCAAGCAGTCCACCGCCGCCGGAGCGGGCCTCGTCCTGACCGGTACCGTCGCGGCCCTCGCGACCGCCCCCGAGGCGCTCGCCACGCCCGACGACCGGATCGAGGAGCAGGCGTCGCACGGCGACCGGCACCGGCTCGGCTACGGCCCCCTCGTCGAGGACCCCAAGGGCGTGCTCGCGCTGCCCGCCGGGTTCTCGTACCGCGTCCTCACCCACAGCGGCGTCACCACGCTGGAGTCTGGTGAGTTCACCCCGCAGAAGCACGACGGCACCGCCACGTTCGCCGGCCCCCGTGGCACGACGCTGCTGGTCAACAACCACGAGCTCAAGGGCCCCCGCTCCAAGTGGGCGCACCCGGTCCCGCTCACCGAGGGCCTCGTCTACGACCCCGCCGCGGCCGGCGGCTGCACGGTCGTCGAGGTGCACCGCGACGGCACCGTCGCCGAGTGGGTCGGCATCGCCGGCACCTCCACCAACTGCGCCGGTGGCCGCACCTCCTGGGGCACCTGGCTCACCTGCGAGGAGAACTCCGACCGGGCCGGCGAGAACGGCATGACCAAGGACCACGGCTACGTCTTCGAGGTCGACCCGCGCGACCGCCGCGCCAACCGCGACCCCAAGCCCATCAAGGCCTTCGGCCGCTACGACCACGAGGCGGTCGTCATCGACCCCAAGCGCGGTCACGCCTACCTCACCGAGGACGCCGACGAGCCCAACGGCCTCTTCTTCCGCTGGGTGCCGCCGCAGGGCTTCGAGCACGGCCGGGGCAAGCTCCGTACCCTCGCCGACGACGCCGGTGTCCTCCAGGCGCCCCGCTGCATCGACTCGGGCGGCCGCTTCGTCGACGACCTCTCCCGCGCCACCCGGATCGGCACGGTCTACGGGGTGGACTGGCTGGACGTCCCCGACCGCGACGGCCGCGAGGTCGAGGTCCGCCGGCAGTTCGGCCCCGACGAGGTCACCCGCGCCCGCAAGCTGGAGGGCATGTGGTGGGCCGACGGCGGTGCCTACATCGTCTCCTCGTACGCCCGTGACGAGAGCCCCGGCGCCGCGCACGACGGCCAGGTCTGGTTCTACGACCCCAAGCGCCGCACGCTGACCCTCCAGGTCCTGCTCGGCGTCAACGCCGACCCGGACAAGGACGGCGCCTACGACGGCCCGGACAACATCACCGTCTCCCCCTACGGCGGTCTCGTCATCGCCGAGGACGGCGAGGGCGTGCAGCACCTCTTCGGCGCCACCGAGCGGGGCCGTACGTACCCCATCGCCCGCAACGACCTGAACGACAGCGAGTTCACCGGCGTCGTCTTCTCGCCCGACGGCGACACCCTCTACGCCAACATCCAGGACCCGGGCATCATGGTCGCCATCACCGGCCCCTGGCGCCGCCAGCCGCGTCGCTGAACCCTCCCGGAAAAACCCTTGGCGGGTGGGCGTGCCACCCGCCTAAGGTCATCCCCATGCACCTCCCGGTGCGCCGGCAGCGGCTCCTTCTTCCACGAAATCACGCCGCCGCCTCTTTGATCTCGGGAGGCACAGCATGGACACGAGGGTGCCCGGTGCGCAGGCGACGGATACTTCCTTGGATCAGCAGGTTGCGGGTTCGAGTCCCGTCACGCCCCTCGGGGTGTGTAGCTCAATCGGGTAGAGCAGCCGACTAGCACCGTCGCCGACTCCTGATCTCGGGCACCCTCGTCGTCCTCGCGCCCTGTGCCGTCCCCGCACGCATGAATTCGGGGGAATTCACATGGCACGCTTCAACCTGCGTACCACCCGCGCCCGCACCACCTCGCCCGTGGTCTCCACCGGTCGCGCCGGCACCCATCAGGGCGGCGCCGGTCACCTGCGCGAGCCCAGGTCCGAGCTCTTCCTGCTCGCGGTCGCCAACTTCGTCACGCAGCGGACCTTCTACGAGAGCGGCGAGGAGCGCGACGACCGTTTCGCCGCCCTCGTGCGGAAGCTCGCCGTCGAGGACCCGGAGTGGACCGCCGGACTGCTCGGCTGGCTGCGGCGCGACGCCCACATGCGCACCGCCTCCCTCGTCGGCGCCGCCGAGTACGTCAAGGCGCGCCTCGACGCGGGCGTGGAGACCGGCCCCTCCAACCGGCGCGTCGTCGACTCCGTCCTGCTCCGCGCGGACGAGCCCGGCGAACTGCTCGGCTACTGGACCTCCCTGTACGGACGGAACATCCCGAAGCCCGTCAAGCGTGGCGTCGCCGACGCCGTACGCCGGCTGTACTCCGCGAAGTCCCTGCTGAAGTACGACACCGACTCCAAGGGCTACCGCTTCGCCGACGTCCTCAACCTGGTGCACGCGAGCCCCGACCCCGCGAAGGCGTGGCAGGGCGAGCTCTTCCGGTACGCGCTCGACCGGCGCCACCACCCCGAGACCGCCCTCCCGCCGGCGTCCAGCCGTACCCTCACCGCGCACCGGGCCCTCATGGCGCTGCCGGTGGAGGAGCGGCGCGCCGTGGTCGTCGGACCCGACGGGGCGCGGCGGCTGGCCGAGGCCGGGATGACCTGGGAGGCGCTGGCGGGCTGGTTGCAGGGGCCGATGGACGCGGCGGCCTGGGAGGCCGTCATCCCGTCCATGGGCGCCATGGCGCTCGTGCGCAACCTGCGCAACTTCGACCAGGCCGGGGTCTCCGACGAGGTCGCCGCCCAGGTGGCGGCGAGAATCGCGGACCCCGAGGTCGTCGCGGCCTCGCGCCAGTTCCCGTTCCGCTATCTCGCCGCGTACCGGCACGCGCCGTCCCTGCGCTGGGCGTACCCGCTGGAGCAGGCGCTCGGCCACTCGCTGGCGAACGTGCCCGCGCTGCCCGGTCGGACGCTGGTCCTGGTCGACCGCTCGGGTTCCATGTGGTCGCCGCTCTCGGACCGCTCCGAGCTCAACCGGGCCGACGCGGCCGCCGTGTTCGGCACGGCCGTGGCGATGCGGGCGGCCGACGCGGACCTGGTGGAGTTCGGTACGCGCAGCGCCCCGGTCACGTACCAGGCGGGCGAGTCCGTGCTGAAGGTCCTCGGCCGCTTCGGCGACCTCGGCGGCACCAACACCGCCGAGGCCGTGCGCACGCACTACAAGGGGCACGACCGGGTCCTGATCGTCACCGACGAGCAGACGTCCTACAGCCGGCGCGGGGAGCCGACCGCGCAGGTGCCGGAGCACGTCCCGGTCTACACCTGGAACCTGGCGGGCTACCGGGTCGGCCACGGGCCGTCGGGGACCGGTCGGCGCCACACCTTCGCGGGGCTGACCGACGCCGCGTTCCGGATGGTTCCGCTGCTGGAAGCGGGGCGCTCGGCCGACTGGCCGTGGGTGGAGTGACGAAGGGCCCGCCGGTCCAAGACCGGCGGGCCCCTTCCGTAGCAGCGGTCAGAGCGCCTGCGCGGCGGGCTTCACCATGCCGCGGACCGTCCGCGACTTCACGAACTCGCCCATCGCCGTCATCTCCCACTCGCCGGAGAACTGCTTGATGAGCTTGGCCATCATCACGCCCGTCTGCGGCTCGGCCGTCGTCAGGTCGAAGCGGACCAGCTCCTCGCCGGTCGCCGCGTCCATCAGACGGCAGTACGCCTTGGCGACCTCGGTGAACTTCTGGCCGGAGAACGAGTTCACCGTGAAGACCAGGCCCGTGGTGTCGGCCGGGAGACGGCCGAGGTCGACGACGATGACCTCGTCGTCGCCCGCGCCCTCGCCCGTGAGGTTGTCACCGGAGTGCTTGATCGCGCCGTTCAGGATGGAGAGCTTGCCGAAGTAGCAGCTGTCCTGGTGGTTGCGCTGCGGGCCGTACGCGATGACGGAGGCGTCGAGGTCGATGTCCTTGCCGCGGTACGCGGGCTCCCAGCCGAGGCCCATCTTGACCTGGGAGAGCAGCGGACGGCCGCCCTTGACCAGGGAGACCGTCTGGTTCTTCTGGAGGCTGACCCGGCCCTTGTCCAGGTTGATCTTGCCCGTGGAGACGGGAGCGGCCGGGGCGGCCGGGGGAGCGGAGGGCGGCGGAGGCGTCGGGGCGGCGATCCGCGGGTCCACGGGAGCCGACACGGGCGGAGCGGGCGGGGCGGGCGGTGCCACCGGGGCGGCGGCGGGCGCCGCGGCCGGCTCCTCGTCCACCGAGACGCCGAAGTCGGTGGCGATGCCCGCGAGGCCGTTGGCGTACCCCTGGCCCACCGCGCGCGCCTTCCAGGCGCCGTTGCGGAGGTAGATCTCGACGACGACCAGCGCCGTCTCCGTGCCGAGCTGCGGCGGGGTGAAGGTGGCGAGGACGCTGCCGTCGTCCGCGTTGCGAATCGTCGCCGTGGGCTCGACGCCCTGGAAGGTCTGGCCCGCGGCGTCGGGGCTCGCGGTGACGACGATCTTCTCGATGCCCGGCGGCACCGCGCCGGTGTCCACGACGATCGCGTCCGGAGCCGTGCCGCCGCCGGAGCGGTAGGTCACACCGGGGCCGGTCGGCTGGTTGTAGAAGATGAAGTCGTCGTCGGAGCGCACCTTGCCGTTGGCGCTGAGCAGCAGGCCCGAGACGTCGAGCCGTACCGGAGCGGCGACGTCCACCGCCACGCGCGCGGCGGAGAGCGGGATGTTCGAGCCGGGGGTCATAGCGGTCATGCCTGGGGTAACGAGCGAGACAGCTTTGCCGTTCCCTTACCTTCCCTCCCTTCGGCCACTTCGGTTACGCGGGTGGTTCCGGGCCGCCCGCTCGTTGCCGAACTTGTACGCGCCCGTCCAGCGCGCCATGACCAGCTGCGCGTCCCCCGACCCCACCTCCGCCAGGAACTTCTCCGCACGGGCCCCGCGCAGGGTGCCCGCCGCGCGGCCCCGGTGGGTGATGACGACGGTGCCGTCGCCGCGCTGTTCGTAGCTGAATCCGGAAGGTTGTGGCATGGCGGGCATCGTGCCCTTCGGTGGGGAGGTCCGTCATGCGAATTTCCCGAAGATCGTATTCTTTCCGCTCGTGGGTGGGAGCTCTTTCAGGACACGGGACGTGGACGAGGCGCGCCAGGAGATCGACGCGCGCTACTACGCCAACTTCATGGACGTCATCGAGCGGCGGGAACGTCCCTTCGCGGCCACGTTCGACACCGTTGAGCTGGGGCCGCTGGTGATCGGCGACCTGTCCTGCGGGGCCGACGTCCGGATGCGTTTCGGGGAGCTCGGGGCCTTCCATGTCAACGCCCCGCTCGGCGGGACGATGGAGCTGCGCCAGGGCGGGGCCGCGCCCGTGGTCGCGACGGCGACCGAGGCCGTGGTGCTCGACCCCTACGGGGACACGGTCCTGGAGCGCTGGAGCGGGGACTGCCGCACGCTCTCCGTCAAGATCGACGCGGTCGCGCTGGGTGAGCGGCTCGAACGGCTCATCGGCCGCCCGCCGCGCGGCCGGCTCGCCTTCGCGCCCTACCTGGACCTCACCGGCGGCCCCGGTCTCGACTGGGCGCGCCTCGCGCTCCAGGTGGCGCGGGAGGCGCTCGCGGGGGACGGGCTGGCCCAGCACGCACTGGTCGCCGCTCCCCTCCAGGAGGCCCTGCTCAACGGGCTGTTGCTGGCCGCCGACCACCCCTGGCGGGACGAGCTGGCCCATCCGGGCGGCCGGCTCCGGCCCGTGCCCGTCAAACGTGCGATGGACGCCGTACGGGCCCGTCCCGAGCACCCGTTCACCACGACCGAACTCGCCGAACTCGCCGGGGTGGGGGTGCGCCGGCTCCAGGAGTCGTTCCGGGAGTGCGTGGGTATGTCGCCGATGGCGTACGTCCGTGACGTCCGGCTGGAACGGGTCCACGAGGAGCTGCGGGGCGCGGGGCCGGGGGAGCTGAGCGTGAGCGAGGTGGCCTGGCGCTGGGGCTTCACCCATCACGGGAGGTTCGCCGCGCAGTACCGGGCCCGGTTCGGACAGCCGCCGTCCCGGACGCTGCGTTCGGCGACGCGCTGACCGGCGGACCTGCCGCGTTTCGCGGACGGTCGCCGCGCTGAGCGGATCGCGGACGCCCGCGCCGCCGCCGTAACGTTCCCTCCGTCGCCTGTGCCAGCGCATGGAGTGACCCGGGCCCGGCCGGCGCCCCCGCATAAGTCCGGCCGGGCCCTGAGTTCCCGCTTCAGTGCGGCCAGCGCGGCGGCTCCGTGCAGAAGTGGCCGCCGAGGTGCGCGTCCGCCGGGTCGTCCTCCTTCGGCAGCCCCTGTTCGGCGATGATCCGTTCCGCGTAGCGCTCCGAGTCGTCCCGCGGCTCGTAACCGAGCGCCCGCGCCGAGGAAAGGTCCCACCACAGCCGGGTGTTGGCCGAGGAGCCGTACACCACGGTGTGCCCCACGCCCTCGGCCGTCAGCGTCGCGTGCAGCAGGCGGGCGCAGTCGGCCGGGCTCAGCCACATCGACAGCATGCGCACCGACGTCGGCTCGGGGAAGCAGGAGCCGATCCGGACGGAGACGGTCTCCAGGCCGTGCTTGTCCCAGTAGAACTGCGCCAGGTCCTCGCCGAAGCACTTGGACAGGCCGTAGAAGGTGTCCGGGCGGTGCGGGGTGTCCACGGGGATCACCGGGTCGTCGCCCCGCGGCCGTGGGGTGAAGCCGACGGCGTGGTTGCTGGAGGCGAGGACGATCCGGCCCACCCCCTCCTCGCGGGCGGCCTCGTATACGTGGTGCAGGCCGGTGATGTTGGCGGCCACGATCTTCTCGAAGTCGGCCTCCAGGGAGATCCCGGCGAGATGGACGATCGCGTCGACGCCCCGGACGGCCTCGCGCAGCGCCTCGCGGTCGGCGAGGTCGGCGACGATCGCGTCCGGCGCGCCCTCGACGGGCGCGATGTCGAGCAGCCGGAGCTCGTATCCGTACGCGGGCAGCAGCTCGCGCATCAGCGTGCCGACGCCGCCGGCGGCGCCGGTGAGCAGGACGGTACGGGGTGTGGGCATCGGGAGTCTCCGTCCGTGGATCGCATTCACAACCGTGGACACGGTAGGGAGGGTGATCGTCGAGCGTCAAGGGTGCGCACGGACCGTCAAGACCGCATGAGGGAGATGGGTTTGCGCCTTGACCGGCGCTTCGCGGCTGCTCTAGCGTGAAGGCGTTCAAGAATATGGACAACAATCATAACTGTGCACGACGGTGCACGACGGACTTCTCTGGGAGCGCCCGTGACCACAGCCCCGCTCGCCGAACGGCTCGACGGCCTGCTGTTCTTTCCCGTCACCGCCTTCGCCCCGGACGGCACCGTCGACCTCGACCTCTTCCGTGTCCATGTGCGCGGGGGCATCGAGGCAGGCGCCGCCGCGGTCTTCGCCTGTTGCGGAACGGGCGAGTTCCACGCCCTGACCCCCGAGGAGTTCCGCGACTGCGTCGCCGCCGCCGTCGAGGAGTCCGCAGGCCGCGTCCCCGTCGTCGCCGGCGCCGGCTACGGCACGGCGCTCGCGATCCAGTACGCGCGGCTCGCCGAGGAGGCCGGCGCGGACGGGCTCCTCGCCATGCCCCCGTACCTCGTCGTCCCCGACCAGGCGGGGCTCCTGCGGCACTACACCGAACTCGCCGCCGCCACCTCGCTCGACGTCGTCGTCTACCAGCGCGACAACGCCGTCCTCAACCCCGCGACCGCCGTCGCCCTCGCCCGCGTCGACGGCGTCGTCGGCCTCAAGGACGGCCTCGGCGACCTCGACCTGATGCAGCGGATCGTCAGCGCCGTCCGTGCCGAGGGACTCGACCTGCTCTACTTCAACGGCCTGCCGACCGCCGAACTCACCGGACTCGCCTACCGGGGCATCGGCGTCACGCTCTACTCCTCCGCCGTCTTCTGCTTCGCCCCCGACATCGCCCTCGCCTACCACCGCGCCCTCACGACCGGCGACGACACGACCGTGGAGAAGCTCATCGACGGCTTCTACCGGCCCCTCGTCGAACTGCGCGCCAAGGGGCGCGGCTACGCGGTCTCGCTGGTCAAGGCGGCGGTACGGATGGGCGGCCTGGACGTCGGCGAGGTCCGCCCGCCGCTCAGCGAGCCGGCCCCCGAGCACCTGAAGGAGCTCGCCACGATCATCGAGCGCGGCCGCGCACTGCTGGGAGGCGACGCGTGAGGGCCGGAGCGTTCGTCTACCCCTGGGACGTCGCCGGCGACCCGGCGGCGCCCCGCCTCCTCGCGGACCTCGGCCTCACGAGCGTCACCCTCGCCTCCGCGTACCACTCCACCCGCGCCCTGACACCCCGCCACCCCCGGCACCGGATCGTCACCGCCGAGCACGCGGCCGTCCTCTACCCGCCGGACCCGGCCCGCTGGTCGGGCCGCGCGCTGCGGCCGTACGAGGCCGGGGAGTGGGCGCCCGGCGACGCGTACGGCGAGGCGGGGCGGGCGCTCGCGGTCGCGGGCCTGGAGGTCCACTCCTGGGTCGTCCTCGCCCACAACTCCCGTCTGGGCGCCGAGCGTCCCGAGACCTCGGTCGTCAACGCCTACGGCGACCGCTACCCCTGGGCGCCGTGCATCGCGCAGCCCGATGTCCGCGCCTACCTCGTGGACCTCGCGGCCGAGGCGGCGGTACGGCCCGGGGCGGCCGGCACGGAGCTGGAGTCCTGCGGCTGGTACGGCCTCGCCCACCTCCACGCCCATGACAAGACCGCCGGGGTCCCGCTCGGGGACCGCGAGCAGTACCTGATGTCCCTCTGCTTCTGCGCCTCCTGCCGGCAGGGGTACGAGGACGGGGGCGTCGACCCCGACGCGCTGGCGGCGGCGGTGCGCGCGGCGCTGGAGCCGGTGTGGGCGGGCGGGCCCGCGGGCGGGCTCGGCGCCTTCGATGAGCCCGTGCTCGCGTGGCGCACGCGGACCGCCCGCGCGCTCCAGGAGTCCGCCGTGGCCGCCGTCCGCGCGGCCGCCCCGCCCGGTTTCCGGGTCCTGCTCCACGCCGACCCCGTGCCGTACCGCTGCGGCGCCAACGTCGGGACCGACCCGGAGCACGTGCTCGCGGTCGCGGACGGCGTCGTCACCCCGGCGGCCTCCGTGGGCCCCTTCGGCCGCGCGGCCCGTCCGGAGACCGTCGTCGCGGCCAACTTCGGTGTGGTGACCGGGATGGGTGGTTCCCCCGGCACGCTCGCCGAGGACGCCAAGCGGGCGGCGGCGGACGGCGCGACCCAACTCCGCCTGTACCACGCGGGTTTGGCCTCCGACGCCGACCTGGCCGCCGTCGCGGAGGCCCTGCGGACGCTGGGCTGAGGCGACGGACGCCCGGGCGGGGCCGTGCGGGGCCGGCCCGGGGCGGGGGGCGGGCCCGGGCGCGGCCGGGCTCGACGGGGCGGGCGTCTTCAGGCGTCCGCCCCGACCCGCGTCCCGGCCCCGGCGGAGTCCCTGCGGGTCGCCAGGACGACCGCCCCGGCCAGTCCCGCCGCCGTCAGCAGCGGGAGCAGGACCCGGACGTCGACGAGGGCGACCAGGGCCGAGCCCGCCGCCAGGGCGAGGGCGTTCGGCACGAAGAGGAGGGTGTGCGCCGTCGCGGCCGCGCGGCCGACGGCGTCCGCCGGGGACTCCCGCTGCACCGCCGTCGTCGCGGCGACCAGGACGAGCGGCAGGCCCACCCCGATCAGAGCGCTCGCCCCCAGCGCCACGCCGTCGTGCGGGACGGCGCGGGCGCCCGCCGCCAGGGCGAAGAGGGCGAGGCCGGTGGCGGCCACCGTCCGTCCCGTCACCCGGCGCAACAGGGGCCCCGCCGCCAGGCCCGCGACGACCGAGCCGGCGCCCTGGACCGCGTACAGCACACCCGTGTACGCGGGGGAGTGGCCGAGGCCCCGGTCCACGACGGCGTAGATCGCCGCCCCGTTGACCCCGGCGAGCAGCATCGTGAAGGAGCCCGTCAGCACGAGCCGGCGCAGCACGGGGGACGACCGGATGGTCCGTAGGCCCTCCCCGGTGTCGCGCAGCCAGTGCGCCGAGGCCGGGCGGGCCGGCTTCTCCTCCCGTATCCGCATCAGCGCGAACAGCGCCGCCGCGAGGGCGAACGTCGCCGCGTCGAGCAGCGCGACCGGCCCTCCGCCGTACCGGGCGAAGAGAGCGGCCGCGAGCAGCGGGGCGACCAGCTTCACGCCCTCGTTGACGCTCGTCCGCAGCCCGTTGAAGTCCCCGAGCAGCCTTCTGTCGAGCGCGCCCGCCGCCAGCGCGACCTCCGCCGCCTCGTGGACGGTGCCCTGGACCCCGTACAGCACGAGCACCGCGAACAGCAGCCACACCCGGTCCGCCGTGTCGACCCACAGCAGCGCCGGCAGCAGCGCCGCCATCGCCACGTTCGACCACACCATCAGCGGGCGCCGCCGCATCCGGTCGGCGACCGTGCCGAGGAGCGGACCGACGAGCACGGGCGCCCACAGGGCGAACACGGTCAGTGCCGCCAGACTGTCCGAGCCGGTCAGGGACTTGACCCAGATCCCCGACGCGAGCCACATCGCCGTCGAGCCGAAGCCCGACACCAGTACCCCCGTCAGATACAGCCCCGCTGTTCCCTTCATGGCGGCAGCCTGGCCCCTGAGGTGGTCCGACCGGATCGGGCAGATGCCCCAGAGAGGCTGCGCGGCACCGCCTGGCTGGTTACCGCGCGCCGTCCGGCGTGGCACGGGCCACGCGGTTCTCGTACCGGAGGGCGGCGCCCGTCGCCAGCGCGCCCAGGCCCTCCCAGAGCCCGACCCCGAGGAAGCCGGCCGGAGCGCGGCCCGAGACCACCGCGAGGGTGAAGACCGCGCAGGTCAGCAGCCGGAACGGGACCGTCCAACGGAAGAACGGCTTCCAGTCCGCGAACGCGGCCAGGATGTAGTACACGCCCATGTTGAGCGCCGCCATCGAGGAGGCGGTGAGGAAGACGAGGGTGTGGTCACCCTCCGCGCGGCTCGCTTCGGACAGGGGCTCGAAGCCCATGCCGGTGAGCATGGTGTCGGGAGACACCAGACCCACCACCCCCATACCCGCGGCGAGCAGCCCGAAGACCGCCATGGTCCAGCCGGAAGGGGAACGGGGCAGGCGCACGGCGGTCCTCCGCTTTCTCGCAAGTATGTTCCCCGCGAGGCTACTTCAGGCCCCGAGGTGCTACTTCAGCGCCGCCTTCATGATCTTCTGGGCCACCGGGGCCGCGAGACCGTTGCCGCTGACCTCCGAGCGCGCCGCGCCCGAGTCCTCGATCAGCACGGCCACCGCGACCTCCTTGCCGGTGTCCGCGTCCTTCGCGTACGAGGTGAACCAGGCGTACGGCGTCTTGCTGTTGTTCTCGCCGTGCTGCGCCGTGCCGGTCTTGCCGCCCACCTCGGCGCCGGAGATCGCCGCGTTCGTGCCCGTGCCCTTGTCGACGACGGTCACCATCGCGCCGCGCAGCTGCTCCGCCGTCGAGGAGGATACGATCCGCTTCGTCTCTCCGTCCTCGAAGGATTCGAGCGCGTCGCCGTCGGAGTCCACGACCTGCGAGACCATGTGCGGCGAGGCCATGAGTCCATCGTTGGCAATCGCCGCGGACACCATGGCGATCTGGAGCGGGGTCGCCGTCACATCGAACTGACCGATACCGGTCAGGGCCGTCTGCGCCTTGTCCATGTCCGACGGATACACACTCGGATAGGCGCGTACGGGGACGTCCTGCTCCTTGTCGTTGAAGCCGAACTTCTCCGCCATCGCCTTCACCTTGTCCTGGCCGAGGTCGACCGCGATCTTGGCGAAGACGTTGTTGCAGGAGTACTGCAGCGCGGTGCGGATCGTGGCGTTCTCGCAGGGCGCGGAGGGGTTCTCGTTCTCCAGGTAGCGGGTCGAGCCGGGCAGCTTGTACGGGTTCGGGCTCCTGGTCGCCGTGTCGACGGAGCCGTAGAGGCCGTTCTCCAGCGCCGCCGCCGCGACGACCAGCTTGAACGTCGAGCCGGGCGGCAGCGGCTGCCGCAGCGCGCGGTTGACCAGCGGCTTGTCCTTGTCCTCGGTCAGCTGCTTCCAGGCGGAGCCGTCGGTCAGTCCGGCGATCGTGGACGGGTCGTACGAAGGGGTGGACACCATTCCGAGGATCCGGCCGGTCTTCGGGTCGATCGCGACGGCCGCGCCCTTCTTCGAGCCGAGCGCCTGGTACGCGGCCTTCTGTACGGCCGGGTCGATCGTCGTGACCACGTCACCGGGCTCCTGCTGCTTGCCGGTGAGGGCGTCGAGCGGGTTCTTCAGACGGGTGTCGGTGCCGTCCAGGACGTCGGAGTAGATGCCCTCCAGCTGGTTGGCGCCGTACGCCTGTGAGCTGTAGCCGGTGACGGCCGCGTACAGCGCGCCGTCGGTGTAGTCGCGTTTGTACGCGAGATCGCCACCCTCCGTCCTCTTCGAGCCCGTGACCGGCGAACCGGCCACGATGATGTTCCCGAGCGGCTGCGCGTACTGCGCCATCACGTTCCGCCGGTTCTTCTTGTCGTCCGCGAGGGCCTTGCCTTCGTACGCCTGCACCCAGGTCGCCCGGCCCAGCAGGGCGAGCACCAGGAGCAGCGAGAAGACCGAGGCGCGCCTGATCGTCTTGTTCATCCCATCTGCGGGACGAGTGGAAGGGGGCGTTCCGTTCCGGGTGCGTCCCTTTTCTCAGGAAACGTTCATGCGCCGGTGGTGCGGGGGTGACCGACTCCACCCGGGCGCGTACCGCGTGGCATGCGCGGCTCAGCGCGTCCCGACGAAGCCCGACTCGTACGCCAGGATCACCGCCTGCGTACGGTCCCGGGCGCCCGTCTTCGCCAGGACCGCCGCCACGTGGGTCTTCACCGTCGCCGGGCCGACGCCCATCCGTCCGGCGATCTCCGCGTTGGTCAGGCCCGTCGCGACCAGGCGCAGCACCTCCGCCTCCCGCTCCGTCAGCCGGGCCACCCACGGCGGCGCCGCGGGGGGCCTGCGGCGGGCGTGCTCGGCGGCCAGGCCCCGGACCGCCGCCGGGTAGAGCAGCGAGTCGCTGCGGGCGACCAGCCGGACCGCGTCGACCAGCTCCTGCGCGCCCACCCGCTTGAGCAGGAAGCCGGCGGCCCCCACCCGGAGCGCGTCGTAGACGTACGCGTCGTTCTCGAAGGTCGTCACCACCACGATCCGCGGCGGCTCCGCCATCCCCGCGAGGATCTGCTCGGTCGCCCGGATCCCGTCGATCTCCGGCATCCGTACGTCCATGAGGACCACGTCAGGCCGCGCCTCGCGGACCACCGACACCGCCTCGGCCCCGGTCGACGCCTCGCCGACGACCTCCACGTCCGGCTCGGCGTCCAGGATGACCCGCAGGGCGGTCCGCACCATCCGCTCGTCGTCCGCGAGCACCACCCGGATCACCGGGCGCTCCCCAGCGGCAGCCGCACCGTGAGCCGCCAGACTTCGCCCACCGGGCCCGCCGAGGACGTGCCACCGAGCAGGCGCGCGCGTTCGCCGACGCCGCGCAGACCCCGGCCGCCGCCGGGGCGGGTCACCGGGGCGTGGCCGGGCAGGGGGTTCTCCATCGTGATCTCCAACTCGTCGTCGTCCAGGGCGATCCGCGCGGTCACGCGCTCCCCGCCCGCGTACCGGGCCGCGTTCGTCAGGCCCTCCTGCACGATCCGGTACGCCTCCCTCGACACCGCGTCCGGCACCCGGTCGAGCGCCCCGGTCACCTTGAGCTCCACGTGCCGCCCGGCGCCCCGCACCAGCGCGTCCAACGCGTCGAGCCGGGGCGCGGGCAGCTCCCCGTCGTCCTCGCCGTCGCGCAACAGGCCCAGGACCGAGTCGAGTTCGCCGACCGTGCGCCGGGTGGTCTCCTCGATCGCGGCCAGTGCCTCCCGTACGAACTCCACGTCGCTGTCCAGGACCCGGCGCGCCGCGCCCGCCTGGAGGGTCACCGCGCTCAGCGCGTGGCCGACGGAGTCGTGCAGCTCGCGGGCGAGCCGGTTGCGCACGGCCAGCTCGGCGGCGCGCCGCTCGGCCGCCGCGAGGCGGTCCGCCGGGCTCGGCCCGAGCAGCCGGGGCGCCTGCCGGGCGAGGAAGGCGCCTGACCCCGCCGCGACGGCGGCGAGCGCGAGCAGCATCAGCAGCCCGGCCGGGACCCCCGCCCACAGCACCCACGGCCGGTCCAGGCCCCAGAACGAGGTCAGCTCCGACCTCTGGAGCGACGGGGAGAACGGCAGCGCCATGACCGTCACGGCGAACGGCGGAAGGGCCAGCGTCGCCCCGCTGATCAGTGCGCCGATCCCCAGGTGGAGCGTGAACCAGCCCGCCGTACGTACCTTCGCGCTCCGCCCCTGGGCCGGCCCGTCCGCGAGTCGGCCGTTGTCCGTGATTCCGCACAGCGCCCGCGCCGCCGCCACCGACATGGGCCGGGTCAGCGGGAAGAGGGAGGTGATCGCGGCGAGCGGCAGGCCGACGGCGTACGCCCCGAACTGGGTGGAGAGCCCGCCCGCGAACAGCGGCTCCCCGTCGAGGCCCCAGGCCATGACGACGCTGCCGACCAGCCAGTAGGGCATGAACAGCGCGCCGCCCAGGATCAGATGCACCCAGCGGAGCCTGGCCCGTCGTCCCAGGAGCGAGGCGAGCGGCCGTCTCACGCGCCGGCGCTCCGGCGGCGCAGGAAGACGGCCAGACAGCCGGCCAGCAGGAACCCGATGATCATTTCCCCAGCGTAGGTCAGCCGCATCAGGGCCGTGGCCGCCTTGGCGGGATCGGTCTCCGGCATGAACGTCACCAGCAGCAGATAGGCGCCCCAGCAGCCCGTCCCGGCGGAGCCGAGCCAGCCGAGACCCAGCACCGTCCGCACCCGGAGCGACGGGCCCCGGCGGAGGACCAGGGCCAGGACGGAGACCACGGCGACCGCGAGGAAGAGCACACGCATGGCTTCCAGCACGGCGAGATCGGCGTCCCACGCTCCGGTGCGCGCCTCCGGCAGTCCGGCTGCGGAGCCCGCGGCCCAGAGCGTGTGCGTGGTGGCCGGGCCCAGCGCGAGCAGAGCGCCCGCCACGGCCGCGAGGCGCACACCGGCCCCCGGGAGGTGGGCGGGCAGGTCGCCGAGGGTGCCGCGCCAGACCTGGCCCCAGCGGTCGCGGGCGTACAGGACGAACAGGGTGCCGAGCGCGAGTCCTTGGACGATGAAGCCGCCGTAGACGACGGTGAAGACCCAGGGGTCCAGGAAGGGTTCGCGACTGCCGGCCGGTTCGGGGGCGGTGACGAGCGAGACGACGGTCTGTGCCGGGAAGCCGACCATGATCGGGGCGATCAGGCCCGTCGCTCCCCACATCGGCAGGGCGAGCAGCCAGGACGGCACGCGCCGGCCCCACGCCTGGGTGAGCAGCAGGGCGAGGACCACGACGGCGGCGTCCATGAGCACCGTGACGCCGTTGACGGCGATCATCAGGCCCCGGTCGTCGAGCAGCGGACTGCCGGCCGGGATGCCGATCTCGCTCCCCGCCATCCAGGCGATCTTGATCGTGACGTACGGGACGCAGGCCAGGACGGCGAGAACGCGCAGGACCCGGCGGGCGGCGCTCGGCGTGCCGTCGGACGTGCCCCTTGCGGCGGGAAGGGAAGCGGTCGATGTCATGCCGTCACGCTCCCGCGCACCCGCCTCCCGGCACGTCCTGCCCGGCGGTGAACCGCCTCCCCCGCACGGCGGAGAGAGCGGTCCACCCGCAGGTACGCGCGGCCGGGCTCAGAGGCGGCGGGTCGCCAGTGTCAGGCGGTCGCGCGCGTCGAAGAGGGCGTCCTTGATCATCTGCTCGTGCGCGGGGGTGAGCCGGGCCACCGGCACCGAGCAGCTGATCGCGTCCCGGGCCGGGGTCCGGTAGGGGATCGCGATGCCGAAGCAGCGCAGCCCGAGGGTGTTCTCCTCGCGGTCCACCGCGAAGCCCTGCTCGCGGACGAGGTGCAGCTCCTCGATGAGCTTCTCGCGGTCGGTGATCGTGTGCTCGGTCAGCGCCGGCAGCGTCTCCGGGAGCATCTTGCGGACCTGCTCGTCGCTGTGGGTGGCGAGCAGCGCCTTGCCCAGGGAGGTCGAGTGGGCGGGCAGCCGGCGACCCACGCGGGTGAACGGCCGCAGGTAGTGCTGGGACTGACGGGTCGCCAGGTAGACGACGTTGGTGCCGTCGAGCCGGGCGAGGTGGATGGTCTCGGTGGTGTCGTCGGACAGCCGGTCGAGGGTGGGCCGGGCGGCGGCCACCACCTCGTCGCCGTCGATGTACGAGGTGCCGACCAGCAGGGCCCGGACACCGATGCCGTACCGCGTGCCCGTCGCGTCCGTCTCCACCCAGCCCAGCTCGACCAGGGTGCGCAGCAGCATGTACAGGCTGGACTTGGGGTAGCCGACCGCCTCCTGGACGGCGGCCAGCGAGTGCATGCCGGGGCGCCCCGCAAAATATTCGAGCAACTCCACGGTCCGCACCGCGGACTTGACCTGGGCCCCGCCCGTGTCGGCAGTCGACATCGCCCTCACCCCTCGTCCTGGTGCCTCTTGTGGAGTCGGCACACCCGTCAATAGAGTCCCATTCATCTATCGGAACTCTGTTCAGAATAGCGAACAGGGCGCGAAGAGGGGCATGGCGGTGGCTGCTGAACCAGTGTGGAGTGTGGACCCCCGGACGGGGAAGCCGCGGGAACAGGTTGCGGTGGAGGCCACAGCCGAGGACGTCGACCGGGCGGTCACCGCAGCCGCGGCCACCCGTGAGGCGCTCGCCGACCGTACGGTACGGGCGGCCCTGCTCCGTACCGCCGCCGACCTCCTCGACGAGGCCCGGCCGGACGTCGTCGAGACCGCCGACGCCGAGACGGCCCTCGGCCCCGTCCGGCTCACCGGTGAACTGGCCCGCACCACCAGCCAGTTGCGTGCCTTCGCGGACGTGGTCGACGAGGGCGCCTTCCTCGACGTACGGATCGCCCTGCCCGACCCCACGACCACCCCGCCCACGCCCGACCTGCGCCGCTGGAAGATCCCGCTCGGCGTCGTCGCCGTCTACTCCGCCAGCAACTTCCCGCTCGCCTTCTCCGTCCCCGGCGGCGACACCGCAAGCGCCCTCGCGGCCGGCTGCCCCGTCGTCGTCAAGGCCCACCCCGACCACCCGGCCACCTCCGAGCTCTGCGCCGCCCTGCTCCGGCGGGCCGCCGTCAAGGTCGGGCTGCCCGAGGACGTCGTCGCCCTCGTCCACGGCTTCGACGCCGGGGTGGAGCTGGTCCGCCACCCGCTGATCGCGGCGGCCGGCTTCACCGGTTCGGTCCGGGGCGGCCGGGCGCTCTTCGACGCGGCCGCCGCCCGCCCCGTGCCGATCCCCTTCCACGGCGAGCTCGGCTCCCTCAACCCGGTCGTGATCACCGGAGCGGCCGCCGAGGCGCGGGCCGCCGAGATCGGGACCGGGCTCGCGGCCTCCATGACCCTGGGCCAGGGCCAGTTCTGCACCAAGCCCGGCTTCGTCCTGGCGCCCACGGGCGAGGCCGGCGACCGCTTCGTGGCCGCCCTGGAGGACGGCGTGCGGGGCACGGACCCCGGCGTACTGCTCGACGCGCGCATGCGCGGCGCCTTCGTCGCCGGGGCCGCCGAGCGCGCCGGACTGCCCGGTGTCGCCGCGCCCGTCCTGCCCGGTGCCGCCGACGAGCACACCGTCACCGCGGGCTTCCTGGCCGTCGAAGCCGCCACCCTGCTGGAGGGCGGGCACGGGGAGCTCCTGGAGGAGTGCTTCGGCCCCCTCACCGTCGTCGCCCGCTACGACTCACCGGACCAGATCCCGCCCGTCCTCGCCCTGCTCCCCGGCAACCTCACCGCCACCCTCCAGATGGCCGACGAGGACCCGGAGGCCGCGGCCCTGCTCGCCCAGCTCACCCCGCTGGCCGGCCGCGTGCTCGTCAACGACTGGCCGACGGGCGTGGCCGTCTCGGGCGCCCAGCACCACGGCGGCCCGTACCCGGCGACCACCTCCACCTCCACCTCGGTCGGCGCGACCGCGATCGAGCGCTGGCTGCGCCCGGTCACCTACCAGTCGACGCCGCAGCACCTGCTGCCGCCGGAGCTCCGCGACGGCAACCCGCTCGGGCTGCCGCGCCGCTGAGGCCCGGTACCTCTCACACGCGTACGACGATCTTGCCCGTGTGCGTGTCGGACTCCATCAGCCGATGGGCGTCGGTGATCCGCTCCAGACCCTCGAAGGTCTCGGCGATCACCGGCGCCAGCGAGCCGTCGCGCAGACCGGTGCCGAGGAAACCGGCCATCCGGCGCCGTCCCTCCTGGGTGCGCACCACCGCGCCGTTGGCGTAACCCCGCACGGTGAGCGGCCAGTTCATGGGCATCGTGGCCGGCCGGTGGTCGAGCCAGCCGTACAGCACCGCCGTACCGTCCGGTTCCAAGGCGTTGCCCAGCTCGGCGAAGCCCGGTCCGCCGATCGCGTCGAAGACGACCCGCGCACCCCGCCCCTCGGTGAACCGCCGCACCTCCTTCACGACGTCCTCGCTCTCCGTCGTGATCACCCGCGCCGCGCCCAGGTCCAGCAGCCCCTGCCGCTTTCCCGCGCCGCGTGTCGTGACGATCGGCACCGCTCCGAGCCTCAGCGCCACCTGGATCGCGGCCGTCCCGACGCCGCTGGACGCCCCCGTGATCACCACCGCGTCGCCGGGTCGCAGCCCGCCCGCCTCCACCATGCCGCCGTACGCGGTCGTGTACGTCAGCCACGAGGCGGCGGCGGTCACCGCGTCCACGCCCTCGGGCCTGGGCACCACGTACTCCTCGGGCAGCACCACGCGCTCCGCGTGCACGCCGTGGACCCCGAAGTCGAAATTGGCGGCCGCCATCACCGGATCGCCGACGGCGTACGCGGTCACGCCCGCGCCGACCGCCTCCACCACGCCCGCCGCCTCGTAACCGAGCCGGGAGCCGGGGAGCGTCGGCCGGTAGTAGTAGGTGCCCGCGCGGAAGAGGGCCTCGGCGCGGTTGAGGCCGATCGCCTCGACCCGGACGAGCACCTCGGCCGGGCCGGGCGCGGGAAGCGGCACGTCCTCCACCGCCAGGACGTCGGGTCCGCCGATCTCGTGGAACAGCACGGCGCGTGTCATCTGATTCGTCATGGCGTCGACGCTAGGCAGGGGCGGCGAGACGGACCATGTCCCAGGGCCTCCCCGTCATGTCCGTCCGTCTCGGGGCCTCTCGCGCCGTCTCGCGGTACGGTGCGGGCCATGGACGTACTCAGCGATGCCGTGGCGGCCATGCGCACCGGGCGCCCGCACTCCTCCCGTAACGTCAACTCCGGTGCGTGGGGCGTCCGTTTCCCGCCAAGCGAGGGTGCCGGATTCCACGCGGTGGTCCAGGGAACGGCCTGGCTGATCCCGCCGGGCGGCGGCGGGCGGACCGAACCGGTCGAGCTCCGCCCCGGAGACGCGGTCCTGCTCCCGCACGGCACCGGTCACGGACTCGCCGCCGGCCCCGACACCCCGCTCGTCGACGCCGTGCAGGCCTCCGACGGCTCCTGGCCCACCCCGCCCGACCGCGTGCCCGCCGGAGCGGACGAGACCCTGCTGGTGTGCGGCGCGTACCAGGTGAGCAGGGTCCGGGCGCATCCCCTCTTCACCGAGCTGCCGTCGTACGTGCACATCCCCGCCCGGGTCGGCGCCCATCCCCGGCTGCGCGCCGCCATCGACCTGCTCGGCGCCGAACTCGCCGATCCGCAGCCGGGATCCGACGCGCTCGTGCCCGCCCTGCTCGACACGCTGCTGGTGCTGATGCTGCGTACCTGGTGGCTGACCGAGCGCCCGGACCGGGCCACCGGGTGGTCCGCCGCCCTGAGCGATCCCGCCGTCGCCGCGGCCCTGCGCGCGATCCACGCGGACCCGGCCCGGCCGTGGACGGTGGAGGAGCTCGGCGCCGAGGGCGGCCTCTCGCGCGCCGCCTTCGCCCGCCGCTTCGCCACGCTCGTGGGGCGGCCACCGCTGGCGTACCTGACGTGGTGGCGCATGACGACGGCCGGGCGGATGCTCCGCGCGGACGACACCCCGCTCCGCACGGTGGCCCAACGGTCGGGATACGCCTCGGAGTTCGCCTTCGCCAAGGCGTTCAAGCGGGAGTACGGGACGGCGCCGGGACGGTACCGCAAGGGGGCGTAGGGCGGCGCGGGCGGACGAAGGGGCGCGGGCAACCGATTCCCGCGCTCCGCGCGTCCCCGCTGTCATGATCCGACACGCGACCCCCGACGACCTCGACGCCATCGCCGCCCTGCACCTGGAGGCCCGCTCCACCTACTACCGCGCCCACCTCCCCGCCACCGAGTACGCCGGCCCCGAGGAGCTCGCCCGCTCCCGGGAGGGGTGGAGCAGGGCCGTGGAGCGGGGCGACGTGCTCGTGGCGGAACGGGACGGCGTACCGGCCGGCGTCGCCGCGTACAGCAGGAGCGACACCGGCGACGGTACGGTCACGCTCACCCAGCTCCATGTCCGCCCCGACCACTGGCGGCGCGGCGTCGGCACCGAGCTGCACACCGCCTGCCTGGACGCCTGGCGCGCCGAGGGCCTCACCGAGGCCCGCCTCCTGGTGTTCGAGCCGAACGAACGGGCCCGCGCCTTCTACGCCGCCCGCGCCTGGACCCCCGACCCCGACGCCCCGCGCTCCGGCACCCACCTCGTGCTCCGCCTCACACTGGCGCCCGGACCGGAATGAATCCGGCGAGGGCGCGCGTTCCCGCCCTCGGAACACCCCCCCGACCCCGGAGAGAAGAAAGAACATGCGCGTCGAGATCTGGAGCGACATCGCCTGCCCGTGGTGCTACATCGGCAAGGCCCGCTTCGAGAAGGGGCTCGCGGCCTTCGCCCACCGCGACGAGATCGAGGTCGTGCACCGCTCCTTCGAGCTCGACCCGAACCGGGCCAAGGGCGACACCGGGCCGGTCCTCGACATGCTGGCGAAGAAGTACGGCCGGACCCTGGAGGAGGCCCGCGCCATGGAGGCGCACGTCGCCTCCAACGCGCACTCCGAGGGTCTGGGGTACCGCACCGAGGGCCGCGACCACGGCAACACCTTCGACATCCACCGCCTGCTCCACCTCGCCAAGGAGCGCGGTCGGCAGAACGAGCTGCTCGACCTCGCCTACCGCGCCAACTTCGCCGAGGAGCGGTCCGTCTTCGACGCCGAGACGCTCGTCCGGCTCGGGGTCGAGGCCGGCCTGGAGGAGGCCGAGGTCCGGGCCGTGCTCGCCGACGAGACCGCGTACGCGGCGGCGGTACGGGCCGACGAGCGCGAGGCGGCCGAACTGGGCGCGAACGGCGTGCCGTTCTTCGTCCTGGACCGCCGCTTCGGCATCTCCGGCGGCCAGCCCGCCGAGGTCTTCACGCAGGCTTTGGAGCAGGCCTGGCAGGGCCGGACGGTCCTCCAGCCGGTCGGCGCCGACACGGCGGCGGCTCCGGCCTGTGACGTCGACGGGAACTGCGAGGTCTGAGGGCCGATCGGCCCGGGGCCTGGAGCTGGGTCAGGGCTCGGACCTGGGGTTATAAGCGTGAGTTGGGGACTCCCCTTGATCATTCGTCATTGACTTGGGGTCAGGGGGAGCCCAGGCTGGTGCCATGGATGCCACGGATGTCATGGAACCCCTCGGCGGAGCCGAGTTCGCGCCCCAGCAGACGTATCTGAACACCTCCGTGTGCGCGCTGCTGCCGCGCCGCACGATCAAGGCCGTCACGCGGCTCTGCGAGGAGACGGCGGCGGGCCGCCCCGACGGCGCCGGCAGCTTCGACGTCGTCGACGAGGCCCGCGCCACCTTCGCGCGGCTCACAGCCGTCCACCCGGACCGGGTCGCCGTCGGCAGTTCCGTCTCCGTCCACGTCGGGATGATCGCGCAGTCGATGCCCGCGGGCGCCGAGATCCTCTTCCCCGAGGGCGATTTCGCCTCGCTGATCACGCCGTTCACCGTGCGCGGCGACCTCAAGACGCGCTTCGTGCCGCTGGAGCGGCTCGCGGAGTCCGTCGGCCCCGACACCGCGCTCGTCGCCTTCTCCGCCGTCCAGTCGGCGGACGGCCGTACGGCCGACTTCGCGGCGGTACGGGCCGCGGCGGCCGCGCACGGAGCCCGCACGCTCCTCGACGCCACCCAGTCGGCGGGCTGGCTGCCGCTGCGCGCGGGGGAGTGGGACTTCACGGTGTCCGGCGGCTACAAGTTCCTGCTCTGCCCGCGCGGCGCGTCCTTCCTCACCGTCACCGAGGAGGCGCAGGAGGAGCTGGTCGCCATCCACGCCGGCTGGGTCACGGGCGAGGAGGTGTGGGCGAACAGCTACGGGCCGGTGCGCGAACTGGCCCGCGCCGCACGGCGGTTCGACGAGCCGCCGGCGTTCCTCTCGTACCACGGGGCGGCCCGTTCGCTCGCGCTGCTCGAAGAGATCGGCATCGAGCGGATCGAGGCCCACAACAAGGCTCTCGCCGCCCGCTTCCGGGCCGGCCTCGCGGAGCTGGGCCACGCCCCCGTGCCGGACGTCTCCGGCGTGGTGGGCATCCCGGGGCTCGGCCACCGGCAGCCCGAACTGGCGGCCGCCGGCGTCCTGACGTCCGCCCGCGCGGGCAACCTGCGGGTGTCCGTCCACCTCTACAACGGCCCGGCCGACGTCGACCGCGCCCTGGAGGTCCTGGCGGGTTGACCGGCGGCGGGGCCCCCAAGGAAGGGGCCCCGCTCGGTCACCGCACCCGCGACGGCGTCACCACACCCGCGACAGCGCTACCGCACCGCGACAGCGCTACCGCACCGGCGTGAAGTCCCGCGCCCCGATGAATTCCGGCCTCCGTACCGGCGCCGCGAACGGCTCCACCGCCGCGTTCTCGACGCTGTTGAAGACGATGAAGACGTTGCTGCGCGGGTACGGCGTGATGTTGTCGCCCGAGCCGTGCATCGCGTTGCAGTCGAACCAGGTCGCCGAACCCGCCCGGCCCGTGAAGAGCTTGATGCCGTGCGCGTCCGCGAGCGAGGTCAGCGCCTCGTCCGACGGGGTGCCCGCGTCCTGCATCTGGAGGGACCGCTTGTAGTTGTCCTTCGGCGTCGCGCCCGCGCAGCCCAGGAACGTCCGGTGCGAGCCCGGCATGATCATCAGGCCGCCGTTGGTGTCGTGGTTCTCGGTCAGCGCGATCGACACCGACACCGTGCGCATGCGCGGCAGGCCGTCCTCCGCGTGCCAGGTCTCGAAGTCCGAGTGCCAGTAGAACCCGGAGGCGCCGAAGCCCGGCTTCACGTTGATCCGCGACTGGTGGACGTACACGTCCGAACCGAGGATCTCGCGGGCCCGGCCCACCACCCGCTCGTCGCGGACCAGGCGGGCGAAGACCTCGCTGATCCGGTGCACCTCGAAGACGGACCGTACGGTGGACGACTTCGACTCGACGATCGCGCGCGGGTCGGCGCGTACGGCCGGATCGGCGACCAGCCGGTCCAGCTCGCGCCGGTAGCCGGCGACCTCGTCGTCGGTCAGCAGCTCCGGCTCGACCAGGAAGCCGTCCCGGTCGTACGACTCAAGGCCCGGGGCGTCGCCCCACACCACCGGGTCCCGGCGGGGCGTGAGCACCTCGGAGGCGCCGCGGGTCGGGTACAGGTCGGTCAGGACGTCGGTCATGATCAGCCCTCCTCCGTGAGCAGGGGGTACACCCCGTTCTCGTCATGGTCCTCCCGCCCGGTGACCGGGGGGTTGAAGACGCAGACGCAGCGGAAATCGGTCTTGGGGCGCATGGTGTGCCGCTCGTGGCCGTCGAGCAGGTACATCGTGCCCGGCTCGATCCAGTGCGTCTCGCCGGTCTCGTCGTTCGTCAGCTCGGCCTCGCCCTCGACGCACAGGACGGCCTCGACGTGGTTGGCGTACCACATGGACGTCTCGGTGCCCGCGTAGAGCACGGTCTCGTGGAGCGAGAAGCCGACCCGCTCCTTGGCGAGGATGATCCGCTTGCTCTCCCAGGTGCCGGAGGCAGCCCGCACATGGCGGTCGGTGTTCTCGATGTCCTTGAACGATCGGACGATCACGGTGGTGCAACTCCTCTTCTACCGGTGGTACCGGTGGTACCGGTGTTTCAGGCGGTCTCGCGGACCGCGCGGGACAGCGTGCGCAGTCCCTCGTCCAGCTCCTCCGGCGTGATGGTCAGCGGCGGGAGGAGCTTGACGACCTGGCTCTCCGGGCCCGAGGTCTCCAGCAGGAGCCCCAGCTCGAAGGCGCGGGCGCAGACCTTCGAGGCCCGGGTCCGGTCGGCGAACTCCAGGCCCCAGACCAGGCCACGGCCCCGGAAGTGGGCGCCGTCGGCGGAGTTCTCCTCGCAGACGGCGAGCAGCGCCTGCTCGACCTGCTCGCCGCGTGCCAGGGTCTGCTTCTCCATCTGGCCGTCGGCCCAGTACGCGTCGAGCGCGGCGGCTGCGGTGACGAAGGCCGGGTTGTTGCCCCGGAAGGTGCCGTTGTGCTCGCCGGGCTCCCAGACGTCCAGCTCCGGCCGGAACAGGCAGAGCGACATCGGCAGCCCGTACCCGCTGATCGACTTCGACAGCGTGACGATGTCCGGGGTGATGCCGGCCTCCTCGAAGGAGAAGAAGGCGCCGGTACGGCCGCAGCCCATCTGGATGTCGTCGACGATCAGCAGCATGTCCTGGCGCCGGCACAGGTCGGCGAGCGCGCGCAGCCACTCGGCCCGCGCCACGTTGATGCCGCCCTCGCCCTGCACCGTCTCGACGATCACCGCGGCCGGCTTGTTCAGACCGGAACCCTGGTCGTCGAGCAGCCGCTCGAACCAGAGGAAGTCCGGTACCTGACCGTCGAGATAGTGGTCGAACGGCATCGGGGTGCCGTGCACCAGCGGAATCCCGGCCCCGGCCCGCTTGAAGGCGTTGCCGGTGACGGCCAGCGAACCGAGCGACATGCCGTGGAAGGCGTTGGTGAAGGAGACGACCGACTCGCGGCCCTTCACCTTCCGCGCCAGTTTCAGCGCGGACTCCACGGCGTTGGTGCCGGTCGGCCCCGGGAACATCACCTTGTACGGCAGGGAGCGCGGCTTCAGCACGACCTCCTGGAAGGTCTCCAGGAAGGTCCGCTTGGCGGTGGTCGCCATGTCGAGACCGTGGGTGATCCCGTCGCGTTCCAGATAGTCGATCAACGCCCGTTTCAGTACGGGGTTGTTGTGGCCGTAGTTGAGCGAGCCCGCGCCCGCGAAGAAGTCGAGGTACTCGTGCCCGTCCTCGTCGGTGAGGCGCGCGCCCTGCGCGCGGTCGAAGACGGTGGGCCAGCCGCGGCAGTAGCTGCGCACCTCCGACTCCAGGGTCTCGAAGACGCTCAGTTCGGGAGGGGTGAGGGTCACAGCGAAGCTCCGGGGGTGTGGAAGGGGCCTATGCGGTACAGGACTTCGGGCTGATGGGCGCCGTCGGCGGTGTCGGGGAACAGGCCCCCGTCGAAGAGGACTTCGCGCTCCAGGTGGAGTCCGTGCCGGGCGGCGTAGGCGGTGAAGAGCCGGTCCGAGGGCGTGTTGTCGGGCGTGATCGTCGTCTCGACGGCCTCCGGGGTGACCCGGGCGGTCAGCGCGTCGAGCAGTACACCGGCCAGGCCTCGCCCTCGGTGGGTCTCGTCGACGGCGATCTGCCAGACGACGAGGGTGCCCGGCCGGTCCGGGCGCAGGTACCCGGTGACGAAGGCGACCGGCTCGCCGTCGGCGGCGCGCGCGACCAGCGAGGTGGCGGCGAAGTCGCGGCACCACAGCAGGTAGCTGTACGAGGAGTTCAGGTCCAGCACCCGCGAATCGCGTGCGATGCGCCAGATTGCGGCTCCGTCCTCCACGCGTGGGCTTTCCAGTGTCATGGCTGCTTGTGCTGCGGTCATGGCGAGGGAATTTACCGATTGAATTCGCGAATTGCATGGGGCTGAGGGGTGGGCGGAGAGAGCCGGATGTGTTATTCGCGCGGGCGCGAAACGATGCCTGTTTGCCCGGATATATCCGCCCAAAATGGGCGTGGTGTGGAGTCCGTCACAGGGCGTGGAATGAGCCGGAAATGCTGACGAAACCTTGGCGTTTAGGGTCCGGGAAACGGGGCAGAAGAAACGCGGAAGGTGAAGGGGAATTCGCTTGAATAAGGCGCGCTGAGAATATGGGCGAAAAACGCACCGAAAGCAGGTGCGGAGATTGCGCTCGGAGAATGTGGGGCGACGGGCCGGGTGGGCCGGTCGCCGATCGCGCGGATGGCCGGGACGAGGACGTCACGTCGCACGTCCTCGCCCCGGCCCTCCGCGGAGGATTCGTCCAGGCCTAGGGGGTGTCCCTAGACCCACGCCTCCGTCACCGCACGCCGGGCGGCCTCCAGGTCGACCGGGCGGCCCGTCTCCGCGAGGGCGGCGCCCAGGGCCGCCAGGGAGGACTGGACCGCGCCCGGGGTCGCGTCCACGCCGTAGTGGTTGACCCGGATCATCTCCTTCGACAGCGCCCCGCCGCCCGCGATCAGCGGCAGCGACGGGTCCGCCGCCAGCGCCCGGGCGACCAGCTCCGAGGCGTTCACGCCCTCCGGGGCGCGCAGCGTCGTCGCGACCGGGGCCGCGTCCTTCGCCGCGTGGACGTACGGCTCCAGACCGCCGCCGAGGGCCAGCGTCCCCGCGCGCGTGGCGCCGGCGGCGGACGCGTGACGGGCCATCAGCGCGTCGAGACCCTCGGACTCGATCCGCTCCACACAGGCCTCCAGGGCCAGCATCTCCAGCTGCGCCGGCGCGTGCAGCAGCGCCTTGCGGCCGCCGTCGATCCAGCGCTCCTTCCAGTCCAGGAGGGAGAGGTACGAACGGCGCGGCGCCCGCGGGTTGGCGGCGAACCGCTCCCACGCCCGCTCGCTCACCGACACCGCCGAGACGCCGGCGGGACCGCCCATCGCCTTCTGCGCGCCGATGATGCACATGTCCACGCCCCACGCGTCCGGCAGCACCGGCTCCGCGCCGATCGACGCCACCGCGTCCAGGTAGAACAGCGCCCCGTGCGCCCGCACGACCTCGCCGATCTCGGCCACCGGGTTGGTGTTGCCCGTCGCCGCCTCCGCGTGCACCAGGGAGACGAAGTCGATCGCCGGGTGCTCGGCGAGCGCCCGCTCCACCTGGTCGGCCGTCACCGCGGCGTGGAAGGGCACCTCCAGGTCCACGACCGTCGCGCCGCAGTCCCGCAGCCAGTTGCCGAAGGTCTGACCGTACGGACCGGTGACGATGTTCAGCGCCGTCGAGCCCGGCCGGGCCCCGCTGCGGATGCAGCCCTCCAGCGGCAGCAGCGCCTCGCCCTGGGTGATCACCACGTCCTGCTCGGTGGAGAGCAGGGCGGCGACCCGCCGCTCGATGGACGCGAAGTGCGCGGCGGTCAGCGGGGCGAGGTCCAGCAGCGGGTGTGTCACGGTCACGGTGGTGCCTTCTTCGAAAAGGGGGTCGAGCGTCGGTTTCAGCGTACCGAGCCGGTCCCCGCCCCCTTCGGACCTCCGCCGCCCTCCTCGTACAGTGCAGTCATGAGCGATCGCGTGGTGCTGCATGTGAAGGGGCGGGTGCTCGTCGGCCCGGAGGACGTACGGGACGAGCTCTGGGCGGTCGACGGGCGCGTCACGTACACCCGTCCGTCCGGTGAGGCGCTGACGGTCGAGGGCTGGGCCCTGCCGGGCCTCGTCGACGCGCACTGCCACGTCGGCCTGGACCAGCACGGCCCGGTCGACGACGCCACCAGTGAGAAGCAGGCGCTGACCGACCGCGACGCGGGCACGCTGCTGATCCGTGACGCGGGCTCGCCGTCCGACACCCGGTGGATCGACGAGCGCGACGACCTGCCGAAGATCATCCGGGCCGGTCGGCACATCGCCCGCACCCGCCGCTACATCCGCAACTACGCCCACGAGATCGAGCCCGAGGACCTGGTGGCGTACGTAGGACGGGAGGCCCGGCGCGGCGACGGCTGGGTCAAGCTCGTCGGCGACTGGATCGACCGCGAGGTGGGCGACCTGTCGGCGTGCTGGCCGCGCGCCGAGGTCGAGGCGGCCATCGCCGAGGCGCACCGGCTCGGGGCCCGGGTCACCGCGCACTGCTTCGCGGAGGACTCGCTGCGGGACCTGGTGGAGGCGGGCATCGACTGCATCGAGCACGCCACCGGGCTCACCGAGGAGACGATCCCGCTCTTCGCCGAGCGGGGCGTCGCGATCGTGCCGACCCTCGTCAACATCGCCACCTTCCCGCGTCTCGCGGACGGCGGCGAGGAGAGGTTCCCGCGCTGGTCGGCGCATATGCGGCGGCTGTACGAGCGCCGGTACGACACGGTCCGCTCGGCGTACGACGCGGGCGTCCCGGTCTTCGTCGGTACGGACGCGGGCGGCTCCCTGGCCCACGGCCTGGTCGCGGCCGAGGTGGAGGAGCTGGTCAAGGCGGGCATCCCGCCGATCGAGGCCCTCTCGGCGACCACGTGGGGCGCCCGCGCCTGGCTGGGCCGCCCCTCCCTGGAGGAAGGCGCGCCGGCGGACCTCGTCGTCTACGCCGAGGACCCCCGCGCGGACGTCCGCGCGCTCGCGGCGCCGCGCAGGGTCGTCGTGAACGGCCGTGTGATCGGCTGAACCGGGGCGCCCGCAAGAGGGGAGCGCCCCGGTCCGTCTTCGCCGTACGCCCGGTTCAGCGGGTCAGGAACGCCAGGCGGGCCCGCTTCTGCGGGATGAAGACCTCGGGGAGGTCCACCTCCGGCAGGACCACCTCGGGGCCCAGCTCGAAGCCGGCCCGTGCCAGCCGGGCGATCGCCTTCTCGTTGGCGGCGTCCGGCTCGGCGACGAGGCGGGTACGGCCGGTCAGCGCGAACGCGGTCAGCGCGACGAACAGCCGGGCGGTGAAGCCGGGTTCGGCGGTGGGGGCCGGCGCGATCAGGATGTGCACCCCGATGTCGCCGGGCTCCACGTCGTAGCACTCACCGACACGGTCGGCCGAGGGCTCGTACGTCTGGAAGAGCGCCACCGGCTCGCCGTCCCGCCGTACCAGGAAGCCGTGGTGCGTGGTGAGCGAGTCCAGGTGCGCGTAGATCTCCCGTACCTGGTCGACGGTCGTACCGCCCATGCCCCAGAACCGGGACCGGTCCTCGTTGACCCAGCGGTGGATCAGGGCGGCGTCGCGGTCGGGGTCGACGGGGTCGATCCGGACGGTGCCGAAGCCCTCGACGGTCTGGACGTGGACCGGCGTGACCGGCCTGACCGGCTCAGCGGTCTTCATGCGGGTGCTCCTTGGTGAGGTGGTGCCAGGCGGTGGTCACGGGGGCGAGTCCGCCCCGCAGCCACAGGGGGAGTTGGTCGCGGTGGTGGGGGTCGTCGGCGACCCCGGAGGCGCCGAACGGCACGATCCACAGGCTCCGGTCGCGGTCGGCGAGGTCCCAGACGTAGCGGGCGGCGGAGGCGCGGGCGCTGCGGTCGGTGAACCCCGGCACGCTGGACGAGGACATCACGCAGTCGTGGTCGCCGGAGAGGCCGGGCCATCGGGCGTCGTCGTCCTCGTCGGGGAGCGCCTGCCAGGGCGCGAGCCGGTGGGTGACACCCCAGGCGGGCGGCTCCTCGCCGGCGGCGACCTCCTCCAGGGCCTCGCGGACGATCTCGGCGACATCGGCGGCCGGTACGGGACCGAAGGCCAGCAGCGTCTCCAGGGCGAACGCCACGCGCGGCCCGAGGGCCAGCCAGGGCAGGAACACCGAGGGGTACGCGACGGGCTCCCGGAGCGCCGCGAACGCCGCATGCCCGGTGAGCCGCCGGACGACGGCACCGCGCACGGCGGCATACAGCCCGGCGTCGCTGCTCTCCGCGTCCATCCGCCGGTCCCACGCCAGAAGACGGGTCCGGACGGCGAGAGCGCCGGGCGAGAGGCCGGGACGGGCGGCGGTGTCCGGGATGTCGGCGTCGGGGTCGGCGTGGTCCGGGCCGCCGATGCCGGGACCCGGCTCGGGCGGGGCTCCGGCGGGGGCGCCGGGGGAGAGGCCGGGGAGGCGGGGAGGGCCGGCGGCGTCCGCGCCCGCCTCGCCGCCGTCCGCGTCCGTGGCTGCCGCGCGGATCGCCGCGAGGAGGCGGGCCGCCGAGGGGTTGTCGGTGTCGGTGTGGACGTCGGCCATCGCCTCCGGCGTCCAGGACGTCGAGGCGGCGAGCAGCGCGTCGATCCGGGCCGCCCGGTGCGGGGGAGCGAACTCGATGCCGAGCGGCGCCGCCAGGCCGCGTGCGTTGGCCATGACGGCGTGGCCCTCGACGTCCGCGCGGGGCGTCGGCTTCGCGGCCCCCTCCTGCCAGGCGTGGGCCGCGTCCCAGGCGGGCACCACCCGCACGGAGTTGGCGTGGTCGCGCACGGGGACGTACCCGGCGACCCGGTGCAGGAGTCCGCCGTCCACGTCGGCGGCCAGGACGACGTTGACCGGCTCGACCCAGCCGTCAACGGCCCGGTCCACGTCCGCGACGGTGCGGGCGGCCAGCAGCTCGGGCAGCACCCCGAACCCCAGCTCCCCGGTCACACGCGGCGGATACCGCAGGCTGATCGCCTCCCAGGCGGCCCCCTCACCGCCGCCGCCGTCCGCGCCTGCGGCACCGTCCGAGGCAGCCGCAGCCGCACCAGCGCCCGCAGCCGCACCCGAGGCACCCGCGCCCGCAGCCGCACCCGCGCCCGCCGAAGCCGCACCGGCAGGCGCCGGCCCCCCGTCCGAGCCGATGATCACCGGCCCCCGCTCCGTCTCGATCACCTCGATCCCGACCGGGTCGCCACCCGCCACCTCCACCGTCTCCCGGTGGACGGACGCCGGGCGCCAGCCGTCCGGGCCCAGGGCCTCTATGCCGCCGTCGGCGGTCCGCCGGAGCCGCTCCCGGTACAGGTCCTGGTAGTCGGACATCGCGTTGGTGATCGCCCAGGCGACCCCGCCGGTGTGGCCGAAGTGCGCGAGGCCCGGGATGCCCGGGACCGCCAGGCCCAGCACGTCGTACTCCGGGCACGCGAGGCGGATCTGCTGATACACGCCGGGCGCCTCGATGAAGCGGTGCGGGTCGCCCGCGATGATCGCCGAACCGCTCGCCGTCCGGGCGCCGGAGACGAGCCAGCCGTTGGAGCCGGACGTCCACGGCAGGTCCGTGGCGAACAGCTCCGTCCACTCCTCGCCGAGCCGGCGTGCGACCTCCTCCCGCCACAGCTTGGCGGGGAAGCCCGCGAACAGGATGTGCGTGGTGAGCCAGACCGCCAGCGGCGTCCACGGCTCCCAGCGCCCGGGCGTGAGCCCCACCCGCGCGAACTGGCCTGCACGCACCGCCCCTTCCGGCAGGCCCGCGTTGACGCCGTCCACGTACGCCCGTACCCAGCGCGCCGTCCGCTCGTCCAGCCGGTCGTAGCAGCGGCGTGCGGTGTCGGCCAGCCTGGCCTGCCGCGCGAAGGTGTCCCAGGCGGTCTCCCCGGCCCCGAGGAACGCGGCCGTCGTGCCCTGCGCCCGGTGCCGCTCCACCTCCAGCTGCCAGGCCCGGTCCACCGCCGTCACCCGCCCCTGCGCGAAGGCGAGTTCGTCCGGATTGTTGCCCCGCAGATGCGGAATGCCCCAATCGTCCCGGTAGACCTCGATACCCACTCCGACCCCGATCTTGTTCACTCTGCTTAGGTTAGGCTGACCTAAATTAATCTACAGGTAACGCAGGGGAGGCGATCGCGGTGGGGCATGGCTGGGAAGGTGTGGTCCTCAAGCTGTTCCGAGGCCGGGACTTCACGTTCACGGTGACCGGGGCCGAGCAGGTCACCGAGCACTTCCGCCGGGTGCATCTGACCGACGGCGGGCTCCTCGCCGCCGCCGGCGTCCACCCGACGATGTGGGTACGGCTCTGGTTCGAGAACGCCGGCAAGCCGCACCAGCGCGCCTACACCCTCGTCGACCCCGACCGTGACGCGGGCACCTTCAGCCTGGAGTTCGCCCTCCACGAGGGGGTCGCCAGCGACTGGGCCCGCACCTGCGCCCCCGGCGACACCATCGAGGCCACGCTCCAGGGCACCGGCTTCACCGCCCCCGAACCCCGGCCCGGCCGCATGTTCGTGATCGGCGACCCGGCCTCGCTGCCCGCCATCAACTCCCTCCTCGACTCCGCCCCCGACGTCCCGGCCACGCTCTGGTTCGAGACCTCCCACGAAGCGGACGAGGAGCTGCCGCTGCGCCTCGACGCGGCCCGCCACGAGCTGCGCAGGGTCCCGCGCCAGGGCGGCGGCGCCGCGCTCGTCGAGCGGGTGCGCGCCGAGCTTCCGGAGCTGCTCAAGGGCGACGGCGGCCCCGACGGCCACCCGTACGTCTGGATCGCCTGCGACACGGCGACCACCCGCACCCTCGCCGCGTATGTCCGCAAGGAGCTCGCGCTCCCCAAGGAGCGGGTCCACTCCCTGGGCTACTGGCGCGCCTCCTGACCGCCCGAGGTGTGCGGCCGCCGCCGAGGCGTCGGGTTGACCGTCCGTTACCGGAGGTCGGCGCGGGTCGTTGAAACCCTTCCGGCGCGCACCCGCGCGATACGAAACGCGCGGGGCGCGCGGGAACGCGTGTGCCGAAAGAATCGAATATGGGCCCGGAAACCCCCCTTTGGAGTGAACTCACGCCAGGTGTCTGCCGGTTCACCCTCCGTGCGTAAAGATTCCGGTGTCTCAAGTCGCCGAGACCGCGTCGATCCCGTGTCCCCGTGGTGAGCGGCCGGCGGCGCCATGTCTCTTGTGGGGGTACCACCATCTTGAACAGCAACACCTTCCGCATGCCCGTACGCCGCACCGCCGCCGCCGCGACCGTCGCCGCGCTGGCCGTCGGGCCCGCGGTCCTCCTGGCCCCCGCGGCGCACGCCACCGGCGGCGAAGGGCGCGCGACCGCCGTCGTCCTGCGGACCGGGCTCGACGTCTCGCTCCTCGACAAGTCGGTCGACGTGCCGCTGCGCGCCTCCCTCAACGAGGTCAAGGCGCCGGAGAGCGAGAACCGGACCGCGCTGACGGTCAAGGTGGAAGGCGCCGAGAACGGCAAGCCGATCGACGTGCTGCGCGCCGACGTCGCCACCTCGAAGGCCACGGTCGACAAGACCAAGGCCGAGGGATACGTCCATCTGGCCAAGGCGAAGGTCCACGTTCCCGGCGTGCCCCTGCTCTCCCTGATCGAGGTCGAGAAGGTCACCTCCAAGGCGCTCTGCGAGACCGGCAAGCAGCCTGTCGCCGAGTCCAACGTGCTCGGGCACGTGACCGTCCTCGGCAAGAGGACCACCCTGTCGACGGCCGGGCAGACCAAGGTCAGCGTGCCGGGCGTCGGCGACGTGACCCTCGACCTGTCCCGTACGTCCACCACCTCCCGCACGGCCGCCGCCACCGCCCTCGAACTGAAGGTGGAGGTCAACCCGCTGAAGCTCGGTGTGGCCGAGGTCAACGGCGTGGTCACCCTCGCCGAGGCCACCTGCGAGACGCCCAAGGGCACGAAGCCCACGGAGAAGCCGACCGAGAAGCCCACGGAGCAGCCGAGCGAGCAGCCCTCGCAGGAGCCCTCCGCCAAGCCCAACGACGCCGGCGGGGTCGAGACACAGAACGAGGGCGCCAGGCCCACCGACCAGAACCTCGCCGCGACGGGCGGCAGTTCGACGACCCCGTACCTGGCCGGCGGCGCCGTCGTCCTGCTCGGCGGCGGCGCGGGGGCGCTCGTCCTGGCCCGTAGCCGCGCCCGGGGCTGACCGACGCGGGGGGCCGACCCGAGGGGCGAAGGGGAGCGCGGGGAGGGGCGGCGCCGAGAACGACGCCGTCCCTCCCCGTACGGGTACGGGAGGGGCTCAGCCCTCGATCAACAGCGCCTGGTCCAGGGCCTGCAGGAAGCGGTTCGTGGTGACCCGGTCCCGCACCGCGAGCCGCAGCCAGTTCCGGTCAAGGCCCGGGAACGTGTCCCCGCGCCGCGCCGCGAAGCCCAGCGCCCGCAGCCGCTCCCGTACCGCGTCCGCGCGATCGATCCGGACCAGCACGAAGGGACCCTCCGCCGCCGCCACCGCGCGCACCTCGTCGAACTCCGCGAGCCCCGCCAGCAGATGGGCCCGCTCCACCCCGATCCGGTGCGCCGCGAGCTCCGCCTCGGCGAGCGCCGCCCGCGACATGCAGGCCTCCGCCGCCACGAGCGCGGGAGTGGACACCGGCCAGAGCGGCTGCGCCCGCTCAAGGAGGGTGATCGTCTCGGGGTGCGCGAGGACGTAGCCGATCCGCAGCCCCGCGAGGCCCCAGGTCTTCGTGAGGCTCCGCAGCACCACCAGACCCGGTACGTCCGTCCGGCCGGCCAGCGACTCCCGTTCGCCCGGCACGGCGTCCATGAACGCCTCGTCCACCACCAGCGTCCGCCCCGGCCGGGCCAGGTCCGCGATCGCCGCCGCGGGATGCAGTACGGACGTCGGGTTCGTCGGGTTCCCGATCACCACCAGGTCCGCGTCCTCCGGCACGGCCGCCGGATCCAGCCGGAAGCCGTCCTCCTCACGCAGCAGCACGCGGCCCACCTCGTGCCCCGCGTCCCGCAGGGCCGCCTCGGGCTCGGTGAACTGCGGATGCACCACCACCGGCCGCCGCGCCGGCAGCGCCCGCGCGAGCAGCACGAACGCCTCCGCCGCACCGGCCGTGAGCAGCACCCGGCCGGGCGGCAGGTCGTGGCGCTCGGCGACCGCCGCCCGCGCGACCCGGCCGTCCGGATACTGCGCCAGGCCCGTCAGGGAATCGGCGATCCGCGCCCGCAGCCACTCCGGTGGCGTGTGCGTCCGGACGTTGACCGCGAGGTCGATCAGCTTCTCGTCCCGTACCTCCGCGTCACCGTGGTGCCGCAGATCGTGGACGTCAGAGTGCGCGTGGGTATCCATGGCCGCCGTCGGGTGGTGAGTGGGGGGTGTACGGGGCTCCGTCTGACCAGCGATGTACCCCTGTCCCTGGGGCAACAACCGTGCGGTGGCGGCATCTTCGTTCGGACGAAACCGGAGAGAACGGGCAATCGCGCACGTCGCGCGCGCCGATTTCCGCTTCGGTACGAGCAGCACGGCACCGGGCCCGGCGGCGAGCAGCGCCGCCGCCTCCGCCACCGACGCCGTTCCCGTCGCCGCGAGCGGAGCCCGCGAGGGGTTCGGTGCGGGGACGGCGGCCAGCTCCTCGGGCCCGTAGGCGCGGAGCGGTACGCCGAAGCGCTGGGCCGCGCCCACGATCCCCGGCTCCGCCGCCCGCGCCTCCAGCGTGGCGAACGCGACGACGTCCGAGCCCGTCAGACCGGCCTCCCGCAGCGCCGCCGCCACCAGGGCGAGGACCTCGTCCACGGACACACCGGACCGGGCGCCGACCCCCACCGTCGCACCGTTCACCGTGGCCCCGCTCCCTGTCGCCCCGCTCACCGTGTGCCCCAGACCAGGAACACGGGCGGCCCGGCCGGTGCGAAGGAGGAGCCCGTCAGCCGATCGGTCCGCAGCACCACACCCTCGGCCGCGAAGCCACAGGACTCCAGAGCCGAGTGGACCTGCGCCATCGACGTCCGATCCGGAGCCGCCACCACCACCGCGCGCCGTGCCCGCCGACCCGCCGTCCGCACGAGCGACTCCAGCTCGTCGCCCACACCACAACCGCCCCCGACGAACACCCCGTCCGGATCGGCGAGATGGGTCAGCACCGTCGGCGCCGCCCCGTGCACCGCCCGCACCTCCACGCCCTGCGCGGCCGTGTTCACCCGCACTCGCTCGGCACCTGACTCCGTCCGCTCCACGGCGACCGCCGCCGCGCCCAGCCGGGCGCACTCGATCGCCACCGCGCCGCCGCCCGAACCGACGTCCCAGACCAGGTCCCCGGCCCGCGGCCCCAGCCGCGCCAGCGTCAACGCCCGTGCCTCGTAAGGCAGTACGAAACCGTCGTCCGCCCCGAACTCCCCGTCCGGCAGCGCCCAGCGGCCCGGCCCGGTGAGCGGACCGGTGACCGCCGGAGCCGGCCCGTCCTGCCGGGACTCGTCCAGACACAGGACCAGGCTCACGCACTCCCAGCTCCGGCACATCGCCTCCGCCGGATCCACCCGCTCGAACCGCTCACGGAAGGGATCGCCCAACGCCGAGAACACCACCAGCGTCCGCGACGCCACCCGGTGCACCAGTGCCGCGCCCAGCTCCGCCGGTCCGACGCCCGGCGCGGGCAGCACGGCCACCTTCGGGTGCGCCCGGCAGACGTTCACCGCGCGGTCGGGCACCGAGCCCTCCACCACGACGGCGTCGTCCCAGGCCAGACCCAGGCGCGCGAACGCGAGTCCGATGTGCGCGGACCGCGCGCGATCCGATAGCAAAGGCGCATGGCCGTTTTCGTCGCGCTCGGCGCGTTCCTCATGACGCTCTTCGGCGGCTGGACGGCGCAGCGCGTCACCGACCGGCGCCACCTGGTCCTCGGCCTCGCCGGCGGACTGATGCTCGGCGTGGTCGGACTCGACCTCCTGCCGGAGGCCCTGGAGGCCGCCGGCGAGAAGGTCTTCGGCGTGCCGCAGGCCCTGCTCCTCTTCGTGGGCGGCTTCCTCTTCGCCCACGTCGTGGAACGGCTGCTGGCCGCCCGTCAGGCGGCCCACGGGGTCGGCGCCGACGAGCGGGTGCCGCAGGTCGGCCTCACCGCGGCGGCCGCGATGGTCGCCCACAGCCTCATGGACGGCATCGCACTCGGCGCGGCCTTCCAGGTCGGCGGAGGCATGGGCGCGACCGTCGCGATCGCCGTCATCACCCATGACTTCGCCGACGGATTCAACACGTACACGATCACCAGCCTGTACGGGAACGCCCGGCGCAAGGCGATCATCATGCTGGTCGCGGACGCGCTCGCGCCGATCGTCGGCGCCGCGTCCACTCTGCTGTTCACCCTTCCGGAGGAACTTCTCGGCAGCTACCTCGGCTTCTTCGGCGGCGCACTGCTCTACCTCGCCGCCGCCGAGATCCTCCCCGAGGCACACCACCGGCACCCGGCCCTCTCCACCCTGCTGTGCACGGTGGCGGGCGTGGCCTTCATCTGGGTCGTGGTGGGTGTCTCGGGCGTCTGATCTCACGTGGCGGGCCCGTTCGCACAGTGCTCCACGAACCGCGCGGCCGCCTCCGGCGCACCCGCCCAGTGGGTGTGCACATAACTCGCGTGCACCCCCTGCTGTACGAACCCCTCCACGCTCCCCCGAGCTCTTCGAGCAGGGGGGACCCCCACCGGCTGCCGCAGCCCCCAGGCCGCCTGCGCGCCCGCGCCCGGCTCGATCACCGTCCGGTGGAACTCGTGCCCCCGCATCCGCGCCCCGGCCGCCGCGAGCGAACTGTCGCTCACCGCCACGGCGTCCCGGTACCCGAGCGTGAGCCGCTCCGACATCCGCGCCTCCGCGTCGAGCACCCCGCACATCGGCTTCCCGTCGAGCGAACGAGCCAGATACAGCAGCCCGGCACACTCGGCCGCGACCGGCGCCCCGGAGCCCGCCAGCTCGGCGACGGCCTTCCGCAACGGCTCGTTGGCGGACAACTCGGCCCCGTACATCTCGGGGAAACCGCCACCTATGACGAGCCCGGAGGTCCCGGGCGGCAACTCCTCGTCCCGGAGCGGATCGAACGTGACGACCTCGGCCCCGGCAGCACGGAGCAACTCGGCATGCTCGGCGTACGAGAAGGTGAAGGCAGCCCCTCCGGCGACGGCTACCACCGGCCTTGCTGTGGGCATTCGTCCCGCTGGGGCGGGACGGGTGGGCACGGCCGACCCACCGGCCCGCACCCCGACGGCGCCCACGGGGTCCCAGGCCTCTCCAGGCATCGGCGGCGCCGACCGCGCAAGAGCCAACAGCGCATCCAGGTCGCACCCCTGGCGCACCTGCTCCCCCTGCGCCGCCACGGCGGCCACGGCGTCGGCCTGCCGCTCGGCGACCGGCACCAGCCCGAGGTGCCGAGAAGGCGTGGCCACCGAGGGCGCCCTGCGCAGCACGCCCAGCACGGGCACTCCCGACCCCCCAAGCGCCTCCCGCAGCAGATGCTCGTGCCGGTCCGAGGCGACCTTGTTCAGGATCACCCCGCCGATCCGTACCTCCGGATCCCACGAGGCGAACCCGTGCACCAGCGCCGCCACGGACCGCGACTGCGACGAGGCGTCCACGACCAGCACGACCGGCGCCTTGAGCACCTTCGCCACCTGCGCCGTCGACGCCAGCTCGCCCTGGTCGGCGGCGCCGTCGTACAACCCCATGACGCCCTCGACCACCGCCAGGTCGCAGCCGCGCGCCCCGTGCTCGAAGAGCGGCGCGATCAGCCCCGTACCGCACATGTAGGCGTCGAGGTTGCGGCCCGGGCGGCCCGTCGCCAGGGCGTGGTATCCCGGGTCGATGTAGTCCGGGCCGACCTTGTGCGGGGAGACCGCGAGGCCACGGCCGGCGAACGCGGCCATCAGACCGGTCGCGACCGTGGTCTTGCCCGCGCCCGAGGACGGCGCGGCGATGACGAGACGTGCTACCACTCGATGCCCCGCTGGCCCTTCTGACCCGCGTCCATCGGGTGCTTCACCTTCGACATGTCCGTGACGAGATCCGCGAAGTCCATGAGCTCCTGCGGGGCGTTGCGGCCGGTGATGACCACATGCTGCTGCCCCGGCCGGTCGCGGAGCACCTCGACGACCTCCTTGGTGTCGATCCAGCCCCAGTGCAGCAGGTACGCGAACTCGTCGAGGACGTAGAACTTGTACCTCTCCTCCGCCAGATCCCGCTTGACCTGCTCCCAGCCCTCGCGCGCCTTGTCCTCGTGGGACTGCTCGCCCTCGGCGACCTCGCGCTGGATCCAGGACCAGCCCTCGCCCATCTTGTTCCAGGTCACGGTGCCGCCCTTGCCGGTCTCGCCGAGCGCCTTGAGGGCGTTCTCCTCGCCGACCTTCCACTTGGCGGACTTGACGAACTGGAACACCCCGATCGGCCAGCCCTGGTTCCAGGCCCGCAGGGCCATGCCGAACGCGGCGGTCGACTTTCCCTTGCCGACGCCCGTGTGGACCATCACCAGCGCCCGGTTGCGGCGCTGACGGGTCGTGAGACCGTCGTCGGGAACGACGGTCGGCTGTCCCTGCGGCATTAAGCGGCCCTCCTGGCAGAGTGGTTGGCTTGTACGTTCCTGACGAGACCGGCGATCGCGTCGGCGCGCAGCTCGTCCAAGGTCACGACGGTTCCGCCCAGTTCACGGGCGAGGTCCCCGGCGAGCCCGAGCCGTACGGGACCGGTCTCGCAGTCCACGACGACGGCCGCCGTGCCCTCGGAGGCGTGCAGTCGCGCGGCGCGCGCGGCCAGCGCCACCGGGTCGGCGCCCCCGCCGGTCGCCCGGCCGTCGGTCACGACCACGAGCAGCGGCCGGCGCGAGGGATCCCGCAGCCGCTCGACGCGCAGCACGTCATGGGCCTTCAGCAGCCCCGCCGACAGGGGCGTACGGCCACCCGTCGGGAGCTGTTCGAGCCGGGCCGCGGCGGCGTCCACGGACGAGGTCGGCGGCAGCGCCACCTCCGCGTCCCGGCCCCGGAAGGTGACCAGGCCGACCTTGTCACGCCGCTGGTACGCGTCGAGCAGCAGCGACAGCACCGCGCCCTTCACGGCGCTCATCCGCTGCCGCGCCGCCATCGAGCCGGAGGCGTCCACGGCGAACAGCACCAGGTTCCCCTCCCGGCCCTCGCGCGTCGCCTGCCGCAGATCGTCCCGGCGGACCACGAGCCCGGGGCCGGACCGGCCGCGCGCCTTCTGGTGCGGGGCGGCGGCGTGCACGGTCGCGGCCAGGTGCAGCTTGGTCAGCGCGCCCCGGGGCCGTACGGCGCCGGTCGTCCTGCCGTGCTCGGTACGGGCCCGGGAACGGCGCCCCGCGGCGCCCTCGCCGAGTCCGGGCACGCTGAGCATCTTCGTACGGAACGGCTCGGCGGCCTTGACGGCGGCCCGCTCACCGGCGCCTCCCGGACCCTGCGGGGCGGGCGCGGGCGCCTCGTCCGGCGCCGTCGTGTTCTCGGGCGCCGGGCCGTCGCCCTGCGGCGGCACACCGCCCCCGCCGCCGCCCGGACCGCCGGGGCCCTCCGGGCCGGGATCCGGGTCGTCGTCGCCGTCCTCCTCGCCCTGGAACTGCTCCAGGGTCTCGTCGAGCTTGTCCTCGTCGAGCCCCGGCGCGTCGAAGGGGTTCCTCCGCCGCCGGTGGGGGAGGGCGAGCAGCGCCGCCTGCCGTACGTCGTCGGAGGTCACCTCGGACCGCCCGGCCCACGCCGCGAGCGCGGTCGCCGTCCGGGCCATCACGATGTCCGCGCGCATGCCGTCCACCTCGAACGCCGCGCAGGTCGCGGCGATCTGGAGCAGCGCCGCGTCCCCGAGCACGACGCGCGGCAGCAGCTCGCGCGCCGCGACGATCCGCTCCCGCAGCTCGGTCTCCTCGCCGGCCCAGCGCGCGGCGAACGCGGCCGGGTCGTCGTCGAAGGCGAGCCGCCGCCGGACGACCTCCACGCGCTGCTCGGGCTCGCGGGAGGCCGCGACCTCGACCGTCAGTCCGAACCGGTCCAGCAACTGCGGCCGCAGCTCGCCCTCTTCGGGGTTCATCGTGCCGACGAGCAGGAAGCGGGCCGCGTGCCGTACGGAGACGCCTTCGCGTTCGACGTACGAGGAGCCCATGGCGGCGGCGTCGAGGAGCAGGTCGATCAGGTGGTCGTGGAGGAGGTTGACCTCGTCGACGTACAGGATCCCGCGGTGCGCGTCGGCGAGCAGCCCGGGCTCGAAGGCCTTCACGCCCTCGGAGAGGGCCCGTTCGATGTCGAGCGCGCCGACGAGCCGGTCCTCGGAGGCGCCGACGGGCAGCTCCACCATCCGCGCGGGGCGCGCGGCGGCCGGGGCGGTCTCGTGCGGCCCGTCCGGGCACCCCGGGTCGGGCGCGCCCGGGTCGCAGCTGAACCGGCACCCGGCGACCACCGGCACCTCGGGCAGCAGGTCCGCGAGGGCTCGCACGGCCGTCGACTTGGCGGTCCCCTTCTCCCCGCGCACGAGGACCCCACCCACCGCGGGACTGACGGCGTTCAGCAACAACGACAGCCGCAGATCGTCCATACCGACGACGGCGGTGAACGGATACCGGGTGCTCATCGGGTGGTCACTCCTTCGGTTCGCTGACGTTCGTTCACGTGCGCGACGGCCCGCAGCCGCCGACGGCGGGTGCCGCCCCACAAGGGCCACCCGCACCTCTGTTCTCCTTGCCGCACGGGTGGTGCGGACGGGAACCCAAGCCCGGCCGAAGGCCGGGCGCACCCTCCGCCGGCCCTCACGGCCCTCACGGCGCACCCGGCGGCACGAACGGCAGCCCAGCAGGGGCGCCTTCCTCGATCAGCCGCAGCAACGCATCCGTGTCCGCGTGCTCCTCGACCAAGTCACCGAGCCGGTCCAACTGCTCCTCGCGCAGCGCGCCGAACGACGTGTCCGGAGCCGGTACGAACCGCCGGCCGGCCGCCGCCGCGACCTCCCGCAGGAACGCCCGGCGGAATCCGTCGCTCTCCAGCGAGCCGTGCCAGTGCGTCCCCCAGACCGCGCCGACCCGGCACCCGTCCAGGAACGGCTCCCCGCCGAGCACCTCGGCGACGCCATGGTGGATCTCGTACCCCTCCACGCGCTCGCCGAGCGCCTCGCCGACCGGGCGGGCCAGCGTCTTCTCGGCCGCGAACCGGACCCGTACGGGCAGCAGCCCGAGGCCGTCGACCGTGCCGGCCTTCGACTCGACCTCGTCCTCGATCCGCTCCCCGAGCGCCTGGAAACCGCCGCAGATGCCGAGCACCGGCCGGCCCTCCGCCGCACGCCGTGCCAGGGCGTCCGCGAGCCCGCGTTCGCGCAGCCACGCCAGGGCCTTCACCGTGCCCCGGGTGCCCGGCACGACCACCAGGTCCGCGTCGACCAGCTCCTCGGCGCGGTCCACGAACCGTACGACCACGCCCGGTTCGGCCGCCAGCGCGTCCACGTCCGTGAAGTTCGACATCAGCGGCACCGCGCAGACGGCGATCCGCAGCACGTCCTCGCCGACCGGCGGAGCGACGACCGACTCGCGGACGGCGCCCCGCAGGGAGACCCGCAGCCCGTCCTCCTCGTCGATCCCGAGCCCGTGCGCGTACGGCAGCACGCCGTACGTCCGCCGCCCGGTCAGCCCGAACAGCATGTCGAGGCCCGGCTCCAGGAGGCTCACGTCGCCCCGGAACTTGTTCACGAGATACCCGGCGACCAGCTCCTGGTCCTCGGGCGCGAGCAGCGCCGTCGTGCCGAAGAACTGGGCGAACACGCCGCCCCGGTCGATGTCGCCGACCACGAGGACCGGCAGCCGCGCGGCCCGCGCGACGCCCATGTTCACGATGTCCGTGCGCCGTAGGTTGATCTCGGCCGGACTGCCCGCCCCCTCGCAGATCACGGCGTCATACGTGCCCCGCAGCTCCTCCAGGCACGCCATCACCGGCTCGAAGAGCTCCTTCTGCCGCCCTCCGTGGTAGCCCCGCGCGCTCAGCTCGCCGACGGGCTTTCCCATGAGGACCACCTGGCTGGAGCGGTCGCTGCCCGGCTTCAGCAGGACCGGGTTCATGAGGGCGGTCGGCTCGACCCGCGCCGCCTGCGCCTGCATGGCCTGCGCGCGCCCGATCTCCGCGCCCTCGCGGGTCACGAAGGAGTTCAGGGACATGTTCTGCCCCTTGAACGGGGCGACCTTCACCCCCTGGCGGACCAGCCACCGGCAGATGCCGGCCGTGACGACACTCTTGCCCGCGTCGGACGTCGTCCCGGCAACCAGCAAACCCCCGCCGCGCACGCGCCCGCCGCCGACCGTCACCCCGCCCGTCATGCCTGCCTCCGCTTCAGTGCGCTCGCCGCGATCCGCCCGCCCACGCAGGCGGCCAGCGTCAGCGCCGTCACCCGGCGCGACAGCCGGACCGCCCGTTCGATGTCCGCGACCTCCACGGCCCGTCCCTCCCCGTTGAGTACGGGCCGGTGCTCGACCCGGCCGCCGTACGAGAGTGTCCCGCCGAGCCGTACGCCGAGGGCCCCGGCGAACGCGGCCTCCACCGGGCCCGCGTTGGGGCTGGGGTGCTTCGCCGCGTCCGTGCGCCAGGCCCGCAGGGCGCCCGCCGTGTCACCGCCGCCGAGGGCGGCGAGCACGGCGGTCAGCCGGGCGCCCGGCCAGCCGGCCACGTCGTCCAGGCGGGCCGAGGCCCAGCCGAAGCGCCGGTACTTCGCCGACTTGTGGCCCACCATCGCGTCCAGGGTGTTCACCGCCCGGAAGCCGACCAGGCCAGGAACGCCCGCGACCGCGCCCCAGAACAGGGCCCCCACCACCGCGTCGGAGGTGTTCTCGGCGACGGACTCCACGACCGCGCGGGCCATCGCCGGACCGTCCAGGGCCTGCGGATCGCGCCCCACCAGATGCGGCATCCGCTCCCGGGCCACCTCCAGGTCGCCGGCCGCCAGGGCCCCGCCGATGGCACGGGCCTCCCGGCCCAGGGTCGTCCCGCCCACGACGGCCCAGACGGCGGCGGCGGTCAGCGCGGCGGAGGCCCGGGGGTGGTCACGTACCGTACGGGCGGCCAGTGCGGCGGCGCCCGCGGCGCCCGTCACGCAGACGGCCGTGTGCAGCGCGCCCCACCCTCGGTGGTCGCGCCACAGCAGCTTCTCGACGGCCCCGGCGGCCCGCCCGAACGCGGCGACCGGATGGCCGCGGCGGGGGTCGCCGACGATCAGATCGGCGGCCAGACCGGCGGCGGCGCCGTATGCGAATACACGTGTGGCTGCACTGCGGCTGCGGCCGGGCATGGCGCTGTGTCCTCACTCAGGGTCCGCGCCCTGGCTCGACGTGACCGGCGGCGAGAGTTCCTGGCTCCCGGGGATCGACTCCCCGGTCACAGTGGCGGGACCGCGCCGGATTCGCACCGGGCTTCCTCTGCTTGCCGCCGTAATGGCCCCGGAAGTCCACCACGTGTGCGAAGACCCGTCAACTCACGCTTGACCTGCGGCGGGACAGTGTGCGAAGCACCACACGGCGCCCCCATGGCTCCCGGAACGACGGCCGGGCGGGCCGCACCCGAAGGTGCGACC
>NZ_JBSGWV010000049.1:0-47192 GCF_053609105.1 Streptomyces sp. NPDC054975
CTCGGCTCCCTTGTCGACAAGTCGCTCGTCGTCGCCGCGCCCGGCGACGACGGCGGGATGCGCTACCGGCTCCTGGAGACCGTCGCCGAGTACGCCGGGGAGCGGCTGGACGAGGCCGGCGACCGGGGCGAGGCCGAGCGCCTCCACCTGGTGCACTACCGCGAACTCGCCCGCCACGCCGACCCCGAGTTGCGCGGCGGCGGACAGCCGCTCTGGCTGAACCGCCTCGAAACCGAGCACGGCAACGTGACCGCCGCCCTGCGGACCGCTGTGGACCTCGGCGCGGAACAGGAGGCGCTCTGCCTCGTCCTGTCGATGAGCTGGTTCTGGCAGCTCCGGGCCCGGCAGGCGGACGCCCGTCTCTGGTCGCGGGCGGTGGCCGCCCTCGGCCCCGACCCGTTCGCCCCGCCCGTCCGACACGCCGTCCCTCTCGCCGACCGCTGCACCGACACGCCCCCGCCCTGGTCCGAGGAACAGCTGTGGGAAGCGCGACGCGGGTGCCGGCTGCTCGTCCTCACGGCCGAGGGCGGCGAGGGCGCCACCGCCCTCGAACGGCCCGAATCCCGCGCCCGCCTCGACGCGATCGTCTCCGCCTACCGCCCCGGCATGCCGCAGAACTGTCGCCAGCCCGGCACCATGTGGTACTTCGCCCGCCTGATGACCGGCGAGTTCCCGAGCCTCGAGGAGACACTCGGCGCCCTCCTCTCCGCCTGCCGCGCCGAAGGCCTCGGCTGGGACCTCGCCTTCACCCACCTCCTGAGGGCCAAACTCCTCGGCGCCCGTTCCCCCGCCGACGCCGAAGCCGCGCTCGCCCACTTCGAGCGGGACCAGGACGCCTGGGGCATCGCCGAGTCCCTCTCCGCGCGCGGCGAGGCGTACGAACGGGCGGGCCGACTCGCCGAGGCCGCCGCCGACTACGAGCACGCCGTCCGGGCCGCCGCCGGGCTCGCCGCCCGCTCCCAGGCGACGGTGTTCACGGCCAGGCTCGCCGCCGTACGGCTACGCCTCCCGTCCACGGACACGGAGGCGTACGCGGCGGCCGAACAGCTCCTCGTGGAGGCCGCCGAAAAGGCGTCCAAGGAGTCGAGCGGGGAGCCCGTCAGCACGGCCCGCCTGCTCCTCGCCCAGCACTACGGACACACCGGACGCACCGCCCTCGCGCGGGAGCAGATCCAGCGCATGGAGGAGGAGTTCCGGGGCGACACGCCCGACCTCTTCCTCGGCGTGACCGGGGGACTGCGCGGCTGGCTCGACTGTCTCGACGGGGCGTACGCCGAGGCCGCCGGACAGCTGACCCGTGCCGTACGGGACGTGGAGCGCCTCGCGTACCTCGTGGCGCCCTACCTCGTGGTCGGCCTGCTCCCGACGGCGGCCTGGGCGCGGGCCGGAGGCGGCGCCCCGCACGACGCCGAGAACGGCGCCCGCCTGCTCGGCGCGTACGACACCCAGCACGGGGAAGCGGGAGGCGCCGGCTTCCGGCCGTTCACCGAGCAGACCGAGGCGTCCGTACGGGAACACGCGGAGCGGGCGGTACGCACGGCCCTCGACCCGGCGACGTACGCACGACTGTACGAGGAGGGTGCGGCCCTCTCCGTACAGGAGGCGGCCGCCCTCGTCTGAAGGCTGTGGCGGACTCCGGAGCCCGGGGGTGCCCCGGCCTGCTCCGCCTCAGCTCTCCGTGGACTCCAGCCGCTCCCGCGCCTCCGCGAGGTCGTCGGGTGTGGGCGGGTCGTCCTGGGTGAGGTGGCGTCGCCAGTACCCGGTGAAGTGCACGGCGCGCCGGTCGTACCCGCGCTCCTCCACCAGATGACGCCGCAGCGCCCGTACGGCCCCGGCTTCCCCCGCCAGCCAGGCGTACGGCGCGCCGGGCGGCAACGCCGCCGCGCGCACCGCCTCGACGGGCGAGTCGTTCCCCCGCAGCCAGTGGACGGTCAACTCGCCGGGCGTCACGAGCGGCCGCTCCTCGGCCGGGTCCTCGACCTGGACGAAGGCGAGGGCCCGGTGGCCGGGTGGGAGGGCCTCCGCGACGGTCGCCAGGGCGGGGAGCGAGCAGCCGTCGGCGGCCAGCAGCGTCCAGTCCGCCCCGCCGACGGTCACGGGCGTGGCGAAGTACGCCGACGGACCGAGCATCCCGAGCGTGTCGCCGGGCCGCGCGGCCCGCGCCCAGCGTGTCGCGGGCCCGTGCTCCGGCTTGTCGCCGCCGCCGTGCACATAGAAGTCGATGTCCACGGTCGCCACCGCTGGATCGTGGGCCCGGATCGTGTAGCTGCGCATCCAGGGGCGCTCCTCCTCCGGGATCGCGGCGTACGCCGCGTACCAGCGCATCACGTCGCCCGCCGGGTCCGGCGCGGGCAGGACCGGCTCGGACTGGCCCGGGCGCGGGAAGTACAGCTTGACCTGCTGGTCCGGCCCTGCGAGAGCGAGGTCGGCGAGGGAGTCGCCACCGAAGGTGACCCTGACCGTGCGCGGGGTGACCGGGCGGACGGCGAGGACCCTGATGCGACGAAGGGGGAGAGGGGTGGGTGGCGTCGGGGGCATCGGGGCTCCTGGTGGTCGGGGTGCGGGGCTGGGTACCCACGCTCCCCGCCCCCACCGACGCGGGGCCGACACGGAACCGACACGGCGGAGCCCCGATGCGGGCGGCTGCCCGGATGCGGTCCCGGGAGCCGGACACGAGAATGGCCGGTACCGGAAGAACGAGTAGGAGGCGGCATGAACGCTGAGTCCGACAAGACATCTCCGGGGGAGAGCCCGACGCCCGATCGCCTCTTGCATGCCGGGTCGGAGGGCGAATACACGGCGGAGGACCTGATCCTCGCCTCCGGCCGTGACGTGAATCCGAAGAGCCTCGCATGGGCGGAGCGCCGTATGGCGGAGAAGGGACGCGCCTCCCTGGACGAGCTCCTGCCCTGACCCACCCGACAGCCCAGCAGTGCCCTCGACCGCCTTGGCCCGGACCGTCCCCCCCCGGGCCAAGGCGGTACGCGTCGCACCTCCCCGGCCACGCGGTACGCCATGCGCCCGGGCCAAGGCGGTACGCGTCGAACCTCCGGAACGCGCTCTCACGCCCCCCCGGCCGGCCCGAACCGTCGTGAGGCTTCCCCATTCCGTCGTGAGGCTTCCCCATTTGTGGAACACGTTCTACCGTGGCCGCCGTCGCGCGCACGGTACCCAGGACGCAGCCACGGGAGGCCCCATGCACCTCGAGTACACGCCCGCCCAGCACCGCCTGCGCGAGGAGCTGCGCGCGTACTTCGCCGAACTCGTGCCGGACGACGTCCACGCGCGCTACGCCGACCCCGCCGCGCAGAAGCGCTTCTACCGCGAGACCGTGCGCAGGCTCGGCACCGACGGCTGGCTCGGCGTCGGCTGGCCCGTCGCGTACGGAGGCCGGGGGCTGAGCCCCATGGAACAGTTCATCTTCTTCGACGAGGCCGCCCAGGCCGGTGTCCCGCTGCCGCTCATGGCCCTCAACACGGTCGGTCCGACGATCATGCAGTTCGGCACCGACGAGCAGAAGGCGTACTTCCTGCCCAGGATCCTCTCCGGCGAGATCGACTTCGCCATCGGGTACAGCGAGCCCGACGCGGGCACCGACCTCGCCGCGCTCAAGACGAGGGCGGTCAGGGAAGGGGACGAGGCCACCGGCCACTACACCGTCAACGGCCAAAAGATCTGGACGACGAACGGCGACACCGCCGACTGGGTCTGGCTCGCCGTCCGTACGGACCCGGACGCCCCGGCCCACAAGGGCATCACCATGCTCCTCGTCCCGACGAGCGACCCTGGCTACTCCTGCACCCTCATCAACACCCTCGCCTCGCACGACACCACCGCCAGCTACTACGAGAACGTCCGCGTCCCGGTCTCCCGCCGCGTCGGCGAGGAGAACAAGGGGTGGCGGCTCATCACCAACCAGCTCAACCACGAGCGCGTGACCCTCGCCGCCCACGGCACGATGGCCATCCGCGCCCTCCACGACGTCCAGCGCTGGGCCGCCGACACCAAGCTCGCCGACGGCCGCCGCGTCATCGACCTCGGCTGGGTCCGCCGCAGCCTCGCCCGTACGCACGCCCGGCTCGACGCGATGAAACTCCTCAACTGGCAGATGGTGAACGCCGTCCAGCACGGCACGCTCACCCCGCAGGACGCCTCCGCCGTCAAGGTCTACGGCTCCGAGGCCCGCCGCGACGCCTACGCCTGGCTCATGGAGGTCGTCGGCTCCGCCGGCGCACTCAAGGAGGGCTCCGCCGGAACGGTCCTGCACGGCGAACTCGAACGCGGCTACCGCTCGGCGGTCATCTTCACCTTCGGCGGCGGCAACAACGAGATCCAGCGGGAGATCATCTCCTGGATCGGCCTCGGCATGCCCCGCGTCCGCCGCTGACAATCGAGCGGCCACGGGCGCGGTGCCGGCAGGGCAGCGCGGTGGGCGCAGGGCAGTGCGGCGGGTGTACGGGCAGCGCACGGGGCGACGACAATGGAAGGACCGGGGGTGCCGGACCCGGCGGCGGTGGAGGAGGAATCATGATCACTCTGAACATCGAGCACCCGATCACCGACTACGACACCTGGAAAGCCGCCTTCGACCGCTTCGCCGACGCACGCGCCCAGGCCGGTGTACGGGGGCACCACGTCCGGCGGCCGGTCGACGACCCCGCCTACGTCGTCGTGGACCTCACCTTCGATTCCACGGACGCGGCCGAGCGCTTCCTCGGCTTCCTCACCACGAAGGTGTGGCCCGTGCCCGCCAACGCCCCGGCCCTGATCGGAACACCCGTCACACGCATCCTGTCGACGGACGAAGTTCGATTTCCCCCGGTCGATCCGGCCCAGGCACCCGTAGCCTGAGCGGCATGAGACAGGACGCCGACCCCGGGCTCTTCGGTCCCGACTCCGTGACCTGGCAGCTGCACGGCGACCCGGTGATGTGGATCGCCGGAGTCCGCGCGCTGTATCTGCAGGCGCTCCACCCTGTCGCCGTCCGAGGCGTCCTGATCAACAGTGACTTCCGCCGCGACGCGTGGGGCCGGCTGCTGCGGACGGCGAACTTCGTCGGCACGATCAGCTACGGCACCACCGAGGCCGCCGAGGCGGCCGGCGCCCGCGTGCGGAAGATCCACCGGCTCCTCGGCGTCGACGACCCCGAGCTCCTCCTCTGGGTGCACTGCGCCGAGGTCGACTCGTACCTCTCCGTCGTCCGCCGCTCCGGCATCCCCCTCACCGACGACCAGGCGGACCGCTACATCGACGAACACCGCGTCTCCGCCCGGCTCGTCGGCCTCGACCCGCGCACCGTGCCCGCCACCGCCGACGAACTCGCCGCCTACTTCGACGGCATACGACCGCGACTCGCCGCCGGAGCCGACGCCCGCACCGTCGACGCCTTCCTGCGCCGCCCGCCCCTCCACCCCGCCCTCGTCCCGGCGCGCGAGATCGTCTGGCGGCGCGTGGTGTCACTCGCGTACAACTGCCTGCCTCTGTACGCCCACGAGCTGTACGGAAGGCCCGCGCCGCGGCCCGACACGGTCACGTACCAGCTCACCGCGACGGCCAATCTGCTGCGTTCGATTCCGGCCAGGCTCCGCTGGCGGCTGCCGCCAGGTCACATTCTGAACGCGATGTCCCGGCTGGGCCCCGACGCGCGCCCCGCCCCGTACAAACTCCGCAATCCGGCGGCCATACTGGGGAGGCCGGGGAGGGCGCGAAGAACATACGGGGGCGACAGCACGCGATGGCGGAAACCAGGCTGATCCAGGGCCGCTACCGGCTGCACGACGTGATCGGGCGCGGCGGCATGGGCGAGGTGTGGCGGGCGACCGACGAGTCGCTCGGCCGCCGGGTCGCGGTGAAGTGCCTCAAGCCGCTCGGACCCCCGCGGGACCCGCACTTCGTGACGGTGCTGAGGGAACGGTTCCGGCGCGAGGCCCGCGTCGCCGCCTCCCTCCAGCACCGTGGTGTCACCGTCGTCCATGACTTCGGCGAGTACGACGGGGTGCTCTTCCTGGTCATGGAGCTGCTGGAGGGGCAGAACCTCAGCCAGCTCATGGAGGAGAACAAGCAGCACCCGCTCCCCGTGCACGAGGTCGTGGACATCGCCGAGCAGGTGGCCGACGCGCTCGCCTACACGCACCGCCAGGGCATCGTCCACCGCGACCTCAAGCCGGCCAACATCATGCGGCTCGGCGACGGCGCCGTGAAGATCTGCGACTTCGGCATCGCGCGCCTCGGCGACAACATCGGCCACGCCTCCCAGCTCACCGGCACCGGCATCGCCATGGGCACCCCGCACTACATGTCACCGGAGCAGATCAGCGGCGGCGCGGTCGACCACCGCAGCGACCTGTACTCGCTGGGGTGCGTGCTGTACGAGATCGCCACCGGCGCCCCGCCCTTCGACCTGGAGGACTCCTGGGCCGTCCTCGTCGGCCATCGCGACACCCCGCCCGAACCCCTGCGGACGCACCGGGCCGAACTGCCGGACTACCTGGACCGGATCGTCCTCGACCTGCTGGCCAAGACCCCCGACGAGCGCCCCACCGACGCGGGCGTCCTGCGCAGCAGGATCATCTCGGCCCGCACGGGAAACGGAACCGCGACGGTCGGGCGCGTCCACGTCGTTCCGCCTGTCTTCCTCCCCGGCCCTCCCCTGCCGACGCCCTTCGCCGAGGAGCCTCCCCGACTGCCCTCCTGGGCACGGGGGATGACGGGCGGGCACCGCGCGAGCGCCGACGCGCTCGCGTCGCGGAGCGCGGCGTACGACCCCGCTGCCGAGCTGACGGGGGAGTGGACGACCGCGTCCCGCGTCGTGCCCCCGCGCTCCCCGGACGGCCGGGAACGGGCCACCGCGCCGCCCGAGCTTCTCGCCGTGCTCGCCGGCCGGCACCGGGCCGGGCTCGGCCTCGGCCGCCTCGGCCGCTGGGACGAGGCCGAGGACGTCCACCGGTCCGTCGTCGTGGACCGCGGCCGCGTCCTCGGCCCCGACCACCCCGACACCCTCGCCAGCCGCTACGAACTCGGCTTCACCCTCAGCAGGCTCGCCCGCCACGCCGACGCCCTGCGCGAGTTCGCCGGGGTGGCCGAGGCGCGCGAGCGGGTTCTCGGCGCGGACCATCCCGACACGCTGGCCGCCCGCCAGGAGACCGCGTACGTCCTCGGCCGGCTCGGGCGGCACGCCGAGGCGCACCAGGTGTACGTGACCGTGCTCGCCTCCCGCGAACGGACCATGGGGCCGGAGCACCCCGACACCCTGCGCTGCCGCCACAACCTGGCCTTCAACCTGGGGCGGCTCGGGCGGCTGGAGGACGCGTACCGGATGGCGACGGAGGTCGCCGAGGCGCGCGGCCGGCTGCTGGGCGACGACCACCCCGACACGCTGGTGACGCGCTACGAGGTGGCCTACAACCTCGGCCAGTTGGGGCGCTGGGCGGAGGCCCTCGCCTCCTACCGCGAGGTCGCCGCCGCGCGCGCCGAGGTCCTCGGTCCCGATCACCCCGACACGCTCGCCGCCCGCTACGAGATCGGCATCTGCCTGGGCCGGGTCGGCCGGAGCGGCGACGCCCTGGACCTCTACCGCGACCTGGTCGCCGTCCGTACGCGGGTGCTCGGCCCCGACGACCCCGAGACCCTGCGCGCCCGCCACGGCCTCGGCGTCAACCTCGGCCGCCTCGCCCGCTGGGAGGAGGCCGTCGAGGAGGCCCGTCAGGTGTGCGCGATCCGGGAGCGCGTCCTCGGATCCGACCACCCGGACACCCTCGTCAGCCGCCGCGAGATCGCCGTGGGCCTGGGCTGGCTTGCGCGCTGGGCGGACGCCCTCGCGGTCTACCACCAGGTCACCGAGGCCCGCGAACGCATTCTCGGCCCCGATCACCCCGACACGCTGACAGGCCGCCACGACGAGGCCCACTGCCTCGAACGACTCGGCCGCCACGCCGAGGCCGCCGAGCTGTACCGCCGGGTGGCCGCCCTGCGCGTCGGCGCCGACACCCGTACGCCTCGGGCCTGAGCCGCCCGGCTGCTCCGCCGCACGAGGCGGCGCCAGTGCGGCCGGCGGGGTTCCGCGGGCGATCTTCGCGTGCTAGCAAGAGACATGACCGCACAGCGCTCGTACGACGCCGTCATCGTCGGCGGTGGCCACAACGGACTGGTCGCCGCCGCCTACCTCGCCCGCGCCGGACGCACCGTCCTCGTCCTGGAACGCCTCGCTTCCACCGGCGGCGCCGCCGTGTCCACGCGGCCCTTCGCCGGGGTCGACGCCCGGCTCTCCCGCTACTCCTATCTCGTCTCGCTCCTGCCGGGAAAGATCGTGCGCGAGCTGGGGCTGCGGTTCGCCGTGCGGAAACGCTCCATCTCCTCGTACACCCCGAAGGGTGACGGCGGGCTGCTCGTCGGCGGGGGAGCGGACCGGACGCGCGCCTCCTTCGCCGCCCTCACCGGCTCCGACCGCGAGTACGAGGCGTGGCAGGCGTTCTACGGCCGTACGGGAGAGGTGGCCGAGCGCGTCTTCCCGACGCTCACGGAGCCGCTGCCCTCCCGCGAGGAGCTCCGCGCCCGCGTGGCCGACGAGACCTCCTGGCGGATGCTCTTCGAGCAGCCGATCGGCGCCGCCGTCGAGGAGACCTTCGCCGACGACCTCGTCCGGGGCGTCGTCCTCACCGACGCGCTCATCGGCACCTTCGCCGACGCGCACGACCCCTCGCTGCTCCAGAACCGCTGCTTCCTCTACCACGTCATCGGCGGCGGAACCGGCGACTGGGACGTCCCCGTCGGCGGCATGGGCGCCCTCACCGACGCACTCGCGGGCGCCGCCCGCGCGGCGGGCGCCGAGATCCGCACCGGCCACGAGGCCGTCCGGATCGAGACCGACGGCGCCCGGGCCGAGGTCACCTACCGCACCGCGGACGGGGAGGGCGTGGTCGCGGCGGGGCGCGTCCTCGTCAACGCCTCGCCGCAGGCCCTCGCCGAACTCCTCGGCGAGACACCCCCGCCGCCCGCCGAAGGCGCCCAGCTCAAGGTGAACATGCTGCTCACCCGGCTGCCCCGGCTCCGTGACCGCTCCGTCGACCCGCGCGAGGCCTTCGCCGGGACCTTCCACATCGCCGAGGGCTACGGCCAGTTGGCCGCCGCGTACGCCGAGGCCGCCGCCGGTCGCCTGCCCGGCGCGCCGCCCTCCGAGATCTACTGCCACTCGCTCACCGACCCGAGCATCCTCGGCCCGGAACTCGCCGGCCGGGGCTACCAGACGCTCACGCTCTTCGGCCTGCACACCCCCGCCCGGCTCTTCGCCGCCGACAACGACGGCGCCCGCGCCGCCCTCCTCAAGGCGACCTTGGCGGAGCTCGACGCCGTCCTCGACGAGCCGCTCGCCGACTGCCTCGCCCTCGACGCCGAGGGCAGACCCTGCATCGAGGCGAAGACCCCGCTCGACCTCGAACGGGACCTGCGGCTGCCCGGCGGGCACATCTTCCACCGCGACCTCTCCTTCCCCTACGGGGAAGAGGGCACCGGCCGCTGGGGCGTCGAGACCGGCCACGCCAACGTCCTGCTCTGTGGCGCGGGCGCCGTCCGGGGCGGTGGCGTCAGCGGCATCCCCGGCCACAACGCGGCGATGGCGGCGCTCGGACACTGACCCGCGGGGCCGGTCCCCGCACGTGGCGTGAAGCTGACCTGTGGCCGCGCTTAAGAAAACCTCGATGGACCCCGATGCAGGTCGTACGGAAGATTCTCTTCGGGGATCTTGAGCGCGAACCCGCGCCCGGACCCCGAAGGTCACAGGACACGCACGTCGGGAGCCATGGCATTGAAGGCGCTGGTCAAGCAGAACGCAGAGCCGGGACTCTGGCTGATGGACGTGCCGGAGCCGGAGATCGGCCCCGGAGACGTACTGATCAAGGTCAAGCGGACCGGAATCTGCGGAACCGACCTCCACATCCGCTCATGGGACGGTTGGGCCCAGAAGACCATCGCCACGCCGCTGACCCTCGGCCACGAGTTCGTCGGCGAGGTCGTCGAGACCGGCCGTGACGTCGCCGACATCGCGGTCGGCGACCTGGTCAGCGGCGAGGGCCATCTCGTCTGCGGCAAGTGCCGCAACTGTCTGGCCGGCCGCCGTCACCTCTGCCGCGCCACCGTCGGCCTGGGCGTCGGCCGCGACGGCGCGTTCGCCGAGTACGTCGCCCTGCCCGCGTCCAACGTCTGGGTGCACCGCGTCCCGGTCGACCTCGATGTCGCCGCGATCTTCGACCCGTTCGGCAACGCCGTGCACACCGCCCTCTCCTTCCCGCTCGTCGGCGAGGACGTCCTCGTCACGGGGGCGGGTCCGATCGGCATCATGGCCGCCGCGGTGGCCAAGCACGCCGGCGCACGGCACGTCGTCATCACCGACGTCAGCGAGGAGCGCCTCGATCTCGCGCGCAAGGCGGGCGTCTCGCTCGCGCTGAACGTCGCCGAGCAGACGATCGCCGACGGCCAGCGCACGCTCGGCCTCAAGGAGGGCTTCGACGTCGGCCTGGAGATGTCCGGCAACCCGCGGGCGATGCGCGACATGGTCGCGAACATGACCAACGGCGGCAAGATCGCCATGCTCGGCCTGCCGAGCGAGGACTTCGCCGTCGACTGGGCGAAGATCGTCACCTCCATGATCACCATCAAGGGCATCTACGGCCGCGAGATGTTCGAGACCTGGTACGCGATGTCCGTCCTTCTGGAGGGCGGTCTCGACCTCGCCCCGGTGATCACCGGCCGCTACGCGTACACCGACTTCGAGGCCGCCTTCGACGACGCCGCGTCCGGCAAGGGCGGCAAGATCATCCTCGACTGGACCACGGGAGCCTGAACCCATGTTTGATTCCGTACGCGACGACCTCCGCACCACCCTCGACGAGATCCGTGCCGCAGGGCTGCACAAGCCCGAGCGCGTCATCGGCACGCCCCAGTCCGCCACGGTCGCCGTCACCGCGGGCGGACAGCCCGGCGAGGTCCTGAACTTCTGCGCCAACAACTACCTCGGGCTCGCCGACCATCCCGAGGTCGTCGCCGCCGCCCACGAGGCGCTGGACCGCTGGGGCTACGGCATGGCGTCCGTGCGCTTCATCTGCGGGACGCAGGAGGTGCACAAGGAGCTGGAGGCCCGGCTGTCCTCCTTCCTCGGCCAGGAGGACACGATCCTCTACTCCTCCTGCTTCGACGCCAACGGCGGCGTCTTCGAGACCCTCCTCGGCGCCGAGGACGCGGTCATCTCCGACGCCCTCAACCACGCCTCCATCATCGACGGCATCCGCCTCTCCAAGGCCCGCCGCTTCCGCTACGCCAACCGCGACATGGCCGACCTGGAGCAGCAGCTCAAGCAGGCCACCGAGGGCGGCGCCCGGCGCAAGCTGATCGTCACCGACGGCGTGTTCTCCATGGACGGTTACGTCGCGCCGCTCGACGAGATCTGCGACCTCGCGGAGCAGTACGACGCCATGGTCATGGTCGACGACTCCCACGCCGTCGGCTTCGTGGGCCCCGGCGGCCGCGGCACCCCCGAGCTGCACGGCGTCATGGACCGCGTCGACATCATCACCGGCACCCTCGGCAAGGCCCTCGGCGGCGCCTCCGGCGGCTACGTCGCCGCCCGCGCCGAGATCGTGGCCCTGCTGCGCCAGCGCTCCCGCCCGTACCTCTTCTCCAACACCCTCGCCCCGGTCATCGCCGCCGCCTCCCTCAAGGTCCTCGACCTCCTCGAGTCGGCCGGTGACCTGCGCGAGCGGCTGCGCGCCAACACCGAGCTGTTCCGCACCCGGATGACCGCCGAGGGCTTCGACATCCTCCCCGGCGACCACGCCATCGCCCCCGTGATGATCGGCGACGCGTCGGAGGCGGGGCGCATGGCGGAGCTGCTCCTGGAGCGCGGCGTGTACGTGATCGGCTTCTCGTACCCCGTCGTCCCGCAGGGCCAGGCCCGCATCCGCGTCCAGCTCTCCGCGGCCCATTCGTCCGATGATGTGAACCGGGCTGTGGACGCGTTCGTCGACGCGCGCGCCGCCCTGCGAGACTAGGGGAATGATCGAAGCGCGGCGGCTGCACATCCTCCGAGCGGTGGCCGACCACCGCACGGTCACGGCGGCTGCCGCCGCGCTCTATCTGACCCCCTCCGCCGTCTCGCAGCAGCTCGCCGCCCTGGAGCAGGAGACCGGCCACCGGCTGGTCGAGCGCAACGCCCGCGGGGCCCGGCTCACACCGGCCGGCGAGATCCTGCTCAGCCACGCCAACGCGGTCCTCGCCCAGCTGGAGCGCGCCGAGTCCGAGCTCGCTGCGTACGGATCGGGCGAGGCCGGCACGGTCACGGTCGCGGCCTTCGCCACCGGCATCGGCCTCGTCGTCGCGCCCGCCATCACCGGGCTCGCCCGTACCTCGCCCGGCATCCGGGTGCGCGTGCGGGACGCCGAGGGTGACGAGAGCCTGCTGATGGTCCTGGACCGCCAGGTCGACGTCGCCGTGGCCGTCGAGTACCGGGGCGCGCCCGGCGAGGACGACGCCAGGCTGACGCGCGTACCGCTGTACGCGGAGCCCTTCGACGCCGTCCTGCCGCTCGACCACCCCCTCGCGGCGGGCGAGCAGGTCGCCCTCGCCGACCTCGCCAAGGACGCCTGGATCGGCCAGTCCGCGGGCAACCCCTGCCATGACGTGACCGTCCTGGCCTGCGAGTACGCCGGTTTCGAGCCCCGCCTGGAGCACTCCTCCGACGACTTCCGCGCGGTGGTCGCGCTCGCCTCGGCGGGAGCCGGGGTCGCGCTCGTGCCGCGCTCGGCGCTGCTGGGCACGGCGCTGGACGAGGTGGCGATCCGGCCGGTGGACGGCGTGGCCCCGACCCGTCGCGTCTTCGCGGCGGTACGCCGGGGGGCCGAGGACCACCCCCTCATCAGCCCGGTCCTCGCGGCCCTGCGGGACGCGGCGGGCCCGGGGGCCTGACCGGCGGCAGGATCCGCGTCAGTCCGCCGACGCCGTCCAGCCCAGCGCCTCGATCCGGGACGCGTCCGCCGGCCGTGCGTCGTCGAACAGCGGGCGCCCCGAGGCGTCCAAGAGCCTGAGGGCGTCCACGTACACCCCGCGTCCGACATAGCGCTGGTCCGTCGCGTACCGCCAGCGCAGACGTACGGCGCCGGTGCCTGCGCTCGCCGGAAGGTCCGCCGTCAGCCGGTGCCAGACCCGCCCCGACCAGCCGCTCACCGACCCGGCCGGATGCGGCAGCGGTTCCTGTCCTTTCCTTACGGTGGTGAACGGCACCGGCCCCCAGGTCGCGCCGCCGTCCCCGGACGCCTCCAGGTGGGCGGCGTCCGCGCCCGGCTCGGTGTCCCACCACAGCGCGCACTCCAGGCGGGCCGCGCCCGGCACCGGCGGCAGGGTCAGCGTCGCGGTCGTCGCGTTCGCCATCCCCGAGAACCAGGACGTCCGGCCCCGCGCGGGGCGGACCGGGACGGCGCGCGCCAGATGACCGGCGGCGGCGACGCGGGGCGCCGAGCCGGAGCGCCACGAACGGACCGGATGGACCGAGTTGCCGAGGACGACGAGGAACGCGTCGGTGGTCGGGTCCAGGACGAGACTGGTGCCGGTGAAGCCGGTGTGACCGGCCGAGCGCGGCGTCGCCATGGCGCCCATGTACCAGTGCTGGTAGAGCTCGAAGCCGAGGCCGTGCTCGTCGCCCGGGAACGCGGTGTTGAAGTCCGTGAACATCAGCTCCACGGACTCGGGGGCCAGGATCCGCGCGGGGCCGTACGCCCCGCCGTTGAGGAGCGTACGGGCGAGGATCGCGAGGTCCCAGGCGCAGGAGAACACTCCCGCGTGCCCGGCGACCCCGCCCAGGCCGAACGCGTTCTCGTCGTGGACCTCGCCCCACACCATGCCCCGGTCGAGCCCCGACCAGGGCAGCCGGGCGTCCTCGGTCGCCGCGATCTTCGGCCGCCAGGAGAGCGGGGGATTGAAACGCGTGCGGTGCATCCCGAGCGGAGCGGTGATCTCGCTTCGGAGCAGTGTGTCCAGAGTGTGACTGGTGATCTCCTCAAGGATCAGCTGGAGCGCGATCAGATTGAGATCCGAGTACAGGTACCTGGTCCCCGGCGGGTTCGCCGGCACCTCCTGCCACAGCAGCCGCAGCTTCCCCTCCCGCGTCGGCTCCTTGAACAGCGGGATCCAGGCCCGGAACCCCGAGGTGTGGGTGAGCAGCTGACGGACCGTGACGTCCTGTTTCCCGCCACCCCCGAACTCCGGCAGATACGCCGTGACCTTCGCCTCGAGCTCCAGCGCCCCGCGCTCGATCTGCTGCACCGCCAGGATCGAGGTGAAGAGCTTGGAGACCGAGGCCAGATCGAAGACCGTGTCCTCGGCCATCGGGATCTGCCGGTCCGCCGGCAGCTCGATCCCGGTGTCCGTCGTCTCGTCGTACGCCGCGTACCGCACGGCGTGCCCGATCGGCCGGTGCAGCGCGACCGTCCCGCCCCGCCCGGCGAGCAGCACCGCGCCGGCGTACCAAGGGTGTCGGGGGGACGGCCCGAGGAAGGTCTCCGCGTCGGCGACCAGCCGGTCCAGGTGCTCGGGCAGCAGCCCGGCCCGCTCGGCGGATCCGCGCCGCAGCGTGGTCCGGCCCCCGCCCGGAGGCGTGGAGGCCGCGGCGGCCCCCGGAATCGAGCCGACCATCACCGCACCTCCCAGGGCGAGAAGCCGGCCGCCGAACGCCCGGCGCCCGATTCCCCGGCCCGCCGCACCCGTTCCCGTACCCAGACCCGTTCCCGTACCCAGACCCGTGCCCAGCCCCGCTCCCGCACCCGCGACCGCACTCCCTGCCGACTCCTCCGTCATCCCTACCCTCTCCCACGCCACTGAAAGAATCCTTCGGCCACACGCGCAACGCCTGAAACTTTCTTACCGGGGTGGGTCGGGGTCAAGGAAGCGGGCGGCGGGACAAAGAATCTGACACAGCATCAGAAAATCTCTTCCCTCGGCCGATCCCCTGCGGCATCCTGCCGCCCATGAAGACGGAGCTGAGCCAAAAACTGGGGATCGAGCACGCCATCTTCGGCTTCACGCCCTTCCCCGCGGTGGCCGCCGCCATCACCAGAGCCGGCGGGTTCGGCGTGCTCGGCGCGGTGCGCTACACGGCGCCCGACGACCTCGCCCGCGACCTCGACTGGATGCAGGACCACACCGACGGACTGCCCTACGGCCTCGACGTCGTCATGCCCGCGAAGAAGGTCGAGGGGGTGAGCGAGGCCGACGTCGAGGCGATGATCCCGGAGGGGCACCGCGAGTTCGTCCGTACGACCCTCGCCAAGCACGGCGTCCCCGAACTCGCCGAGGGCGAGGCCTCCGGCTGGCGGATCACCGGCTGGATGGAACAGGTCGCCCGCAACCAGCTCGACGTCGCCTTCGACTACCCCATCAAGCTCCTCGCCAACGCCCTCGGCTCCCCGCCCGCCGACGTGGTCCAGCGCGCCCACGACCACGACGTCCTGGTCGCCGCGCTGGCCGGCAGCGCCCGGCACGCCCGCCACCACGCCGACGCCGGCATCGACATCGTCGTCGCCCAGGGCTACGAGGCCGGCGGCCACACCGGCGAGATCGCCTCCATGGTCCTCACCCCCGAGGTCGTCGACGCCGTCTCCCCGCTGCCCGTCCTCGCCGCCGGAGGCATCGGCAGCGGCGAGCAGATCGCGGCCGGCCTCGCCCTCGGCGCCCAGGGCGTCTGGCTCGGCTCCCTCTGGCTCACCACCACCGAGGCCGAACTCCACTCCCGCGCGCTCACCGCCAAGCTCCTCGCCGCCGGCTCCGGGGACACCGTCCGCTCCCGCGCCCTCACCGGCAAGCCCGCCCGCCAGCTGCGTACCGAGTGGACCGACGCCTGGGACGACCCGGACGGACCCGGCACGCTGCCCATGCCCCTCCAGGGACTGCTGGTCGCCGAGGCCGTCTCCCGTATCCAGAAGTACGAGGTCGAGCCGCTGCTCGGCACCCCGGTCGGACAGATCGTCGGCCGGATGAACGCCGAACGCAGCGTCCAGCAGGTCTTCGACGAGCTCACCCGCGGCTTCGAGCGGGCCGTGGACCGCATCAACCGCATCGCGGGGAGGAGCGCCTGATGGGCGAGGAACAGGCCAACGGATTCTGGTCCCAGGCGGCCGCCGACCCCTCCCGTACCGTCCTGATCGCACCGGACGGCGAGGAGTGGACCGCCGGACGCCTGCACGCCGACGCCAACCGCCTCGTCCACGGGCTGCGCGCGGCCGGCCTGGAGCGCGGCGACGCCTTCGCCGTCGTCCTGCCCAACGGCGTCGAGTTCCTCGTCGCCCATCTCGCCGCCACCCAGGCCGGGTTCTACCTCGTGCCCGTCAACCACCACCTGGTCGGGCCCGAGATCGCCTGGATCGTCGCCGACTCCGGCGCCAAGGTGCTCCTCGCCCACGAGCGGTTCGCCGCCGCCGCGACGGCCGCCGCGGACGAGGCCGGTCTGCCCGCGACCCACCGCCACGCCGTCGGCGAGATCGACGGCTTCCGGCCGTACGCCGAACTCCTCGACGGATTCCCGGAGTCCGCGCCCGAGGACCGCACCCTCGGCTGGGTCATGAACTACACCTCCGGCACCACCGGCCGGCCGCGCGGCATCCGCCGCCCGCTGCCCGGCAAGCTCCCGGAGGAGACGTACCTCGGCGGCTTCCTCGGCATCTTCGGGATCCGGCCCTTCGACGGCAACGTGCACCTGGTCTGCTCGCCGCTCTACCACACGGCCGTGCTCCAGTTCGCGAGCGCGGCTCTGCACATCGGCCATCCGCTCGTCCTCATGGACAAGTGGACCCCCGAGGAGATGCTGCGGCTCATCGACGCGCACGCCTGCACCCACACCCACATGGTCCCCACCCAGTTCCACCGGCTGCTCGCGCTCCCCGAGGAGGTACGGAGCCGGTACGACGTCTCGTCGATGCGGCACGCCATCCACGGCGCCGCGCCCTGCCCCGACCACGTCAAGCGGGCGATGATCGACTGGTGGGGTAGCTGCGTGGAGGAGTACTACGCGGCGAGCGAGGGCGGCGGCGCGTTCGCGACCGCCGAGGACTGGCTGAAGAAGCCGGGCACGGTCGGCAAGGCGTGGCCCATCAGCGAGCTGGCGGTCTTCGACGACGACGGCAACCGGCTGCCGCCCGGGGAACTCGGCACCGTCTACATGAAGATGACCACGGGCGGATTCGCCTACCACAAGGACAAGGAGAAGACCGCGAAGAACCGCATCGGCGACTTCTTCACGGTCGGCGACCTGGGCGTCCTCGACGAGGACGGCTATCTCTTCCTCCGCGACCGCAAGATCGACATGATCATCTCCGGTGGGGTGAACATCTACCCCGCCGAGATCGAGTCGGCCCTCCTCACCCACCCGGCGGTGGCCGACGCCGCCGCCTTCGGCATCCCGCACGCCGACTGGGGGGAGGAGGTCAAGGCCGTGGTCGAACCGGCCGAGGGCCACGAGCCGGGGGAGGCGCTCGCCGCCGCGATCCTGGCGCACTGCGAGGAACGCCTCGCGGGCTACAAGCGCCCCAAGTCGGTGGACTTCATCACCACGATGCCCCGCGACCCCAACGGCAAGCTCTACAAGCGCAGGCTCAGGGAGCCCTACTGGGAGGGTCACGAGCGCCCGCTCTGACGGCCTGCGGCGGACGGGCGGCGGGCGCTGCCGGGCCCTCCGACGGCCGACCGGGCAACTCGGGCGAATGCCGCCATGTGGCAGGATACTGATCATGAGTTCGAGCACGGCAGGCTTGCTACGGCAGTGGACGACATGGGGACCGGTCGTGGCGGCCGTCGACCTCGGGCTGACATGGGGCCGTGATCTCGCCGGCTTCGGGGTCGCGATCGCCGCCGTCTGCCTGATCGCCGCCGTGCTCGCCGCCGTCCACCACGCGGAGGTCGTCGCCCATCGCGTCGGCGAACCCTTCGGCTCCCTCGTCCTCGCCGTCGCCGTCACCGTCATCGAGGTCGGACTGATCGTCACCCTCATGGCGGGTGGCGGCGAGAAGACCTCCACGTACGCCCGGGACACCGTCTTCGCGGCCGTCATGATCACCTGCAACGGCATCGTCGGCCTCTCGCTGCTCGTCGGAGCGCTCCGCAACCGCGTGGCCGTCTTCAACGCCGAGGGCTCGGGCGGCGCCCTCGCCACCGTCTGCACCCTCGCGACGATGACCCTGGTCCTGCCGACGTTCACGACCAGTCACGCAGGCCCCGAGTTCTCCGGCGGGCAGCTGGCCTTCGCCGCCGTCGCCTCCCTCTGCCTGTACGGGGTGTTCGTGGCCGTCCAGACGGTCCGGCACCGCGACTACTTCCTGCCGGTCCCGCGCGAGGGCCGCGCGGGCGCCGACTCCGAGGACGAGCACGCCGACCCGCCGACCGACCAGGAGACCTGGGCCAGCCTGGGCCTCCTCGTCCTGGCGCTCGTCGCCGTCGTGGGCCTGGCCAAGCTCATCTCGCCCACGATCGAGGACGGCGTCGAGTCCGCCGGACTGCCCAAGGCCGTCGTCGGTGTGATCATCGCCCTGATGGTGCTGCTCCCCGAGACCCTCGCCGCCGTGCGCGCGGCGCGCCGGGACCGGATGCAGACCAGCCTCAACCTCGCGTACGGCTCCGCCATCGCCAGCATCGGCCTGACGATCCCGTCGATCGCCCTCGCCTCCATCTGGCTGTCCGGGCCGCTGGTCCTCGGCCTGGGCGCCGTCCACATGGTCCTGCTGGTGCTCACCGCCGTCGTCAGCGCCCTGACGGTCGTACCCGGACGGGCCACCCTGCTCCAGGGCGGCGTCCATCTCTCGATCTTCGCGGCCTTCGTCTTCCTGTCGTTCAGTCCCTGACCCGGGTCAGGGGCAAGCCCCGGCTCCGCCCCGGTACTTGACCCGGCACCCCGGGCCGCCGAGGATCCGGTCATGGAACGACTCCTCAGCCGCACCGTCGACGGCGTCCTGCGCGCGAGCGCCCAGCGCACCCCCGAGCGGATCGCCGTGCGGTACGCGGACCGCTCCTGGACCTACGCGGAGCTGGACGCGGCCGTGACCACGGCGGCCGCCGTGCTGCGGGAGCGCTACGGACTCGGGGAGAGCGCCCGCGTCGCGACCTACGGCCACAACTCCGACGCGTACCTCATCGCCTTCCTGGCCTGCTCGCGCGCGGACCTCATCCACGTCCCGGTCAACCACCACCTCACGGGCGACGACCTCGACTACATCCTGCGCCAGTCGGGGAGTTCGCTCGTCCTCGCCGACCCGGCGCTCGCCGACCGGGTCCCCACCGACCTTCCCGTACGGGCCCTGCGGGACACCGAGGACTCCTTCCTCGCCGCGCTCGCCGACCCCGGCACGTACGACCCCGACCGGGACGCCCGCGAGTACGTCCAACTGCTCTACACCTCCGGGACGACGGCGCTGCCCAAGGGCGCCAGGATGACGCACCGGGCGCTGGTCCACGAGTACGCCAGCGCCATCGAGGCCCTGGACCTGAGCGCGGACGACAAGCCGGTCCACTCGCTGCCGCTGTACCACTCCGCGCAGATGCACGTCTTCCTGCTGCCGTACCTCGCGGTCGGCGCCGAGAACACCATCGTCGACGGGCCGGACCCGAAGGTCCTCTTCGACCTGATCGAGGCGGGCCGCGCCGACAGCCTCTTCGCCCCGCCGACCGTGTGGATCGGCCTGTCGAACCACCCGGAGTTCGCGAGGCGCGACCTCTCCGGCCTGCGCAAGGCGTACTACGGTGCCTCCATCATGCCCGTGCCCGTCCTGGAGCGGCTGCGCGAGCGGCTCCCCGGGCTGCGGTTCTACAACTGCTTCGGCCAGTCCGAGATCGGGCCGCTCGCCACGGTCCTCGGGCCGGACGAGCACGAGGGCCGCATGGACTCCTGTGGGCGGCCCGTCCGGCACGTCGAGGCCAGGGTCGTCGACGAGCACGGCGTCGAGGTCCCGGACGGCACGCCCGGCGAGATCGTGTACCGCTCGCCGCAGTTGTGCGACGGGTACTGGGACAAGCCCGAGGAGACCAAGGAGGCCTTCCGCGGCGGCTGGTTCCGCTCCGGCGACCTCGCGGTGCGCGACGCCGAGGGCTACTACACGGTGGTGGACCGGGTGAAGGACGTCATCAACTCCGGGGGCGTACTGGTCGCCTCCCGGCAGGTCGAGGACGCGCTCTACACCCACCCGGCCGTCGCCGAGGTCGCCGTCGTGGGCCTCCCCGACGACCGCTGGATCGAGGCGATCACGGCCGTGGTCGTCCCCCGGTCCGGGGCCACCGAGGCCACCGAGCAGGAGCTGATGGCCCACGCCCGTGAGAAGCTCGCCCACTTCAAGGCCCCGAAGAAGATCCTCTTCGTGGACGAACTCCCGCGCAACGCGAGCGGAAAGATCCTCAAGCGCGAACTGCGCGACCGGTTCGCGAGCACCGCGGACGGAGCCTAGGAGTTCTGGCGCAGATCCACGATCCGCCTGATCTTGCCCACCGACCGTTCCAGCGTCTCGGGGTCGACGACCTCGACCCCGACCGAGACGCCGATGCCGTCCTTGCAGGCCGCCGCGATCGACCGGGCCGCCTCCGCACGCTCCTCGGGGGTGGCGTCCGGGCGGGCCTCGGCGCGGACCGTCAGGGCGTCGAGCCGGCCCTCACGGGTCAGCTTCAGCTGGAAGTGCGGGGCCACTCCCGGGGTCCGTAGGACGATCTCCTCGACCTGGGTGGGGAAGAGGTTCACCCCGCGCAGGATCACCATGTCGTCGCTGCGGCCCGTGACCTTCTCCATCCGCCGGAAGACCCGCGCCGTACCCGGCAGCAGCCGCGTCAGGTCCCGCGTGCGGTACCGGATCACGGGCATGGCCTCCTTGGTGAGGGAGGTGAACACCAGCTCGCCCTCCTCGCCGTCGGGCAGCACCTCGCCCGTGAACGGGTCCACGATCTCCGGGTAGAAGTGGTCCTCCCAGATGTGCAGGCCGTCCTTGGTCTCCACGCACTCCTGCGCGACACCCGGGCCCATCACCTCGGACAGCCCGTAGATGTCGACCGCGTCGATGGCGAACCGCTCCTCGATCTCCTGCCGCATCGCCTCCGTCCACGGCTCCGCGCCGAAGATGCCCACCTTCAGCGAGGTCGTCCGCGGATCGACGCCCTGCCGCTCGAACTCGTCGAGCAGCGTCAGCATGTAGGAGGGCGTCACCATGATGATCTCGGGCCGGAAGTCCTGGATCAGCTGGACCTGGCGGGCCGTCATGCCGCCCGAGGCCGGGATGACCGTACAGCCGAGCCGCTCGGCGCCGTAGTGCGCCCCGAGCCCGCCGGTGAACAGGCCGTATCCGTACGCCACATGGACCTTGTGGCCCGGCCTGCCGCCCGCCGCGCGGATCGAGCGGGCCACCACGTCGGCCCAGGTGTCCAGGTCGCGCTCGGTGTAGCCGACCACGGTCGGCCGGCCCGTGGTGCCGCTGGAGGCGTGGATGCGCCGGACCTCGGACTGGTCGACGGCGAACATACCGAAGGGGTACTGGTCCCGCAGGTCGGTCTTGACGGTGAAGGGGAAACGGGCGAGGTCGGCGAGCGTGCGGCAGTCGTCGGGGTGCAGTCCGGCCTTGTCGAAGGACTGCCGGTAGAAGCCCACGTTCTCGTACGCGTGCCGCAGCGTCGACCGCAACCGCTCCAGCTGGAGCGCCGCCAGCTCCTCGCGTCCGAGTCGTTCGCCGCTGTCCAGCAGATCCGTCATGCCGCGCCCACTCCCGTTCATCCGTCCTGAAGTCGTCCCGAAACGGACGACCGATCATTCGGTCGAGCCTTGCGGTGTCAGTAAATCGGCACGGACCCGGTCGCTGGCAAGAGGGTGGCGCCGACTTTCTGAGTCCGCGAGCGACGGAGTGCCTCGGTCGGCGCGCCGCCGAGGCGCCGGGCTCCGCAAGATCGCGCAATTGGGTGTGTTTGACACGATTTCTGGTCGTTCCGTGCACAACGGGGGAACTCGGAGAGAACCCGAGATCTGCGCCGCCCCGCCGTCGTCCTCCCGAAAGTCGCCTCATGACCACCACCGCCACCCCCCACTCCGCCGACCCGCCGCGCGTCCACTTCTGGGCCGTGCCCGACCTCACCGGCCTCGACTTCGACCCCCTCCTCGCCAAGCTGCTCCACGAGGACCCGGTCACCCGGGTCCGGCTGCCACACGGCGACGGGCATGCCTGGCTGGTCACCCGCTACGAGGACGTCAAGTTCGTCTCCGTCGACCCCCGCTTCAGCCGCCAGGCCGTCTACGGCCGCCAGGTCACCCGGCTCGCCCCGCACTTCATCCCGATGGACGGCGCCGTCGGCTTCGCCGACCCGCCCGACCACACCCGGATGCGGCGCGTCGTCGCCCGGGCCTTCTCCGCCCGCGCGCTCGCCGCCCTGCGCGACCACGCCCAGGCCACCATGGACCGGCTCCTCGACGCCGTGGAGGAACAGGGCGCCCCCGCCGATCTGATGGCCATGGTCAACCGGCCCTTCCCGCTCGCCATGGTCAGCGAGCTGATGGGCGTACCGGAGGCCGACCAGCCGCTGATGGCGCGGTGGTCCGACACGATCATCTCCGCGGGTGCCGGCCGCGAGGCAAGCGAGCAGGCGAAGGCCGAGATGGGCCAGTACTTCACCGACCTCATCGGCCGCAGCCACGGCACCGGCCGCGAGAACCTCGCCGCCGTCCTCGCCGACGCCGTCGACGACGCGACCCTGGAGGAGCACGAGGCCGTCGGCCTCGCCGTCCTCATCCAGATCGGCGGCGCGCACGCCGTGCGCAACAACAGCGCCAACATGGTCTACGCCCTCCTCACCCACCCCGACCACCTCGCCCGCCTCCGCGCGGAACCGGAACTGCTGCCGCAGGCCGTCGACGAGCTGCTCCGCTACATCCCGCACCGCAACGCGGTCGGCCTCTCCCGGATCGCCCTGGAGGACGTCGAGGTCGGCGGTGTCCTCATCCCGGCCGGCGACCCCGTCTACGTCTCCTACCTGACGGCCAACCGCGACCCCGAGGTCTTCCCCGACCCCGAGCGCCTCGACTTCGACCGCGGCTACAACCCGCACGTCGCCTTCGGTCACGGACCGCACTACTGCCCCGGCTCCCAACTCGCCCGCATCGAGTCGGAGATCCTCCTCGACACGCTCTGGAAGCGGTTCCCCGGACTGCGGCTCGCGGTGCCCGAGGAGGAGATCCCCTGGCAGCGTGGGGCGCTGATCCGCGGCCCCGAGACCCTGCCGGTCACGTGGTGAGAGGACGGACGGCGCCATGACAGCGATCCCACCGGCCGACGGACTCGTCGTCCCGCCCGGCCACGGCAAGACCCTGACGACGGCGGCGCATCGCGTGACGTTCAAGGTCACCGGCGAGCACACCCCGACCGCCTCCACCTTCGAGGTCGAGGTCCCACCCGGGTTCGACGTGGGCGCCCACACCCACGGCCACAGCGAGGAACTCTTCTACCTGCTCGAAGGGGAGCTGGACGTCCTCGCCTTCGAGCCCCTCGTCCGCACCTCCTACCGGTGGCGGGACTGGGAGTCCGCCTCGGGCGAACGGGTCGTACGGGCCACCCCGGGCACCTTGATCCTGGTGCCGCCCGGCTGCCCGCACGCCTTCGCCAACCCGACGGGGGAGCCGGCCCGGATGCTGTTCCAGGCCTCCCCGCCGCCCGACCACGAGCGGTACTTCGAGGAGCTCATGGAGATCCTCGGTGCCGGGGGCGAGGTCGACCACGCGGCCGTCGAGGCGCTCCGCCGCCGCTACGACATCGAACAGCTCACGCCGCTGCGCCACGCGCCCGACTGACCGCGGCGGCCGTCGGGGGTGCGGAAATGCGATTGCCGCTCCCCGGCGGCAGGTGCTGGAGTCTGCGCCATGGACCACGAAGCGATACTCGCCCTGTACGACCGTCAGCTGCGCCTCGGCGCCCACCCCGAAGGACCCGGAGTCCGCGTGGAGCGCGCCGGCCCGGTCGTACGGCAGACCGGCCCGGCCCACGCCTGGAACGGCATCCTCTGGTCCGGACTCCAGGAGCGGAAGGCCGAGGAGGTCGACGAGACCGTCGCCGAGCAGATCCGGCACTTCACCACGCTCGGACTGCCCTTCGAGTGGAAGGTGTACGGACACGACCGCCCGGCCGACCTCGCGGACCGGCTGCTCGCCGCCGGGTTCACCGCCGAGGACGAGGAGACCCTGATGGTCGCCGAGGGGGCGGTGCTGCCGACCGCCGTGGACCTCCCCGAGGGTGTGCGGCTGGTTCCCGTCACGGACGCGGAGGGCGTCGCGCTGGTGACCGAGGTCCACGACCGGGCCTTCGGCGGGGACAGCTCCCACATCGGCCGCCAGCTCCTCGACGCGCTGGCCGCCACGCCCGACACCGTCGCCGCCGTGCTCGCCATGGCCGGAGACCAACCCGTCAGCGCCGCCCGCCTGGAGCTGTACCCCGGAACCGACTTCGCGGGCCTGTGGGGCGGCGGCACGGTCGAAGCCTGGCGGGGCAGGGGCCTCTACCGCGCCCTGGTCGCCTTCCGCACCCGCATCGCCGTCGAGCGGGGCCACCGCTACGTCCAGGTCGACGCGGCCGCCACGAGCCGACCGATCCTCGGCCGCCTCGGCTTCACGGCCCTGACGACGACCACGCCGTACGTGTACGTCCCCTAGGGGGTGCTCGAATCCGGGCGGTTCGTGACCGGACAGACGGCGTGGACGATCAACGTTGACAGGCGTGTGTCGACATGTTGCTATAGGTCGCCGCTCAGTCCGCCCTGCGCCGCGAACCGCCCCACCGCCCGCCCCACACCGCCCCTTTTCCCGGAGCCGGCGGAGCCCCAGAACCCGAGCGAGGAACCATGCCGCAGCGCGCCGCCACCATCGTCGGCGGCGGGATCGGCGGCCTCGCGGCGGCCATCGCCCTGCACCGGCGCGGCTGGCGCGTCGAAGTCCTGGAACGGGCCCCGGAGTTCACCGAGATCGGGGCCGGAATCTCCCTGTGGCCCAACGCTCTGCGCGCGCTCGACGTCCTCGGTCTGGCCGACGCCGTGAGGGAACTCGGCGCCGTCGAGGCCTCGGGCGGCGTCCGCGACCGCAGGGGACGCTGGCTGTCCCGCACGGACACCACGGAACTCGTGAGCCGCTTCGGCCATCCCCTCGTGGTCCTGCACCGAGCGGAGCTCCTGCGGGCGCTCACCGAGGCGCTGCCCCCGGAGTGCCTGCGGCCCGGCAGCGAGGTGACCGCGGTCCGCGACGACCGCCACGGACTCCTCGTCCAGCACGGCGGCGGAGAGTCCCGCTCCGACCTCGTCATCGGCGCCGACGGGCTGCGCAGCGTGGTCCGCCGCACGCTGTGGCCCGACGCGCCCGGTCCCCGGTACGCCGGTTACACCGCCTGGCGCATGGTCACCGAACCCCTCGCGGAGCCGCCCGCCGAGGGCGCCGCGACCTGGGGACGCGGCGAGAGGTTCGGCTACACGGCTCTGCCCGGCAGGCGGATGTACTGCTTCGCGACCGCGTCGCTCCCGCCGGGAACGGCCTTCGGCTCCACCGAGCACGCCGAACTGCTGCGCCGCTTCGGTTCCTGGCCCGATCCCGTTCCCGCCCTGCTGGCCGCGGTCCCCGCCGACACGGTCCTGCGCCACGACCTCTACGCCCTGCCGCCGCTCGCCTCCTTCGCGCGCGGCCGGGTCGCCCTGCTCGGCGACGCGGCCCACGCGATGACCCCCAACCTGGGCCAGGGCGCGTGCCAGGCGCTGGAGGACGCGGTCACCCTCGCCGCCTGTCTCGACGGCACCCCGGACGTGACCGCGGCACTCCGCTCGTACGACCGGCTGCGCCGCCCACGGGCCCAGGCCGTCGCCCGCCGCTCCGCGCGGCTCGGCACGATCGGCCAGCTGGCGTGGCCGCCGGCGGTGCTGCTGCGCGACACGGCGGCCCGGCTCACGCCGGCGCGGGTGACGCTGCGTTCCATGACGCCGGTGCTCGGCTGGTCACCGCCCACCACCCCCGTGACCGCGACCGAGAACGAGAGCCGCTGATGCCGGACTGGACGTACCACCCGCTGCGCGGCCCGGCCGCCGCCCTCCTCGGCGCGCGCCGTTCGCAGCGCACCGCGCTGCGGCTGCTGGCCACGATCGGCTCCCGGCCCGCCGGCGCACGGCTGATCGCGCGGGCGTTCGGTCACCGCCATCCTCCGGAGCGGCTCGCCGGCGAGATCGCCGGTGTGCCCGTCGCCGTCCGCCTCGGCATATCCGTACCGCCCGCGCTCGTCCGCGACACGGTCCGCGCCATGGCCCCGCTCGGAGCCGGTGTCGTCGAGGTGTCACCCGTCGCGGCGGCCGACGTCGAGACCGTCCGCGAGGCCGCCGAAGGCCGCGCGATACCGCTGGTCGTCCGCACCGACGACGCCGAGGTCGAGGCAGCCCTCACGCCCCACGTCGACGGCTTCACCACCGCCGACGACCCGCACGTGCGCCACGTCTGCGACCCGTCGGTCACCGCCGCTGCGGCCACGCTCGACACCCCGGACGCCGTCGTGCTCGCCCGGCCGCGGGTGCTCGTCGAGGCCGGACCGGGCTGGTTCGCGCGGGTCACCGAGGCCGCCACCCCCACCGCACCGGCGCCCGGGCTCCGCGAGGCGGGACGCGACCCGCGCCGCTGGCCCGCCTGGATATGGGCGCTGCTCGTCGGACTGGGCATGACGGGCGCGGGACTCGGCGCGGCGGCGATCACGCTCGGGCCGGTGCTGCTCCGGTACGACCGCGACTACCTCGGCATGACGCTGCACGAGCTCCATGCCGCCAACCACCACCTCGTGCACTTCCTCCAGCACGACCGGATCACCATGGCCGGCACGATGGTGGCGATCGGCGCCCTCTACACCGGTCTCGCGGTGGGCGGCATCCGACGCGGATGGCCCTGGGCCCGCGAGACGTACCTGCTGTCGGGGGCCATCGGCTTCCCCACCCTGTTCTACTTCCTGGCCACGGGCTTCGTGGAACCTCTGCACACGGCCACCACCCTCGTCCTGTTCCCGATGTTCGTGGCAGCGGTCCGCCGGCGCCCGCACACCCCGCTGCGGCGCCCGGTCCCCGAGGGCCCGGAGCCGGAGCGCCGACGGGCGCTGCTGGGCCAGTTGCTGCTCATCGTCACGGGAGCGGGCCTGTTCGTCGGCGGCGCCGTCATCTCGGTCGTCGGCCTGACCGGCGTCTTCGTCCCGACCGACCTGGTCTTCCTCGGAGCCGACACGCAGACCCTGGAAGCCGTGAACCCCCGGCTCATCCCCTTCGTCGCCCACGACCGCGCGGGCTTCGGCGGCGCCCTGATGGCCGCCGCCGTGGCGATCACCCTGCTCAGCGCCTGGGGCTGGCGGCGCGGTGAGGCCTGGGTGTTCTGGTCCCTCGCCACGGCGGCCGCCTTCGGCTTCCTGCCCGCGGTCGTCGTGCACGGGGCGATCCACTACACGGACTTCCTCCACCTCGCCCCGGTGTACTTCGGCATCCTCACGACCACCACCGGCCTGCTGCTCGCGCGCCCGTACCTGTGCGCCAGGCCGGACTTTCCGGACACTCCCTAGGCCCAGTGGCCGGGGCGTTCGAAACCCTGGGGGAGGCGGGTCGCGTGGTCGCCGCGGGCCGCGTTCAGTTGGGGCTGGGTGAGGAACAGGGCGTCCGTGAGGTCCGCGCCCGACAGGTCGGCGTCCCGGAGGTCCGCGCCGATGAGGTCGGCCAAGGAGAGGTCCGCGCCCTTCAGGTCGGCGGCGATCAGCAGGGCGCCGCGCAGGTCCGCGCCGCGCAGCTTGGCTCCACGCAGCCGGGCGCCGATCAGGTCGGCGCCCCGCCGGCTCTTGGTCTTGGCGCCCGCGCTCGCCCGCACCAGGGTGCTGGTCTTCAGGAGCAGCGGGTTGACGTCGGCGCGCACGGCGCCGACATCCAGCTTCTCCAGGTCGTCCGCCGAGCCCCCGGTCAGCCCCTCCACCCGCTCCAGGGCGCGCCGCAGCTCCGCGTGGACCGGGCGGGCGGCGGGACGCGCGAGTGCCTCGGTGAGGTAGCGCAGGAGCTCGTGGAGCTGGCGCACCACGGGGAACACCTCGTACATCTGCCGCGCGGTCTCCGGCGCCTCGCGCCACGAGACCCCGCCGAAGGTGACCTGGGAGACCTTCTGGCCCGCGCCGAAGCAGTCGTAGACCGTGCAGCCCGAGAACCCGCTCGGTCGCAGCCGGGTGTGGATGCCGCAGCGGAAGTCCTCCTGGAGGCTCCGGCACGGTTCCCCCGAGGCCTTGTTCACGGCGAAGTCCGCGGACTTGGCGAAGGGGAGGGCGACGCAGCACAGCCCGAAGCAGTTCGAGCAGTCGCCTCGGAGGGTCTCGGGCATGGGAAAACGGTTCCTTCGCGGGTGGGAGTGATCCCCACCGTATCGCGCCGCCGACCGCATCGGCTTCGAAGATCATCCCCAGGGGGAGCCTGGCCCCGGCGACGCGACGTCCTCTAAGCCCTGTCCTCGGCCGCCGCAACCGAGCGGGCCCAGCGGTAGTCCGCCTTGCCGCTCGGGGAACGCTCGATCCGATCGGCGATCACCAGCTGGCGGGGGATCTTGTACCCGGCGAGCCGGGTGCGGCAGTGGGTCTGTACGGTCTCCAGATCGAGCGCGGGCGCCCCGGCGCGCAGCTGGACGACCGCCGCCACATGGTTGCCCCACTTCGCGTCCGGCACGCCCGCGACCAGCGCGTCGTACACGTCCGGATGGGACTTCAGCGCCTGCTCGACCTCCTCGGGATAGACCTTCTCGCCCCCGGTGTTGATGCACTGCGAGCCGCGACCGAGGACCGTCACGATGCCGTCCTCGTCGACGGTCGCCATGTCGCCGAGCAGCACCCACCGCTCCTCGCCCTTCTGGAAGAAGGTCTCGGCCGTCTTCGCCGGGTCGTTGTAGTAGCCGAGCGGGACGTGCCCGCGCTGCGCGAGGCGCCCCGGCTCGCCCACCGCCACCGGCTCGTACGTCACCGGGTCCACGACCCGCGTCCGCTCGTTGACCTCCAGGCGGAAGCCCTTCTCGGGGCCGGAGTCGTCCGTCGCCTTGCCGTTGGAACCGGACTCCGAGGAACCGAAGTTGTTCAGCAGCAGCACGTTCGGCACGAGCGCCTGGAACTGGGCCCGTACGGTCTCCGACATGATCGCCCCGGAGGAGGAGACGCTGAACAACGAGGACAGGTCCGTCCCCTTGAGCGGTCCGTGGAGCGCGTCGATCAGCGGCCTGAGCATCGCGTCGCCCACCAGCGACACGCTGGAGACCTTCTCCTTCTCGATCGTACGGAGCACCTCCTCGGGCACGTACTTGCGGTGGATCACCACCCGCTGCCCGTAGTTGAAGGCGATGAACGAGGTCAGCGTCGAGGTGCCGTGCATCAGCGGGGGAGCGGGGAAGAAGGTGATCCCTGAGCCGCCCGCCGCGACCCGCTCGGCCAGCTCCTCGGGCCGCTTGACCGGCTCGCCCGCCGGGTCGCCGCCGAAGAGCCCGGCGAAGAAGAGGTCCTCCTGGCGCCACATGACGCCCTTCGGCATCCCCGTCGTACCGCCCGTGTAGATGATGAAGAGGTCGTCGGCCGAGCGCGGCCCGAAGCCGCGCTCCGGCGAACCGGCGGCCTCCGCCTCGGTGAACGGCACGCACTCCAGCGGGGGCGCGTCCCCGGGCGGGGTCCCCACCCGCACGAGGTGCCGCAGCTTCTCCGTCTGCGGCAGCGCCGCCGCCACCCGCTCCGTGAACTCGGCGTCGAAGACGAGCGCGGCGAGGTCGGCGTCCCTGTAGAGGTAGACCAACTCCTCCTCCACGTACCGGTAGTTCACGTTCACCGGCACGATCCGCGCCTTCAGGCAGGCCAGGACGGTCTGGAGGTACTCGATCCCGTTGTAGAGGTGCAGGCCCAGGTGTTCGCCCGGCCGGATGCCGGAGTCGATCAGATGGTGGGCGAGGCGGTTGGCGGCCGCGTCGAGCCGTGCGTACGTGAGCCGGCGCTCCGCCCCCGTGCCCGGGTGGTCGACGTAGACGAGCGCCTCGCGCTCAGGGACCACGTCGACGACCGACTCGAACAGGTCGGCAAGGTTGTACTCCACCGTTCCTCCTGACCCCGCTGGTCGTCCAGGCCCGAACTGACTCGGCGGTCATTAGAGCGCCGGGCGGCAGAGGTGGGAAGGGATCGCGCAGAACAATCTGACTGAGTGTCAGAAAACTATTGAACTGGACCCGCGCCTCCTGCAACCTGTTCTAGGTCTGGAGACGGGAGAACGTCCATGGGTGGGACCGAACACCTCACCGTGCAGCGCGAAGGCGCCACACTCGTGCTCACACTCAACCGGCCGGAGGCCAAGAACGCGCTCTCACTGCCGATGCTGGTCGGGCTCTACGACGGCTGGCTGGAGGCCGACGCCGACGACACCGTCCGCTCCGTCGTCCTCACCGGCGCCGGTGGCTCCTTCTGCGCCGGGATGGACCTCAAGGCGCTGGCGGGCAAGGGCATGGCGGGCGAGCAGTACCGTGACCGGCTCAAGGCCGACCCCGACCTGCACTGGAAGGCGATGCTGCGCCACCACCGGCCGCGCAAGCCCGTCATCGCCGCCGTCGAGGGGTACTGCGTCGCCGGCGGCACCGAGATCCTGCAGGGCACCGACATCCGGATCGCCGGCGACAGCGCCACCTTCGGGCTCTTCGAGGTGAAGCGCGGGCTGTTCCCGATCGGCGGCTCGACCGTCCGGCTGCCCCGCCAGATCGCCCGCACGCACGCCCTCGAAATGCTGCTCACCGGGCGCCCGTACGGAGCGGAGGAGGCCGCCCGGATCGGACTCGTCGGCCGTGTCGTCCCCGCGGGGACGGCGCTGGAGGCGGCGCTGTCCGTCGCGGAACAGATCAACACGTGCGGGCCGCTCGCGGTCGAGGCGGTCAAGGCGTCGGTGTACGAGACGGCGGAGATGACGGAGACGGACGGCCTGGCGGCCGAACTCACCCGGGGCTGGCCGATCTTCGACACGGCGGACGCGAAGGAGGGCGCGCGCGCCTTCGCGGAGAAACGGGCGCCGGTCTACCGCAGGGAGTGACTTCTCCCCACCCCGCCCCTTCCCGAACTGGGGCTCCGCCCCGGACCCCGCGCCTCGATCGCCGGCGGGGCTGAGATTCGGCGGGGTGGGGAAGCCCCGCGCAGCGGCCGCCACCGACCCGCGCCCACCACCCGCCCCCCGACCAAGGAGCCCCATGCCAACCACCCCCGCTCCCGCCCCCGAAACCCTCCGCGCCCCCCTCGTCGTCGAGTTCCCCTTCACCCGCTCCCTCGGACCCGTCCAGTCCGCCTTCCTGACCGGGTTGCGCGAGCGGACCGTCCTCGGAGTCAGGACCGACGACGGGCGCGTGCTCGTCCCGCCCGTCGAGTACGACCCCGAGACCGCCGCCGAACTCCGCGACCTCGTCGAGCTCGGCACCACCGGCACCGTCACCACCTGGGCCTGGAACCCCGACCCCCGCACCGGGCAGCCCCTCGCCACCCCCTTCGCCTGGGTCCTCGTCCGTCTCGACGGTGCCGACACCGCCCTGCTCCACACCCTCGACGCGCCCGGACCCGAGGCCGTCCACACCGGCATGAGGGTCCGGATCCGCTGGGCCGACGAGCGGACCGGCGCCATCACGGACATCGCCTGCTTCGAGCCGTACGCGGGCGAGAGCGCCGACGAGCACGAGCCGCGCGCCCACGACGGCGCCTTCGACGACCCCGTCACCGGCATCGTCGCCCCCGCCCGGCTCGACTACACGTACAGCCCGGGCCGGGCGCAGACCGCCTACCTCCACGCCCTCGCGGACCGCAGGACCGTCGGCGAACGCTGCCCGTCCTGCACCAAGGTGTACGTCCCGCCCCGCGGCGCCTGCCCCACCTGCGGCGTGGCCACCACCGAACAGGTCGAGGTCGGCCCGCGCGGCACGGTCACCACCTTCTGCATCGTCAACATCAAGGCCAAGAACCTCGACATCGAGGTCCCGTACGTCTACGCCCACATCGCCCTCGACGGCGCCGGACTCGCGCTCCACGGCAGGATCGGCGGCATCCCCTACGACCAGGTGCGGATGGGGCTGCGCGTCGAACCCGTGTGGAGCGAGGACGGCCGCTACCCCGACCACTACCGGCCCACCGGAGAACCCGACGCCGACTACGACACGTACAAGGAGCTGCTGTGACGGCCAACCGCGACGTGGCGATCGTCGCCTTCGCCCAGACCGACCACCGGCGGCGCACGGACGAGCTGTCCGAGGTCGAGATGGTCATGCCCGTCCTCCACGACGTGCTGCGACAGACCGGCCTCAAGACCCCCGACATCGGCTTCACCTGCTCCGGCTCCTCCGACTACCTCGCCGGGCGGGCGTTCTCCTTCACCATGGCCCTCGACGGCGTGGGCGCCTGGCCGCCGATATCCGAGTCCCACGTCGAGATGGACGGCGCCTGGGCGCTCTACGAGGCCTGGGTGAAGCTGCTGACCGGCGAGGCCGACACCGCGCTCGTCTACTCCTACGGGAAGACCTCGCCCGGCTCCGTACGGGACGTCCTCACCCGGCAGCTCGACCCCTACTACCTCGCCCCGCTCTGGCCCGACACCGTCGCCCTCGCCGCCCTCCAGGCGCAGGCACTCATCGACGCCGGCCACGCCGACGAGGCCGTCCTCGCCGCCGTCGCCACCCGCAGCCGCCAGGACGCCACCGCCAACCCGCACGCACAGCTGCCCGGCGCTCGCGACCAGGGTGAGTACCTCGTCGCACCCCTGCGCACCGGCGACTGCCCGCCCATCGGCGACGGCGCCGCGGCCGTGATCCTCGCCGTCGGCGACCGGGCCCGCGAGCTGTGCGACCGCCCGGCCTGGATCCGGGGCATCGACCACCGGATCGAGGCCCACTCCCTCGGCGTGCGCGACCTCACCGACTCGCCCTCCACCCGGCTCGCCGCCGAGCGCGCCGGGGCCTTCGACCGGCCGGTCGACACCGCCGAGCTGCACGCGCCCTTCACCTCCCAGGAGGTCGTCCTCCGCCGAGCTCTCGACCTCGACGACAGGGTGAGGGTCAACCCGTCCGGCGGAGCGCTCGCCGCCAACCCGATGATGGCCGCCGGCCTGATCCGCCTCGGCGAGGCCGCCGCCCGCATCCACCGGGGCGCCTCCGACCGCGCCCTCGCCCACGCCACCTCCGGCCCCTGCCTGCAGCAGAACCTGGTGGCCGTCCTGGAAGGGGAGACCCGTGTCTAAGGAGCCCGTCGCCGTCGTCGGCATCGGCCAGACCAAGCACGTCGCCGCCCGCCGGGACGTCTCGATCGCCGGACTCGTCCGCGAGGCCGCACTGCGCGCCCTGGAGGACGCCGAGCTGACCTGGGCGGACATCGACGCCGTCGTCATCGGCAAGGCCCCCGACTTCTTCGAGGGCGTGATGATGCCGGAGCTGTACCTCGCCGACGCCCTGGGCGCGGTCGGCAAGCCGATGCTGCGCGTGCACACGGCGGGATCGGTCGGCGGGTCCACGGCGCTCGTCGCCGCGAACCTCGTCGCCGCCCGCGTCCACGGCACCGTCCTGACCCTGGCGTTCGAGAAGCAGTCCGAGTCCAACGCCATGTGGGGCCTCTCGCTGCCCGTCCCGTTCCAGCAGCCGCTGCTCGCCGGGGCCGGCGGCTTCTTCGCCCCGCACGTCCGCGCCTACATGCGGCGCACCGGCGCCCCGGACACGGTCGGCTCCCTCGTCGCGTACAAGGACCGGCGCAACGCCCTGAAGAACCCGTACGCGCATCTCCACGAGCACGACATCACCCTGGAGAAGGTCCAGGCCTCGCCGATGCTCTGGGACCCCATCCGCTACTCCGAGACCTGCCCGTCCTCCGACGGGGCCTGCGCGATGGTCCTCACCGACCGCGCGGGCGCGGAGCGTTCGCCGAGGCCGGCCGCCTGGGTGCACGGTGGCGCGATGCGCAGCGAGCCCACGCTCTTCGCGGGCAAGGACTTCGTCTCACCGCAGGCCGGGAAGGACTGCGCTGCGGACGTGTACCGGCAGGCCGGCATCACGGACCCGCGCCGGGAGATCGACGCCGTCGAGATGTACGTCCCGTTCTCCTGGTACGAGCCGATGTGGCTGGAGAACCTGGGCTTCGCCGAGGAGGGCGAGGGCTGGAAGCTCACCGAGGCCGGGGTCACCGAACTCGACGGCGACCTGCCCGTGAACCCCTCGGGCGGTGTGCTCTCCACCAACCCGATCGGCGCGTCCGGGATGATCCGCTTCGCCGAGGCGGCGATGCAGGTACGGGGGCAGGCGGGCGAGCACCAGGTGGAGGGGGCGCGCAGGGCGCTCGGGCACGCGTACGGAGGGGGCGCGCAGTTCTTCTCCATGTGGCTCGTCGGAGACCGGCCACCGGCCGGCTGACCGCCGTGCGGAGGTCTGTCGGCACCCGGTGCCGCTCGCTACGCTGAGCCCCGGACGACGACGTTGCGCTATGCGGGAGGAGCACGGACGTGGCGGAGAGCACCACCACCCAGCACGCCTTCACGGGGTGGGACAAGCCGGAACTCGACCTCAGCGGAGCCGACTGGCGGTCGAGCAGCCAGGGCGCGGGAGACGTCCAGATCGCCTTCGTCGAGGGCTTCATCGCGATGCGGAACGGAGGCCGGCCGGAGGCGCCGTCACTGATCTTCACCCCGGCGGAGTGGCGGGCCTTCGTGGTCAACGCGCGGGAGGGCGAGTTCGACCTGACGTGACGTCGGGCGCCGCCCTAGGGTGGCGATCATGAACGCGGAACGTGATCTGACCCGGCTCGTCGCCGGGATGCGGCCGGAGCTCAACCCCGGCCGCTACGTCTTCACCACCGTGGACGGGCCCGCTCCGGCAGGTCTCGTCCCGGTCGTCACCGTCGCCGAGAGCGAGGGGCTGACGCTGGTCGTACGCCAGGAGGAGGCCGACGCGGCCGGTCTGGCGTACGACTACGTGGCCGGGTGGATCACTCTGCGGGTCCACTCGGCGCTCGACGCGGTCGGACTGACGGCAGTGGTCGCGCAGGGACTCGCCGAGGCCGGACTGAGCTGCAATGTCGTGGCCGGCTTCCACCACGACCACCTCTTCGTCGAACACGCCCGCGCTCAGGAGGCGTTGACCGTGCTGCGCACACTCGCGCAGCACGCGTCCGGCTCCTCCGCCTGACGTCCTGACCTCTCGGGGGCGCGTACCGGCGTACGCCGAGGTCTCCGCGAGGCTCCGAGGACTCGCCGCACGCGTCCGCCCGCACGGAGTGCGCCCCGCCCGTTTTCCGCAGCCGTCCGCGATCGACCGGACGCCGAGCGTGACCGCCGAGGGTGCGGGCGCCCGTGCACCCGGCCGTACGGGCCTCGACCACACCCTCCGCGCCGGCGGCCGCCGCCCCGAGGGGACGGGCACCCCCCGACCGGCCGACGCCCAGCCTCGGCCCCACCCGAACGGCCCGCCCCGGTCGCGTCCGCACGACCCGCCCCTGACCGGCCGACGCCCAGCCCCGGCCCCACCCGCACGGCGCGCCCCCGGCCCCTCCGTCCGTGCCGCCCCGGCGCGTCGCCATGGGGGTCGGGGCACGTACCATGGCCGTATGTCCTTCCTCCGCCGCCGCAGCGCCGCCACACCCGCGGGCCCGGACTTCGATGTCCTGGCCATGGACCCGGGGGACTGGCCCGGCAATCTCGGTGCCGGTCTGCTGCCCGCGCCCGACGGCAGCTGCCAGGGTGTCTTCCTCCGGTACGACCTGTTCGGCGGCCGCGGCCCCGCGATGATCATCGGCAACCTGCCCGAGGGCTCCCCGGCCCGCGAGCTCGCCGACGGCCAGATTCCCTTCGAGGTCGCCCAGCTCCTCGCGGCCCTGGAGAACGACGAGCCGGTCGAGGTCCTCGACACCGAGGACATGCCGGTGATGCAGGGCGACAACCTGCTGATCGTGCGTCGACTCAAGCTCTCCGAGAGCCGTATCGCCTGCGTGCAGTTCGACCGCAGCGACAACGTGCTGGTGACCATCGCCAGTTGGGACCGGCCGATCACCGACGATCTGTACGCTCTGCTCAAGCCGCTGCCCGCCGAGCTGTTCCAGCAGGGCTGACCAGGAGACAAGGACCGGGGGCCGATGAGCGCACGCGTCGACAGCTGGATCTGGGCGGTCCGCCTCACCAAGACCCGCTCGCAGGCGGCCGCCGCCTGCCGGGCCGGGCACGTCAAGGTCAACGGTGAGCGCGCCAAACCCGCCCAGCCGGTCAAGCCCGGCGACGAGGTACGGCTCTTCCACGGCGGCCGCGAGCGGATCGTCGAGGTCAAGCAGCTGCTCACCAAGCGCGTCGGCCCGCCCGTCGCCGCCGAGGCGTACGTCGACAACAGCCCGCCGCCGCCCCCGCGCGAGCACGTGGCCCTGGCCGCCGTCCGTGATCGCGGCGCAGGCCGCCCCACCAAGCGCGAGCGCCGCGAACTCGACCAGCTGCGCGGCCGCCCCGCCTGAGAGCGGCCGCGCCCCTTCCGCTACGGCGTGAAGGCGGCCGCCAGCCGCGCCGCCGACGTGCCGATTCCGGTCGGACCCATCCGTGCCAGCGTCGTACCGCTGCCGGAGTGCACGTCCTCGGCCCGGTAACGGCGCACGCTCCGGTGCCAGTTGAGGATTCCCGCGAGCCAGTCCTCCAACTCCCGTACGTACTCAGCGAAGGCGGCCCGGCCCTTCTTGTCGAGGCCGAAGTCCTCGTAGAGCAACGGCAGTTCGTGCTTCTTCACATGCTCGAACTGGCGCAGCCGGCCGCGCATCAGGTCGTCGACCATCGCCACCGCGGTCGGGTAGTCGCAGTCGAAGAACTTCTGGAGGACCAGGACACCGTTGTGCAGCTCGCCCTCCACCTCGATCTCCTTCTGGTACGAGAAGAGGTCGTTGAGGAGCGCCGCGTAGTCCGACGCCGAGTTCTCCAGGGCCCGGACCGTGCCGGTGTGGAAGATCTCCGGCGGCAGCGTGTGCGTGCGCCGCAGCTTGCACAGCTGCATGGTCAGGTCGGAGCCGAAGGTGAGCCGCCGCATCTCGATGTAGTCCACCGGGTCGGGCACCCGGTGCTGGGCCTGGTTGAGCAGCTCCCACATCCAGCTGTCCAGCATGACGTCCATGGCGCCGCGCAGTTGGGCGCGCGCGCTCTCCTCCATCGGTCCCGCCGTCCGCGCCCACAGGTCCGCGAGCGATCGCTCCATCGGACCGACGGCCAGCGCCCGTCCGGCCTCGGGATCCTCCAGCGACATGACGGACTTGAGCCGCTCGGTGCACTCCTTCGCGCCGATCAGGTTCCGTGACCGGCCGAAGACGAGCGGGTAGTAGTCGTCGCCGTACGTGCCCCAGGTCAGCCACTCCGCGCTGAGCTCCAGCTCCTCCAGGGTGGCGTCCGGGTCGAGGCCGGCCGAGCAGACCGCGAAGTCGAAGCCCTCCAGCGTCGGCCGGTCCCAGATGTCCTCCAGGAGGCCCATCCGCTCCGCCCAGTCCACGGAGAGCCGCAGCGCCTCCTGGTGGTGCGGGCTGAGCGTCAGCGGGTAGGGCAGGTCGAACTCGGGCAGCAGCGAGGGACCCACCTGCTGGTGCGGAACGTGCGTCAGCGACCGCAACCGGGAGGCGGCCGGCCGGCCGAAGAGCGTCCCGATGTCCAGCGCGGAGGTCCCGAGCACCCCGTCGAGCCGCGAAGGCCCGGTGTCCAGGCCCTCGTTCATGTACCGGCTGGAGCGCATGTGCCACTCGTGGCCGCCGGACTGCCAGTCCTGCAGCCCCTTCGCGTACGCCGCGACCGCGGCGCACTCCTGCGGACTCAGCCCCTTCTCCAGGCAGAGGGCCGGGACTTCGGTGAGGGCCGTGTTCTCGAACTGGTGGAGCCGGGAGGTCAGCAGGTCGTTGACGGCCTCGGCCGCCTCCTGCGTCGTGCACCCGAGGAACTTCTCCAGGACGAGCACTCCGTTGCTGTTCTCCCCCTCGTCCTCGACCTCCCGCTGGTAGGAGAACAGGTCGTTGCGCAGGTGCACGGCGTCGGAGAACGTGTCGCGCAGCACGAGCAGCGGACGGGAGTGCGCCACCTGCTCGGGGACCTCCGCGCCCGCCGCGTACTCGACAAGCCCCGCCGACCAGGGGGCGCCGCCCACCTTGCGGCGCATCTCGATGTACTCGACGGGGTTGGCGACGCGCCCCTCGTTGATGTTGTCCAGCTCCCACAGCGACTCGTTCAGGAGTGCCTCGGTCGCCACGGCGAATCGTTCCCGCCAGGCGGCGGACATGGACGGCACCGTACGCGTCCACAGGTCCGCGAGCCCGGCCTCGACGGGGTTGGTCGGCTCGGGCATGGGCGTCGAGAGGTCCATCGGCATGAAGAGCGGCAGCCGGTCGAGGTACGCCTTGCTGCCGGGCCGGTCCTGGGTGCGCTTGAAGACCTCCAGGAAGTGGTCGTCGAAGAAGAAGACCCAGGTGTACCAGTCGGTCACCAGGGACAGCGCGTCCGCGTCGCAGTCGGGGTGGGTGTAGGAGCAGAGCAGCGCGTAGTCGTGGGAGTCGAGGTCGTGCTCCTCCCAGACGCCGGAGCCCTCCAGCATCCCCATGGACCGTGCCCACGCCCGCGTGTGCGTACGGGCGGCCTCCACATGGGGGTTGAGCCGCGCCGGATACGGAACATAGAAATCCGGCAGAACGAAGGGCTGAGCCATGCGTGCGGGGCCTTTCGGTGAGGCTGGGCAGTGATCGGCCGAGCCCTACCCCTCGCCCGTACGGGCCACGCGACACCGAAATTAGTCATATGAGCGGCTGCGGGGTGTCGGCCGGACCCCCGATCGCCGACACCCCGCACGCCCTGGCCGAATTCGCCTCAGGTCCGGGAAACCCGCACGTCAGCCGCCTTCACGAAGGCGACGCGATGGCCGAATTGGATCTCGTAGTACTCCTCCTGGCCGCGCACCACCCGATGGCCCGTGGCATCGAACACCGGAGCGAAGAAGTACTCGCCCGGGATGCGGTCGCCCACGACGTACGACTGACCGGCGAGCAGCTTGTACGGCAGCGGGGAGACCGCCTGGACCGGGACACCCGCCGGATAGGCCGAGGCCTCCGGGTAGGCGCGCCCGTACACCGGCACCTCCGCCAGGCCCTCCCTCGGGGTCAGCACCAGACCGCGCGCGTTCAACGCGGTCGGCTTGCCCTTCGGGTTGTGGAACCAGGCCTTCTGGCCCAGGTACCAGATCGCCGTCCAGTCGCCCCTCCGCTCGGCCACCGCGTACTGCTGGCCGGTCGAGGCGCGTGCCCCGGTGTCGTTGACCCCGGTCGTCGAGTCCCCACCACCCGGCCGCAGACCGACGTCCTTCACCAGCGGCGCCTCGGCGTCCGGCGCCGTGTGCAGCCGGACCGCGCCGCTGCCGTGCGGGGCGCACGCCTCCCCGGCCTTGACGCACCCCGTGTAGACCGGCTGGTGCGCGGTGTACTCCGGCCGGATCGTCACCACACCCGCGTCCGGACCCGCGCTCGCCGTGAACGGCCGGCCGAGCAGGCGGAAGTAGTGTGCCCAGTCCCAGTACGGCCCTGGGTCGGTGTGCATCCCCCGGATCGTCGAGGTGACCGTGCCGGGCACGTTGTCGTGGCCCAGGACGTGCTGCCGGTCCAGCGGGATGTCGTAACGCTGGGCCAGGTACCGTACGAGCCGTGCGGAGGCCCGGTACATCGCCTCCGTGTACCAGGAGTCCGGCGCCGTCAGGAAGCCCTCGTGCTCCAGGCCCACCGCCTTGGCGTTCACGAACCAGTTGCCCGCGTGCCAGCCGACGTCCTTCAGCGACAGGTGCTGCGCGACGTGCCCGTCCGAGGAGCGCAGGGAGTACTGCCACGACACGTACGTCGGGTCCTGGACCAGCTTGAGCGTGACGTCCCAGGTCGCCTCCGTGTCGTGGACGACGATGTAGTCGATCGACTGGGACGCGGGCCGGTTCGCCTTGTCGTGGTTGCCGTAGTCCTTGTCCCCGAACTCCTCGTACGGCGCCGGGATCCACTCGCACGCCACCGTGCGTGGGCACTCCGTCGGCCCGGTGCCCGGCTTCCGCAGCCCCAGCGACTCCACCTGCCCCGGCGCGGACTCGACGTGCGGGTCCGCCGCGAGCGTCACCACCTGCCCGCTGTCGGTCCTACGGGACTCACCGGTGCGGATCACGTCGAACACGTCGTTCGCGTACGCCGTCGCGGTCGCCGTGTCCTCGGCACCGGAGTACCGCGCCACCGCGCCGAACCAGTCGGCCGGATCGGCGCTGAGCGGCCGGCCCGAGGCGCGCTGGGCGGCGGCGAGCAGCGCCGCACCGCCCTCGATGTTCGCCCCCGTGCCGCTGCGCAGCTCCTGCGCCGGGATCCCGGTCAACGCGGCGGCCCGGTCCAGCGTCCTGAGCCGGTCCGGCAGCTGAGCCCGCGTCGGCAGCGGGGTCTCGCCCTGGCCGCCGTGGCGCGGGCCGCGCGCGTCGTCGCCCCGGGCGTCCTCCTCGCCGTGCGAGTGGTGCGGCGCCTCGGCCAGCGCGGTCACCGCGTCCGTGAGGTGCATCGGGCCGTAGCCCCCGGTGACACTCGGGGCACCGCCGTGCGCGTCCCACCGCGACTGCAGGTACGACACCGCGAGCAGCACGCTCGGAGGCACGCCCTGACGCTCGGCGGCCGCCGCGAACTGGCGCTGGAGCGAGCCGGGCTCAGGCGGACCGGCCGTGGCCGGCGGGGCGGCGGAGAGAAGAGGGAGGAGCAGAGCTACGGACGCCACGGCGCCCACCGCTCGGGGGACCCGTCTGCGCGACGCGGAACGGTGCAAGGCAGCCTCCAGGTACCAGGGGTGATGAGGGGGCGTGCGGGGCCGGACCCGTACAGGGGTAGCGGCTTCCGGACGTTCCGTCAATCACCCTCGGCGACACGGGATTTCCCATGTCAGAGGCTGTGTCACGGAGTTTCGCGACGGCGACGCGCGGGCCTGCGGCGCGTCAGTGGAGTGGACCAATGGCCGGGGCGCGGACAGCGGGACGCCGCGCGCCCGGTGTGTCGGCACCAGGCGCGCGGCGTGTCACCCCCGTGGGACGGTCGCGCCTCAGCGCGTACCGACCGCCGCGCGCACGGCCCGCCGTGCCATGGCGCAGTCGTCGTGCAGCCGGCGCAGCAACCGGCGCTGTTCCTCACCGGGCGAGACCGAGCCCGAGGGGACGGGAACCGAACCCGCGGGCGGGGCCTCCCTGATGGTGCGCTGCACGGCCGTCTCGTACGTACGGATCTCCCGCGTCAGCACGATCATCAGGTTCACCAGGAAGGCGTCCCGGGACGCCGGCCCCGCCTGCTGGGCGAGCTGGCTGATCTGGCGCCGGGCCAGTGGCGCGTCACCGAGCACCGACCACATCGTCGCCAGGTCGTAGCCGGGCAGGTACCAGCCCGCGTGCTCCCAGTCGACGAGGACCGGGCCCGTGGGGGAGAGGAGGATGTTGGAGAGCAGGGCGTCGCCGTGGCAGAACTGCCCCATGCCCTGACGGCCACCGGCGTGCGCCAGGCCGTGCAGCAGTTTCTGCAGGTCGTCCCGGTCACGGTCGGTGAAGAGCCCCAGCTCGTGGTAGCGCGCGATCCGCGACGGGTAGTCCAGCGGGGCGTCGAAGGTGCCGGCGGGCGGACGCCAGGCGTTCAGCCGCGCGATCGCGCCGAGCGCCGCGCGCAGGTCCGCGCGGGGCGGGGCCTCCACGGGGTGGCGCGTCAGCGCCGCCGCCCTCCCGGGCATCCGCTCGATCACCAGCGTGCAGTTCTCCGGGTCCGCGGCGATCAGCCGCGGCACGCGCACCGGAGGACGGTGCCGGACGAAGGAGCGGTAGGCAGCTATTTCGTGCTGGAACCGCTCGACCCACGCGGGGGAGTGGTCCAGTAAGCACTTCGCGACCGCCGTGGTCCGCCCGGTCGTTCCGACGATCAGTACGGAACGGCCGCTGCGCCGGAGGACCTGCACCGGGTTGAACTCCGGGCAGATCCGGGTGACGGACGCGATCGCCATCCGTACCTGGGCCCCCTGGGGGCCGGACAGGTCGATTCTTCCGCTGAGCGGCTGAGCGGCACTGCCCGCCCATCGCCTCGCCCGGGCCGCCGGAACGACGGGGGCGAGGTACGGACCGCTCCCGACCGGTACGGAACGGTGCTGGGGCCGGGGCGGGGCGGACACGGAGGACGATGCTGTGTACATGGGGAGACAGATCCCTTCGTGTGCCGACGAGTTGCGTGCGTCGCCCCGCCCGACCTCCGGGCCGCACCCTGGGGAATGAGGGCCGGTTGCCGGGGCGGGGTGGCGCTTTCCTACCTGACACCGGGGCGCGGGTGGCGGAACATCGGGCGCACCCTGGCGAAGCCTGGCGAATAGTCGCCAGCCCTATGACAGGGGGCTACTGTCAACTCAGCCGAGAACCTGGGGGCTTAGACGTGACCGGACAGACCAACACCCGCCTGGCAGACCTCTTCGGCCTCGCCGGCTGGTCCAAGGGAGAGCTCGCGAGGCTCGTCAACCGGCAGGCGGCGGCCATGGGCCACCCGCAACTGTCGACCGACACCTCACGGGTGAGGCGCTGGATCGACATGGGGGAGACCCCGCGCGATCCCGTACCCCGGGTGCTGGCTGCACTGTTCACCGAGCGACTCGGCCGTGTCGTGACCATCGAGGACCTCGGGTTCGTACGACACGGGCGCGCCGGGAAACGGCAGAACGTCAGGAACACCGACAACCCTGACGGGCTGCCCTGGGCGCCCGAGCGTACGGCAGCGGTCCTCACCGAATTCACGGGAATGGACCTCATGCTCAACCGACGCGGCCTGGTGGGCGCGGGCGCCGTGCTCGCCGCCGGCTCCGCCCTCAGCAGCGCCATGCACGACTGGCTCCAGACCGACCCCGCGCGCCCCGCCACCGCGCCACGCGCCAACGATCCCCTCCACGCCGACCCCGCCGGGTTCGACCGCTACGAGGCCGCTCCCATCGGGTCGGAGGAGATCGAGGCGCTGGAGCGCTCCGTGGAGGTGTTCCGCGCCTGGGACGCCTCCCGGGGCGGCGGCCTTCAGCGCAAGGCGGTCGTGGGCCAGCTCAACGAGGTGGGCGGCATGCTCGCCTACCGCCACCCCGACCACCTCCAGCGGCGCCTGTGGGGCGTGGCCGCCAACCTGGCGGTCCTGGCGGGCTGGATGTCCCACGACGTGGGCCTCGAACCCACCGCCCAGAAGTACTTCGTCATCGCCGCCCACGCGGCCCGTGAGGGCGGTGACCGGCCGCGCGCCGGGGAGGCCCTGTCCCGCGCGGCCCGCCAGATGGTCCACCTGGGCCGGCCCGACGACGCTCTCGACCTGATGAAGCTCGCCAAGTCGGGCTCGGGCGAAGAGGTACTGCCCCGCACCCAGGCGATGCTGCACACGATCGAGGCCTGGGCGCAGGCCTCGATGGGCAAGGGCCAGGCCATGCGCCGTACGCTCGGCGAGGCCGAGGACCTGTTCGTCTCCGACCGTTCGGACGTCCCGCCGCCGAGCTGGATGCAGAACTTCGACGACGCCGACATGCACGGCATGCAGGCCCTGGCCTACCGCACCCTCGCCGAGCACGACCCCGCCGCCGCGGTCCCGGCGCAGCGCCACGCCAAGCTGGCACTCGAACTGCGCCGCCACGGCCACAACCGCTCGAAGCTCTTCGACTACATCTCGCTCGCCTCGGCCTGCTTCATCGCCGACGACCCGGAGCAGGCCGACCGCTACGCCCGGCTCGCGCTGGTCTCCATGGGCGAGACCTCCTCGCACCGCACCTGGGACCGGCTCCGCGAGATGTACCGGCTGACCGGGCAGTACGCGGGCTACGCCAAGATCGAGGACCTGCGCGAGGAGATCGAGCTCGCCCTCCCCAAGCCCACGGGCAAGCGACCACGGACGGGCGGGATCTGAGCGCGCTCGGGGCCAGAGGCGGGCGGCGGGTTCGGGCGGGCATCGCCCCTGTAGGGACGAGAATCCCTGGCACGTACGGGAATGGGCGCACCGGCCTGTACGTACGGGAAAGGCGCACCGGTCTCCGCCGGTCTGCCCTCCTAGTGGCCGACCCGGACCACCATCACGCAGGCGTCGTCCTCGCGTGGTGCCTCGCCGAACTCCTCCACCACCGACCGTACGCAGTCCTGCGCGTCGCGCGCTCCGGCCAGCCGGGGGGCGAGGTCGAGCAGCCGCTGCGTACCCGTCTCGTCCAGGCCGCCGCGGCGGGTCAGTCCGTCCGTGTGCAGCACGAGCAGATCGCCCGGGAGCAGCCGGACGGCCGCCTCCTCGTACGTGGACCCGGTCGTCGCTCCGAGCAGCACACCGTCCGGCCGCTTCAGGGCGTGCCCCCTCCCGTCGCGGAAGAGCAGCGGGGCGGGGTGTCCCGCCTGTGCCCAGGAGAGGGTCTGGCTGGCCGGTTCGTAGCGGCAGCACATCGCGCTGCCGAGCGCCGGCTGCACCGAGGTCTCCAGGAGCTGGTTGAGGTGGCCCATCAGCGCCCCGGGGCGGATTCCGGCCACGGCCATGCCGCGCAGCGCACCCAGGAGCATGGCCATGGAGGAGGTCGCGGAGACCCCGTGGCCGGTGAGGTCGCCGACGGTGAGGAGCGCGTCGCCGTCGGGGAGGGCCAGCGCGTCGTACCAGTCCCCGCCGATGAGGCCGGTCGTGGCGGCCGGCAGATAGTGGCCGGCCACGTCGAGCGGGGCACCCGGTCCGCCGTGGGCGAAGCTCAGGGACCCGCGCCATGGAGGCAGCACGGCCTCCTGGAGCTCGACGGCGACCCGGCGCTCGGTGCGCTCGATGTGGCGGCTGCGCTGGAGGCTGTCCCGGGACTCGCGGACCGCGCGCTCGCTGCGGCGCAGCTCGCTGACGTCGCGCAGGACGGCCCACATGGAGGCCGTGCAGCCGTCGGAGTCGAGGACCGGCTCGCCCATCATGTGCAGCGTGCGGACCCGGCCGTCGGTGCGGACGACGCGGAACTCGCCGTCGATCGGCTTCCCGTCGATCAGACAGTCCGTCACCATGGCCTGGAGCAGGGGTTGGTCCTCGGCGAAGACCATCGACGGCAGCTCGTCGAGCGACATCGGGCCGCTCTCGGGGTTCCGTCCGAAGATCTGGTACAGCTCCTCGGACCAACTCACCTCGTCGTTCAGCAGGTTCCACTCCGCGCTTCCGACGCGGCTGAGGAGCGAACCGGTGCGGGCGGGTGCGGGGCCGGCGTACGCGGCTCCGGGGTCTGACGCGGCCTCGACCTCGTCCTCGATCTCCACCTCGGCGCCGCCGACCCCCGCCGACTGCGGCAGCTCGTCCGGGATGCCGGCCTTGAGCTGACCCAAGTGGGCGCCCAGGTCGTCGAGTTGGTGAACGGCGAGATCGCAGAGGGCACGCTGCCAGCGGTTCTTCGGGTCGTCCTCGTCCAACACGGCGTCCCGGCGCACGGCGTCCACGTCCCCGCGCAGTCGGCGGGTCTGCGAGATCAGCGCGTCCACGGTGCCGGGCTCCGGCGGCTGGGCTGGACGGTCCGCGTAGAGAGGGGACGGCATGTCGTACTCCGATACAGGCGCGGCGCGGGCGAGCGGTGGAACAAGGCCCGGATACGACTGTTGCACAGGCTGAGACAGCCCGTAAGGGATTTGGCAACACTCGATACGGTGGTGCTTCTGGCATATGCCAACGGCCCGTCGATTATCGGCCATCGGGTTGGTAACGGGTGGGGGCGGTGGGAAGGTTACGGTGCTCGTGTGGTGAACGACGATCTGCAAACGGTGGGGACGGCGGTCCTGCTCGCGGCGGCGCCGGCAGGGCGCGGCCGGGCGGTGGACGCGGCGTCCGTGCTGCCCGCGCTCGCGGCGGTGCCGCCGGGCGCACTGACCGGCACGCCCGTGGCGACGGTCGTCGAACTCGCCGACCCGCTCGACCCGCAGACCGTCCTGACACGCCTGCGGTCCTCGGCCGCGACGCCGGGACCGCTCGCGCTCTACCTCGCGGGGCAACTCCAGGCGGACCGCCGTCAACACCTGCCGCACCTGGCGCTGGCGCGCAGCACCGCGACGACCCTGCGGTACACCGGGCTCCCGTGGCACTGGCTCGCGGCGGAGCTGGCGGTACGGCGGCAGGGCACGACCACGGTGGTGGCGGACCTGGTCGTCGACGCCGAGCTCTGGGAGCGCCTCGGCTCCGCCCCGGGTCTCCTCTCGCTCGGCCCAGGCATCCGGCTCTACGGCCGCGTCGCCCCCGCCCCGCGTCGGAGCGACGCGCCCACGACGCCGGAGTACCTGCGCCACTTCGCCGCGGTCTGGCGCACCGGCGCCCGCCCCGCCCTCGCTCACCTCCACGCGGACGCGGCCGCGCAGGCGGGCTCGGGCGAGGCCGTATATCTGACGGAGGAGGCGGGGGCCTCGGCGACGGTGCACCCGCCTCAGGGGTGGGTGGGTTCACCGCCCGTGTCGGTGGGCAACGATTCGATCGTCCTGACGGGCGCCGTCGCGCGGCCACGCGACGGCGCCGCACCCGAGCCGATGCCCACGCCGGTACCCGAGCCACAGCCGGAGCACGGGCGCGCAACCGCCGTCGGCGACCCGGCCGTTCGTGCTGCGGGGCCCGCGCGCACCCCCGCCGCCACGGTGCACGAGCCCGACCCGCACCCCACCATCCTCGCCGCCGCGCATGCCGGGCGGCACGGGGAGGCCGTGGCGGTCGCCGTGGCCTGGGAGCAGGCGGCGCTGCGGCGGTACGGGGCGCGGTCGCCGGAGGCCGTGCACTGGATGGAGGTACGCGCCGACCTCGCCCGGCTCGCCGGGCAGCCCGCCCGCAGCTGCGAGTTGTGGATCGGTGCCGCCCGCGCCCGGCTCGCCCTGAGCCAGGGCCCCCAGGACCCCGACGTCGAGGGCGCGGTCGACCGCGCCCACCACCAGTGGGAACGGATCGAGGACCCCGCCCGCGCCCGCGAGCTGGGCAACGCCCTCGTCGCACTCCGCCGCCGCGTCCCCGGCCGCAAGGCCGGCGCCCTGGCCGCCCTCCAGCGCAGAATGGGCTGACCCGCCCGCTAGGGCCTCTCGTTTGGATCAGGCCGGGCTCGCGGAGTCTGGCACCGCGCCTCGCCGCGTTGTCGTCGGTTGCCATGGCTCCGCCATGGCG
>NZ_JBSGWV010000050.1:0-46640 GCF_053609105.1 Streptomyces sp. NPDC054975
GGCACCCGAAGGTGCGACCCGCCCGGCCGTCTCGCAGAGGGACCGTCGTCAGACGACGATCAGATAGATGCCGTACGCGACGGCCGCCGCGCACAGCGCGAAGCAGGCGTACGCGCCGGTGCGCGCCATCGCGGCCGAGCCGCCCTGGGACGCGGCCTGCTCCTGCTTGGAGAGGCCGACGATGCCGAGGGTGAAGAGGCCCACGAGGGCGACGGTCGCCACGAGGCTGACTCCGAAGACGGAGCCGAGAGCTGCCCAGTCGATCTTCATGTCGTTTCGTTCCTTACACCGCGGCCGGGGCTGCGGGAGCTGCCGGGTCCGCAGGGGCCGGCGCGGGGATGGTGGTCTTGAGGTGCTCGTCCGCGACGGCGGCCACGGAACCGGCCGGGGCCGGCGGGGCGACGGCCGCCATGGCGGTGGTCACGACGCCCGCGGGCTCGCCGTCGATCTCGTCGGCGGTCACGTTGTGGTGATCGACCGGCTTGCGGCGGGACAGCGCCCAGATGACGGCCGAGCCCGCGACGAGGAGGACCGCGACGGCGGCGACGCCCCAGGTGCCCTGCTTGGTGAGGAACTCGGCGCCGGCGCCGACCAGACCCGCGGCGGGCAGGGTCAGACCCCAGGCGACGAACATCCGGGTCGCGGTCGACCAGCGGACGACACCGCCCTTGCGGCCGAGGCCCGCGCCCATCACCGCGCCGGAGCAGGACTGCGTGGTGGAGAGGGAGAAGCCCAGGTTGGACGAGGCCAGGATGACCGTCGCGGCGCTGGTCTGGGCGGCGAAGCCCTGCTGCGGCTGGAGGTCGGTGAGCCCCTTGCCCATGGTGCGGATGATGCGCCAGCCGCCGAGGTAGGTGCCGAGCGCGATGGCGACACCGGCGGAGACGACGACCCACATCGGAGGGTTGGAGCCGGGGACGAGGACGCCGCCGGTGACCAGGGCGAGGGTGATGACACCCATCGTCTTCTGCGCGTCGTTGGTGCCGTGCGCGAGGGAGACGAGACCGGCGGAGGCGATCTGGCCGGCCCGGTAGCCCTTGGCCGTGGACTTCGTGCTGGTCTTCGAGCTGATCTTGTACGTCAGCCGGGTGGCCGCCATCGCGGCGAGGCCGGCGACGAGCGGCGCGGCGATCGCGGGGATGAGCACCTTGGTGACGATGGTGCCGCCGTTGACCGCCGACCAGCCGGCCGACATCACGGCCGCGCCGATGAGGCCGCCGAAGAGGGCGTGGGAGGAGCTGGACGGCAGACCCATGAGCCAGGTCAGCAGGTTCCAGAGGATGGCGCCGACGAGCGCCGCGAAGATCACTTCGGTACGAATGCCCTGTTCGTTGATGATCCCGCCGGAGATCGTCTTGGCGACCTCGACGGACAGGAACGCGCCGACCAGGTTGAGCACGGCGGACATGGCCACCGCCGTCTTGGGCTTGAGGGCACCGGTCGAGATGGTCGTCGCCATCGCGTTGGCGGTGTCGTGGAAACCGTTCGTGAAATCGAACACGAGAGCTGTCACGACCACAATCGCGAGCAGCAGCGTGATGTGTTCCATTTACCCAGGCAATCGTTTGACGTCAGTGGCTCGACGAACGTAGGCAACCTGAGTGAACGGAAGATGAACTGGGTCGGGCGCAGTGGTGTCCTCAACCGGGTTCGGGGCATTCCGCTTGTGTGGTCGGGGCGCCTTCCGTGGACCCCCTGTCCACGATGTGGTCACGGTGCGACCCCGGGTAATCCGTGCCGTCACGGGACACAGGGGACATCGTCCGCTTCGCCCCCGCTCGCCCGTGTCAGCCCGTGGACGGGCCGAGCGGCCCTGTCAGCCCACCGGGGGACCCCGGAAGGAGATCCACGTCACTCTCACCGGTGACGGCCACGGGTGGGTTCGCCCGGTGGCAGCCCGGGCCCGACCTGTCGACACTGGGAGCGTGCGCCCGGCTACAGCGACGGCAGCGGCCGTCACCACTCTGCTCGGTGCCGGAGCGGCCGTGCTCGCGGCCGGCCGGTACGCCGGCGACGTCGCCCTCAAGGCGACGTCCGGACGGCCCCTGCCCGGCGACCCCCGGCTCACCGTGCACGCCACGGCCCCCGACCGGGTCAGCCTCACCCGCAGCCTCGCCTCCCTGCGCCCCGGCACGTACGGGATCGAGGGCGGCGGCGTCCACGCGGTGGTCGGCCCGGTCCTCGACCGCGTCCCGCACACCGCGGACACGGTCGTACGCCGCCTGGTACGCGTCGAGCACGGCGACCTGGGGCCCGGCGCCCGGGTCCGCTTCACCCCCGAGCTGCACAGCGGCACCCCGGAGACGGCCCTCGGCGTGGTCCAGGAGGACGTGGAGATCCCCGGCGAGCTCGGCTCCCTGCCGGCGTGGCTGGTCCCGGGGGCTCGCCCCACCTGGGTCATCGCCCTGCACGGCATCGGCACCACCCGCCGGCACGCCCTGAACCTCGTCCCCTTCCTCTCCCGCCGGTCGGTCCCCGTCCTCTGTCTCTCCTACCGGGGGGACGAGGGCGCGCCCCCGTCCCCGGACGGCCTCGGCCACCTCGGCGACTCCGAATGGCGGGACGTCGACGCCGCCGTCCGCTACGCGCTGCGCAGGGGCGCCGCGCACGTCGTGCTGCTCGGCTGGGGGACCGGCGCCTCGATGGCCCTGCACGCCGCCGCCGAATCCGGCGTACGGGACGCCATCCGCGGCCTCGTCCTCGACTCCCCTGTCCTCGACCGGGAGGCCACCTTGCGCAACCTCGCCGCCGCCCGCCGCGTGCCAGGCCCGCTGCTTCCGCTCGCCGTGCGCGCCGCGACGGGCCGGGGCTGGCCGCACGGCGACCGGCTGCCCCAGGCCACCGACCCGGGCGCCCTGCGCGTGCAGACGCTCGTCCTGCACGGCCCCGACGACACGATCGCCCCCTGGGAGCCCTCCCTCGAACTGGCCGCGCGGCGACCGGAACTGGTCACTCTCCACACCGTCAGGGGCGCCCCGCACGCCGCGATGTGGAACGCCGACCCGGTCCGCTACGAAGAGGCCCTGCGCCGCTTCCTCACCCCTCTTCTGTAGACCGCCCGCGAGTTCCCTGAGCAGGCCTTCCGCAAGCCTCTTCCGCAGGTCGGCCGCGCGCGTTGCGGCGGTGGGGCGGCGGGCCTCGGCCGGGGGCAGGTGACGGCGCCTCCGATTCCGATTGGGCTTTCGGGCCGCCAACGGGAAGACTGCCCCCGTGACGTCTCGAAAGCCCGATGAGCAATTGGCGCGCAACTCCAGACTCCGACTTGTCCGTCCGCGGGCACTCGCCACCGCCCGACGGGCCGTGACGACCCGGCGCACCCGCCCGGCCCCGCGCCCGCCGGAGGGCACTCCGCCTCGCGCGGAACTGGCCCGCCAGGCACGGACCGTCCTCGCCGACGCCGTGCGGATCGCCCGCTGGGCCGCCCTCGACGGCGCGCCCCGGACCTCCGCCGGGCTCCGCCCGAAGGCCGTCCCGGCGACCCACCCCACGACCCGCGACGCGACCGGCCCCGCGCACGTCGCCGCGACCGACCCCGCGGCCCGCGCCGTTCCCGACCAGGAACGGGCCGCCGCCGCGCTGGACCTGACGCCCGGCCAGGTCCGGGCCGGGTGGGACCGGGCCCGGCTCGCCGGGCTCGTGGAACTCCACGGGGACACCGCCCGCCCCGGCTGGCGGCTGCACGCCTGGGACCGCGACGACTCCGCCGTGCTGCGCGGCTGGGTCGCCCTCTTCGACGCCTGGTCCCTGGTCCACCCGGCCCCCGAGGACGTCGCCCCCGGCGCCGTCGCCGAGGTCGTCGAGGCCGTCCCCCAGGTGCTCTCCCTCCTCCAGCTCTCCGCCGGTCCCGTGGCGGTCCCGGCCCTGCTCGACCTGCTCGGGCAGCGGGTCGACGAACTGCGCGAGGAGCGCTGCGAGGTGCCCGTCGAGGGCGCCGCCGACACCGCGACGGCGTCCGGCACCGACGCCCCGCCCACCGCCGGGCCCGACGGGCTCGCCGCACTGCTCGACTGGGCCCTGGAGGGGCTCGCCGCCGTCGGCGCCCTGACCCTCGGCGAGGGGCCGGACGGCCGGCAGGCCACCCTGACCCCGCTCGGCAACTGGGCGGTCTGGGTCAAGCTGGAGCAGATCTGCGTCGCCGCCCAGAGCCCGGCCGGCAACATCGAGCAGTCGGCCGAGGACATGCTCCGCGGCTGCGCGGGCCTCACCCCCGGCCCCGCGCGTGACGAGTACCGCGCCTGGCTCGCCGCCCGCACCCTCTCCAGCGCGGTCGCCGAACTCCTCGCCGTCGCCCGGGGGGAGGACGCCCTGCTGCGCGGCCTCGCCTTCGAGGCGCTCCGGGTCGTCGGAGCGCCGGCCGAGGCGGAGGTCCGGGCCGCGGCCGAGGAGGTCTCCCTCCGGCCGTACGCCCTGCTCTGGCTCGCCGAGTACGAAGGTGCCGACCCCGACGACGCTCCGGAGGTGCTCACCCGCGAGGAGGCCACCTGGCTCTGGGTGGACACCGCCGCGGCCGTCGCCGACCACGGTGAGAGCACTCTCCTCGTGCGGCATCTGGAGTCGGCCGTCCAGGGCACGGTCCCGGCGCTCCTGGACGAGGTCCGCGCCGTCGGCCACCCCCGTACGGTGCAGGTCCTGGTCGCGCTCGCCGCCGCCCACCCGGACCCCGCCCTTGCCAAGGCGGTCCGCCGAGCGGCCTTCCAGGTCCACACCGGAGGATCCTGAGACACCCGCCCGGGCACCCGCCGAGGCGCCCCGCCCGGGCCCGTCGCACCTCCCGCCCGCCCTCCTGGCCCGATCTCAGCCGGTGGCCCCCGGCAGGTAGGTGCCGAAGCTCCAGACGTTGCCCTCGCCGTCGCGGGCGATGTAGTCCCGCGAGCCGTAGTCCTGGTCCGTCGGCGGCATCACGATCTCGACGCCGTGGGCCACCGCCCGCGCGTGGTGTTCGTCCACGTCGTCCACGTGGACGTACACCCCGCTGGGCCCGGAGCCCTCGACCAGCTTGTCGAACTCGGTGCCCGTGCCCTTGCTGCCGAGCATCACCGTCCCGTTCCCGTACGACAGCTCGGCGTGCATGACCTTGCCGTCCTCGCTCTCGTACACCGCGGTGCGGGTGAAGCCGAAGGCCTCCGTGAGCTGTCTGATCGCCGTCTGCGCGTCGTGGTAGGTCAGGGTCGGACAGATATGGGGTGCCTCAGCCATCCCGATCACTCCTTCTCATGGCGGAATGTGACCTGGGTCTCAGTCTGGCATCCGCCACTGACATCGGGGCGCCTCAGCGGAAGGTGTTGCACTGCGCCATGTCCCCGCTCCTGAACCCGGTGGAGAACCACTGCCGGCGCTGCGCCGCCGAGCCGTGCGTCCAGTTCTCCGGTGTCACCCGGCCCTGGAACCTCTCCTGGATCCGGTCGTCGCCCACGGCCGCCGCCGCGTCCAGACCGTCTTGGATGTCGGCCTCCGTCAAGCGGGTCAGCAGGGGCCGCCCGGTCTTCTCGTCCGGCGTGGTCGTCGCGTGGCGCGCCCAGACGCCCGCGTAGCAGTCGGCCTGCAGCTCGACCCGCACGGCGTTGGAGTTCGCGCCGGCCCGACCGTCCTGGGAGCGGGCCAGGGTGCCCATCATGTTCTGCACGTGGTGGCCGTACTCGTGCGCCACCACGTAGGCCTGGGCGAAGGGGCCGCCGCTCGCCCCGAACGTGGTCCGCAGCTCGTCGAAGAAGCCCAGGTCCAGATAGACCTGCCGGTCGCCGGGGCAGTAGAACGGCCCGACCGCCGAGGTGGCCGAGCCGCAGCCGGTCGCGACCTGGTGGGAGAACATGACCGTGCGCGCGTCCCCGTACCGGCCGCCGCGCCGCGCGTACTCCGCCCGCCAGAAGTCCTGCACGCTGTTGACGACCGCCACGATCCGGCAGTCCTCGCGGGTGTTCGCGTCCGCGCCGGTCCGGCAGGTCCGCTCGACCTGGGCCAGCGAGGAGGAGGTCGCGACCGGCTCGGGGTCGCCGGAGGAGAGCCCCAGCTGTTCGGGGCCCACCCCGAACAGCACCCCCAGGATCAGCGCGATGAATCCGACGATGCCGCCGCCGACGGTCGCCTTCCCGCCGGGGACACGGCTGCCGCGGACGTCCTTGACCTCCGAGGTGTCCAGGTTGGCGTCGTCGTCGAACTGCATGGGCCACCGCCTCTGCCGTCTCGCCGCGGCGGTGACCGCCGCCCTGCGCCCGAGTATCGGCGAATACAACAGGGCTCGCCCCTTTTGTCGGGCATGTGCGGGGGTGAGGGAAAGGGGTGGTGGAGGGCAGGCCCCGGACTGTGGCCGAAAAGCAGTTGCATGCGCCCGTTAGACTGGCCGTATGGCCATTCTCCGCGCGCATGACTAGCGGCGTCGAATCCGCTCTCAGCCCTTTCCGCCGAACCGTCCGCCCTGGAGTCTGTCCGTGATCACCGCTTCCGGCATCGAGCTGCGCGCCGGCGCCCGCATCCTCATCGAGTCCGCTTCCTTCCGCATCGCCAAGGGCGACCGCATCGGCCTCGTCGGCCGCAACGGAGCGGGCAAGACCACGCTCACCAAGTGCCTCGCGGGCGAGGGCATGCCCGCCGCCGGCCAGATCGCCCGCTCCGGCGAGGTCGGCTACCTCCCGCAGGACCCGCGCACCGGCGACCTCGACGTCCTGGCCCGCGACCGCATCCTCTCCGCCCGTGGCCTGGACGTCCTCATCAAGAAGATGCGGATGAACGAGGAGCGCATCGCGACCGGCACCGGCGCCACGCGCGACAAGGCGATGAAGCAGTACGAGCGCCAGGAGACCGAGTTCCTCACCAAGGGCGGGTACGCCGCCGAGGCCGAGGCGTCGACCATCGCCGCCGCCCTCGGGCTCCCCGACCGGGTCCTCGGGCAGCCGCTGCACACCCTCTCCGGCGGCCAGCGCCGCCGCGTCGAACTGGCCCGGATCCTCTTCTCCGACGCCGACACCCTGCTCCTCGACGAGCCCACCAACCACCTCGACGCCGACTCCATCGTCTGGCTGCGCGACTACCTGAAGACCTACCGCGGCGGCTTCATCGTCATCTCCCACGACGTCGACCTCGTCGAGACCGTCGTGAACAAGGTCTTCTACCTGGACGCCAACCGCTCGGCGATCGACGTCTACAACATGGGCTGGAAGCTCTACCAGCAGCAGCGCGAGGCCGACGAGAAGCGCCGCAGGCGCGAGCGCCAGAACGCCGAGAAGAAGGCCGCCGCCCTCAACTCGCAGGCCGACAAGATGCGCGCCAAGGCCACCAAGACCGTCGCCGCGCAGAACATGGCCAAGCGCGCCGAGCGCCTGCTCTCGGGCCTGGAGGCGGTCCGGGTCAACGACAAGGTCGCCAAGCTCCGCTTCCCGGAGCCCGCGCCCTGCGGCAAGACCCCGCTGACGGCGGAAGGTCTGTCGAAGTCGTACGGCTCGCTCGAGATCTTCACCGATGTGAACCTCGCCATCGACAAGGGCTCGCGCGTCGTCATCCTCGGCCTCAACGGCGCGGGCAAGACCACGCTGCTGCGTCTGCTCGCCGGGGCCGAGAAGCCCGACACCGGCGAGGTGACCCCGGGCCACGGCCTCAAGCTCGGCTACTACGCCCAGGAGCACGAGACGCTCGATCCGGAGCGCACCGTCCTGGAGAACATGCGCTCCTCCGCGCCCGACCTCGACCTCGTCGAGGTGCGCAAGACGCTCGGATCCTTCCTCTTCTCCGGCGACGACGTCGACAAGCCGGCCGGAGTCCTCTCCGGTGGCGAGAAGACCCGGCTCGCCCTGGCGACCCTGGTCGTCTCCTCGGCGAACGTGCTGCTCCTGGACGAGCCGACCAACAACCTCGACCCGGCCAGCCGTGAGGAGATCCTCGGCGCGCTGCGCACCTACAAGGGCGCGGTCGTCCTCGTCACGCACGACGAGGGCGCGGTCGACGCGCTGGAGCCGGAGCGGATCATCCTGCTCCCGGACGGCGTCGAGGACCTGTGGGGCCCGGACTACAAGGACCTCGTGGCACTCGCCTGATCATCTCGGTATGGATCATTCGGCTCATGGGTGATCCTTCATCTGAGTGAGGGCGTCTCGTACCCCCGGCGCGGCTCTGTGCGGAATCCTTCCGCAGGGGCCGCGCCGCCTTTGTGCACCCCCTGCGGCGCTGACCAGGCACTTCCTGGTCCGGCGGGCCCCGGAGCGTGGATCACACCGACCGGAATCGAAGACTCCGCTCGTGGCGAGAGCCTGCCGGGGCGCAAACCTGGTGCCACGGACCTTGTCGAATGGGTGGCCAGGACGTCCGGGAGGGGTGATCATGAGAAGTCCAGAGCGCACTTCCCATGAGGAGGCACGGGTGGCCGAGACTCTGAAGAAGGGCAGCCGGGTGACCGGCGCCGCGCGCGACAAGCTCGCGGCAGACCTGAAGAAGAAGTACGACTCCGGTGCGAGCATCCGGGCGCTGGCCGAGGAAACCGGCCGCTCCTACGGATTCGTCCACCGGATGCTCAGTGAATCCGGAGTCACGCTGCGTGGACGCGGCGGAGCGACACGGGGCAAGAAGGCCGCCTCGGCCTGAGCGGGCGCGGTTCGTCGGGTCCATCGGTTCTCGCGGTGGCCACCCGGTCGCCCATGCGGCCGGCCGGGTGGTTACTGTGCAGTCACTTAAGCAGTGCTGCACCGGAACCGGAGGCGCCCCATGACTTCGCTCGACTCTGTGCTCGTGTTCGACAAGGACGGTGTACGGCTCACCGTCGAGGACGCCGTTGCCACGGTGGCCCTGACCAATCCGGCGAAGCGCAACGCCCAGTCTCCCGCTCTGTGGCGGGCGTTGACGGAGGCCGGCCGGTCACTGCCGGGCAGCGTGCGGGTCGTCGTCCTGCGCGGTGAGGGCAAGTCCTTCTCCGCCGGGCTCGACCGGCAGGCGTTCACGCCCGAGGGCTTCGACGGAGAGCCGTCCTTCCTGGACATGGCACGGGGTTCGGACGAGGACCTGGACGCGGTCATCGCCGAGTACCAGGAGGCGTTCACCTGGTGGCGCCGTAGCGACATCGTGTCGATCGCGGCTGTCCAGGGGCACGCCATCGGTGCCGGGTTCCAGCTCGCCCTCGCCTGCGACCTGCGGGTCGTCGCCGACGACGTGCAGTTCGCCATGCGCGAGACCAGCCTGGGACTCGTCCCCGACCTCACCGGCACGCACCCGCTCGTGGGGCTTGTCGGCTACGCCCGTGCGCTGGAGATCTGCGCCACGGGCCGCTTCGTCCACGCGCAGGAGGCCGAGCGCATCGGCCTCGCCAACATCGCCGTGCCCGTCGACGAACTCGACGGCGCCGTACGGGACTTGAGCGCCGCCCTGCTCTCCGCCCCGCGCGACGCCGTGATCGAGACCAAGGCGCTGCTCCAGGGCGCCGCCGGCCGTTCGTACGAGGAGCAGCGCACCGCCGAGCGCGCCGCGCAGGCCCGCCGTCTGCGCGACCTGGCGGGGCTCGGCGACTGATTCCGCGTGCGCCGGAGGCCGCCCCCTTCGGTGTGCGTCGCCCGCGGCCGCGTCTCAGCGGATCTCCGCGACCAGAACCGTGACCGCCGTCGCCCCGGGGGCCGTTTCGGCCACCCGGGCGCGGACGGCACGGGCCACGTCCAGGGAGCGGTGGTTGACGCCGACCGCCAGTTCCACGCGCAGCGCCCCGGGGGCCCGGTGGACCGGGGTGCCCAGGACGGACGTCAGCCCCACCACGCCCGGCACGCCGAGCACGGCGAACGCCACCGGATCGTCGGCCGCCGGAGCGGGGGTTCGCCCGGGTGGCGGAGTGGGGGCCGGTGAATCCGGGGCGGCCTCCGCGAGACCGGTCACCCGCAGGTCCACCGCAGTGACCACAAGGCCCAGATCCCGATCCGCCGAGGCGAACAGCGCCTCGCGTACCTCCTCGGCAAGAACCGGCAGCGGCCTGCCCGCCACTCGTGCGTCCCCCGCGGCCCACTCGGCCGCGAAGTCCCCAGTGATCCGCAGCGTCCCCGGCGGCAGCCCGCCCGGCGGCACGGGGAACGGCGCGTCCGGCCGCTCCTCCGCGAGCCCCACCCGGAGCTTTCCCGGCACCACGCCCCGTACCGTCGCCGCTGCTCGCAGCAGCACCCTGCGTGCCGCGCTCTCCGCCAGCCACGCACCGTCCGTGGCCTCTCCCAGGGGCAGCAGCCGACCCAGCCTGAATCGCCCGCGGAGCGCCTCCGCCCGTCCCGCCCCAGATGTCGTCGTCATTGCCCCAGCCTAATGTGGGCAAAGGTGGATATAGGCGCAGAGAAGGGATGAATGGTGATGAATGATCCTGCACACCCCCGTGACCCGTCCGTGATCAAGCGCGGCGGCGGCGACCCCGCCAGCCGTGGTCGGACCACCATCGCCGACGGCGTCGTCGAGAAGATCGCCGGACTGGCCGCACGTGAGGTCGACGGCGTCCACGCCATGGGAAGCGGCTTGTCCCGCACGCTCGGCGCCGTGCGCGAGCGGGTCCCGGGCGGCGGGGGCACCAAGGCGGGCGCCACCCGAGGCGTCAAGGCCGAAGTCGGCGAGGTGCAGACCGCGCTCGACCTCGAGATCGTGGTCGAGTACGGCGCCGCCATCGCCGAGGTGGCCGGAGCCGTGCGCGAGAACGTCATCGCGGAGGTCGAGCGGATGACCGGTCTGGAGGTCGTCGAGGTCAACATCGCGGTGAGCGACGTGAAGCTGCCGGAGGACGAGGAAGAGGAGCCGGAGTCGCGGCTCCAGTAGCCGTCGGCGGTCCGACTGAAAGGGCTCAGCATGAGCATGGCGATGGTCGGCCTGGTGGCCGGAATGGCCCTCGGCTTCGCCGGATACTTCGGCGGCTTCGGGGCGTTCGTGCTGGTCGCGGCGTTGGGCGCGATCGGCTTCGTCGTCGGGCGGTTCCTGGAGGGGGACCTCGAACCCGGCGACTTCTTCCGGGGTCGCGAGCGCGGCGAGCGGCGGCGGTGACCGGGGGTGACACTCGACCGGGTGGGCCCGGCCGGCCGTGGGGCGACCACGATCGCCGACCGGGTCGTCGCGAAGATCGCCGCGCGCGCCGCGCGGGAGGCACTCGACGCGGTGCCCCAGGGCGGCTCGCCGCCGCACGCCTCGGTCCACGTGCAGCGTGACACGGCGCGGGTCTCGGTCAGCCTGGAGCTGGGATACCCCGTCGACCTCGGCCGACAGTGCCGCGAGGTGCGCAGCCAGGTGAGGAAACGGGTGCGCGAGCTGGCGGGCATGGAGGTCCCCGAGGTGGCCGTCCACGTCGAGCGTCTGCACTCCCCGCGCACGGCGCGCGAGTCGGACGGGCGGAGGCTGCGATGACCACGGAGACGGAGACCGGAGCCGGCGCGGGCGCCAAGGACGTACCCGTACTGAAGGAGCCGCCGGCCACGCCCGACGCGCGCCGCTTCTGGGCGGTGCGGCGCATCCCCGCGGCGCTGATCGCCCTGATCCTCCTCGGCGGCACCGGCCTGCTGCTCTACGACGTGGCCGCCGTCCGGGCCGGCCGTACGGCCATGAGCTGGCGCCGGGAACTCGCCGACGACCTGGCGACCCGGCCCCTCGACAACGCCTGGGTGCTGGCCGGCGCGGCCCTCGCCGTCGTCCTCGGCGTCTGGCTTCTGATCCTGGCGGCCACCCCGGGGCTGCGCTCCGTCCTCCCGATGCGGCGTGACCACACCGACGTACGGGCCGGGCTCGACCGCGAGGCCGCCGAGCTGGCCCTGCGGGACCGGGCGATGGAGGTCTCGGGCGTGCAGTCGGCACGGGTACGGATGGGCCGGAGGAAGGTGGCGGTCCGGGCGGTCTCCCACTTCCGTGAACTGGACCAGGTCCGCGCCGACCTGGAGAGCGTCCTCGGCACCGGCATCGACGACCTGGGCCTGGCCCGCCCACCCGAGCTGACGGTCCGCGTGGGCCGCCCGCCGAAGAAGGGAGGACGGGCGTGACCGCCGTCCTGCGCCGCGTCAACCGCGTCCTGCTCGCCCTGATCGGCCTGGCGCTCGTCGCCGGCGGCGGGGCGGTCCTGGCCGCCGGGCTGGACCTGGCGGTGCCCTCGTGGTGGCCGTGGTCGGGCCCCACCGACGTCCTGGTGAGCCGGGCGGACCGGCTGCGCCGGCGCGACGAGGGCTGGTGGTGGCCGGTGGTGATCGCCGTCCTCGGCGTGATCGTGCTGCTGGCCCTGTGGTGGCTGCTCGCCCAGTTCCGCCGCGCCCGGCTCACGGAGATCGTGATCGACACCGGCGACGGTGAGGCGGCGACGGTCCGGGGCCGGACCCTGGAGAGCGTCCTGGAGGCGGACGCGACGGCCCAGGGCGGCGTGGCACGCGCCCGGGTCGCCCTGACGGGCCGCCGCACGGCCCCCCGCACGCGCATGGCACTGCTCCTGGAGCCGCACGCCTCGCCGGGCGCCGCCCTCGCCTCCCTGTCCACCGAGGCCCTGGCCAACGCCCGCACCTCGACGGGCCTGGGCGCCCTCCCGACCGAAGCCCGCCTCCGCGCGGTCAGACACCGAGCCCGCCGCGTGACCTGACGCCCGGCCGACCGGGTCCGGCCACGTTCGGCCGACCGGTCACGCCGGTCCGGTCAGGTCCCGCCACCCGGCCGTCGTCAGAAGCCGTGCCGGGCGCCGCCGTCCACCGAGACCATCACACCCGTCATGTACGAGGCCGCCGGCGACAGCAGGAACGCCGCCGTGCGGCCGTACTCCTCCGGGGTGCCGTAGCGCCGCAGCGGGATACGGGCCTCGGACGCCGCGCGCGTGGCCTCCGCGTCGCCCGACAGGGCGTCCAGCTGGCGCACCCGGTCCGTGTCGATCCGCCCCGGCAGCACGCCGACCACCCGGATGCCCCGCGGCCCCAGGTCCGATGCGAGGGACTTCGCGAAGCCGGCGAGCCCCGGGCGCAGGCCGTTGGAGATCGTCAGGCCCGGGATCGGCTCGTGGACGGAGCCCGACAGGACGAAGCCGATGACCCCGCCCTCGGTCAGCGCCTCCGCCGCCGCCCTGGCCATCCGTACCGCGCCGAGGAAGACGCTGTCGAAGGCCGCCGCCCACTGCTCGTCGGTGTTGTCCGCGCCGAAGCCCGGCGCCGGTCCGCCCACGCTCACGAGGATGCCGTCGAAGCGCCCGAAGCGGGCCCGCGCCTCCGCGATCAGCCGGGCGGGCGCCTCCGGGTCCGCGTTGTCGGCGGCGAGCCCCGCCGCGTCCGGGCCCAGCTCCGCGACCGCCTCGGCGACCGTCTTCTCCTCGCGCCCGGTGACCAGCACCTTCGCGCCCTCGGCGAGCAGCGCCTCGGCCGAGGCACGGCCGAGCCCCCGGGTCCCGCCGGTCACCACGTACACACGGTCCTTCAGTCCAAGATCCATGGGCCCTATCCTGCCGCGTCCTCCGCGCCCAGCGCGAGAGCGGTCCCCACCAGGCCGATGTGGCTGAACGCCTGCGGAAAGTTGCCCAGCTGCCGCCCCGCGACCGGGTCGTACTCCTCCGCGAGCAGCCCGACGTCGTTACGGAGCTTCAGGAGGTGCTCGAAGAGCTCCCGCGCCTCCTCCTCACGGCCCGTCATCCGCAGCGCGTCCGCCATCCAGAAGGAGCAGACGAGAAACGTTCCCTCCCCGCCGGGCAGGCCGTCCACGGAGACGCCCTCGGTGCTGTAGCGACGGACGAAGCCGCCGTGCGTCAGCTCCTCCCGCACCGCGTCCACCGTCCCCACCACGCGGGGATCGTCCGGCGGCAGGAACCCGACCCGGGGGATCAGCAGCGTCGCCGCGTCCAGCTCCCGTGAGCCGTAGGACTGGGTGAAGGTGTTGCGCACGGGGTCGTACCCCCGGTCGCACACCTCCGCGTGGATCTCGTCCCGCATCGCCCGCCAGCGCGCCGCATCGCCCCGCAGCGAGGGGTCGGCCTCCAGCGTGCGCACCGCCCGGTCGGCGGCCACCCAGGCCATCACCTTCGAGTGGACGAAGTGGCGGCGCGGGCCGCGCACCTCCCACAGCCCCTCGTCCGGCGCCCGCCAGGTCGACTCCAGGAACCCGAGCAGGCTCAGCTGCAGGTTCCAGGCGTGCACGACCGGCGGGATCCCGGCCTCCCGCGCCATGTAGAGCGAGTCCATGACCTCGCCGTACACGTCGAGCTGGAACTGATCCACCGCCGCGTTCCCGATCCGCACCGGCGCCGAGTCCGCGTACCCGCGCAGCCAGGGCAGCACCGTCTCCGGCAGCCGCCGCTCGCCGCCCGGGCCGTACATGATCTGCAGATCCGCCGGGTCGCCCGCGACCGCCCGCAGCAGCCAGTCGCGCCAGGCCCCCGCCTCCTCGACATAGCCGGCCGACAGCAGCGCGTTCAGGGTGAGGGTGGAGTCGCGCAGCCAGCAGGAGCGGTAGTCCCAGTTCCGTACGCCGCCCAGCTCCTCCGGGAGCGAGGTGGTGGGCGCGGCGACGATGCCGCCGGTCGGCGCGTAGGTGAGCGCCTTCAGCGTGATCAGCGAGCGCAGCACCGCCTCGCGGTACGGGCCCTGGTAGGTGCAGCGCGCCGCCCAGTCCCGCCAGTCCGTCAGGCACTCGTCGAGCGCCCCGAAGGGGTCGATCAGCTCCGGGCGCGGCCGGTGCGAGGGGTGCCAGGTGAGCACGAAGGCCACCTTCTGGCCCGCGTCGACGGTGAACGACGAACAGGTCGAGAACTGCTGCCCCCAGGTCTTCACCTCCGGCTCGCTGCGCAGCCAGACCGAGTCGGGACCGGCGACGGCCACCCGGTGGCCGTCGCTGCGCCGGACCCACGGCACGACCGAGCCGTAGTCGAAGCGCAGCCGCAGCACCCCGCTCATCTCGACGCTGCCGCTGACGCCCTCCACGATCCGCATCAGATCGGGGGACTCGTCACGCTGCGGCATGAAGTCGACGACCTTGACCGTGCCCGTGCGGGTCTCCCAGTACGTCTCCAGGACCAGCGAGTCACCGGCGTAGCCCCGGGTCGTGCAGGTCTTGGCGCCCTTGGGGGCCAGCCGCCAGTGGCCGTTCTCCTCGTCGCCGAGGATCGCGGCGAAGCAGGCGGCCGAGTCGAAGCGCGGTAGACACAGCCAGTCGATCGACCCGTCGCGTCCGACGAGCGCGGCGGTCTGGAGATCGCCGATGAGGGCGTAGTCGTCGATACGTTGCGTCACGCCTTGGCGTGTTCCCGCCGAGACCGACGGTCAATCAGAAGAACGCTGTGGCCTACACCGCTGCCGGTTCGGGTTCGGGAGTCCCCGCGCCACCGTCCGTACGCGCCGCCGCCTCCTGGTCCCGCTTCTCGCGGCGGACCAGGATCACCCAGCCGACAGGCACACCGGCCGTGAAGAGCCACCACTGCACGGCGTACGCCATGTGCGCGCCGATCGAGTCGTGGTCCGGCTCGGGGACCAGCTCGGGGGAGCCGCCGGGAGAGTCCGGCGCGGTCTGCTCGACGTACCCGCCGAGCACGGTGAGGCCGGTCAGCTCGGCCTGCTGGGCGCTGTTGATCAGCATCACCTGACGGTCCGGCAGCCCGCGCAGGTCCTTGATGCCGCTGGCGCCGGTCGTCTCGTCGGCCTTGAGCCGGCCGGTCACGGTCACCTCGCCCTTCGGCGCGGGCGGGACCTCGGGGTACGCCTTCTGGTCGGGCGCGGCGGGGACCCAGCCGCGGTTGACGACGACGGCCCGGCCGTCCTTCAGGACCAGCGGGGTGAGGACCATGACGCCCTGCTGGTCGTCGGCGTTGGTGCGCCGCCGGACGACGACCTCGTGCGCGGTGTCGAAGGTGCCGGTGGCCGTGACCGTACGCCAGTAGTCGGCGCGCGGGACGGTGTGGCCGGGGGAGGTCAGCTGCTCGACGGGGACCGGCTTCGCCTTGAGGTTGTCCGCGATCAGGGCGTTCTGGGCGACCCGGCGCTCGTGCCGGTGGAACTGCCAGAAGCCCAGCTCGATCATCGTCGGGACGAGGACGAGGGCGACGAGGGTGAGGATCACCCACTGCCGGGACAACAGGAAGCGGTACACCCCATGACCGTACAACTGTGGTCATGAGGTGCACGCACGGGGGTTGTGGTCACACTCTGTCGACGATGCCCGCCTTTCCCTCCGCACGGGCGCAGTGGGCGCCGCAGTACCAGTTCCCCTCGACCTCGACACCCTGGCCGATGATCGAGACCCGGCAGTGCTCACAGATGGGCGCCATGCGGTGAATGGCGCACGAGAAGCAGTCGAAGACGTGCACCGCGCCCTGCGCGTGCACCTCGAAGGACATGCCGTAGTCGTTTCCGCAGACCTCACAACGTGCCATGCGCCACAGGGTGCTGCCCGCGGCGGACGAGCCGCGGGCGGCACGCCCGGGGCGTCACCCGTCTGCCGGGGTCACGTCCCGCAGCAGTTGGGTGAAGGCGGCCTCGTCGACGATCGGGGTGGCGAAGGACTTCGCCTTCACCGTCTTGGAGGTGGCGGCGTCCGGATCGTTCGTCACCAGCAGGCTCGTCAGCCGGGAGACGCTGGTGGCGACATGGAGCCCCGCCTCTACCGCGCGGTCCTCCAGCAGCTCGCGGTCGATGGAGGTGTCGCCCGAGAACGCCACCCGCATGCCCTGCTTGAGCGGTTTGTCCGCTTCGTAACGTCCGGGGTTCGGGTACGGGCACGGCGGCCGCTTCCGCGAGGGGCGCCAGCCGTTCGTGGCGTACGAGGCCTGCCGGCCGATCCGGGCCGGGGCGGGCGTGGACACCCACTCGGTCAGCGGCCGGCACTCCAGGAGCGGCAGCCGTACGTTCCGCTCGGCCGCCGCGTGCAGGCTCGGCCGGAACGCCTCGGCCAGCACCCGCGCGTCGTCCAGCGCGTGGTGCGCCCGCTGCTGGACGACACCGAAGTGCGCGGCCAGCGACTCCAGCTTGTGGTTGGGCAACGGGAGCGACAGCTCCTTCGCCAGGGCGATCGTGCAGAGCCGCTGCCGCACGGGCGCGGTGCGGTCGGCCCGCGCGTACTCGCGGGCGATCATCGACCAGTCGAAGAGCGCGTTGTGCGCCACCAGGACCCGGCCGTCGAGCCGCGCGGAGAACTCGGCGGCGATCTCGGGGAAGAGCGGCGCGCCCTCCAGCGCCTCACTGGTCAGCCCGTGGATCCAGACCGGCCCGGGGTCGCGCTCCGGATTGACCAGCGTGTACCAGTGGTCCTCGACGTTCCCCTGGGCGTCCAGGCGGTAGACGGCAGCCGACACTATCCGGTCGTCGCGGGCGAGTCCGGTGGTCTCCACGTCGACGACCGCGTACCCCTGTGGGTAGGCGGTCGGCCACGCTGCTGCTGTCGTACGGTCGTCGAGCATGGTCACTGAGAATACGGGCCCCGACCGACACCTCGACCCCCCGGTGCCCCTCCCACCCGTCGGAACCGGCCATCCGGCGGACGGTGACCCGTCGCGCGGGCGTCAGCGGCTGTGCCCCGCACGGGAGTTCACCGGGTCCGGCGGGCAGTGGCCAGGAGGCCGTCCACCAGGGCGCGTACGGAGGCGGCGAAGAGGCGCTCCGTGTCGATCGGGCGGGCCAGCGCGCGGGTGAGGGCCGGGTCGTCCGGGTCGGTCGTCTCCGTCTCCCAGAGCTCCTCCTCGGCGGGGGACTGGACCGGCGCCCGCTCACGGTTGCGCTCCACCAGGACGTAGCCGACGACCTGCACCTGCACCGCGCGGACCACCTCCGCGGCCCGTGCGCCGCGCAGCCCGGCCGCGTGGACCTCGTGGGCCAGCGCGCGCTGCGCGGGAAGGAACATGCGCTCCGTCAGGCCCCGTTCGTGGACCATCGCCACCAGGTGCGGCCGGTCCCGCAGTTCGCGGCGGAGCGCCCGGGCCACCGAGACGATCCGCTCGGCAGGGGTCCGGCCGCGCGCCGTGATCGCGGAGAGGTCGGCGACCGTCCGCTCGACCAGCGCGTCGAGGAGCGACTCGCGGTTGCCGACGTGCCAGTAGATCGAGGTCACCGCCGTGCCGAGCTCGGCGGCGAGCTTGCGCATGGTGAGGGCGTCCGGGCCGTGCTGCTTCACGAGCGCGGCGGCGGCCGCCAGGACCTCGTCGCGGGTGAGTGCGCTGCGCGCCATCCGTCCCCCTCGTTCTCGTCGGTGCACGGCCCTTTACCCTTCATCGCCGCCGGTGTAACTGTGTTACAGGCCGACGGTCCCTGAAGGGTGGTACGTCATGGCACGAGTACGGTACGGGGCGCGCACCGACGCCGAGATCACGGCGGCCCGCGCCAGGAGCAGCAACCTTCCCGACATCTGGTCCACCGGAGTCGTCGCCGTCTGGGAGACCGATCCGCACGTCGTCGCGGCGGTCCTGCCGCCCCCGCTGAAACCCACCGAGCGGCCCCTGGTCCGGGCCAACATCAGCCAGGTCGACCTGCCCGGCTACCCCCTCGGCGCCGGCTCGGTCGCCGTGGCCGCCGCCCACGGCGACCAGGAGGGCTGGTACCCGCTGGTCATGCCGATGACCCTGGAGCGGGCCCTCATCGGCGGCCGCGAGGTCTTCGGTGAGCCGAAGAAGCTCGGCCAGGTCGTCGTCGAACGCGACGGACTCGTCGTCCGCGCCTCCCTCGGCCGGCACGGCATCGACTTCGTCGAGGTGCGCGGCGCGGTCTCCGGGCCGCTCCCGCTGCCCGAGCCCACCGAGAAGACCGACTTCTACTTCAAGTTCCTGCCGGGCGTGGACGGCACGGGCTTCGACGCGGACCCCGTCCTCGTGCACTGCCTGCGCAACGAGAAGGTCCGCAAGCTGGAGCAGGTCACCGGCGACATCGTCCTGCGCGAGTCCATGTACGACCCCGTCGCCGACCTCCCCGTACGCCGGATCGTCGAGATCACGATCGGCGAGAAGACCACCGACCAGAAGGGCCGGGTCGTGGAACGGGTGAGCGCCCAGGCCCTCCTGCCGTACATCCACCAGCGGTACGACGACCCGCAGCAGATCCTCGACGCACCCCCGGCGGGATCGACAGCAGGGGGCGTGTGATGGAGCTGCGCCAGGGACAGGTCGCCGTGGTCACGGGCGCGGCGAGCGGCATCGGGCTCGCGATGGCCCGCCGGTTCGCCGCCGAGGGGCTCGCCGTCGTCCTCGGCGACGTGGAGGAGGCCGCGCTCGCCCAGGCGGCCGAGGAGCTGATGGAGGGCGGGGCGCAGGTCCTCGCCCGTACGGTCGACGTCGGCGACGCGGACTCCGTACGCGCCTTCGCGGACGCGGCCTTCGACACCTTCGGCGGCGTGCACGTCCTCTGCAACAACGCGGGCGTCGGCTCGGGCGCCGAAGGCCGGATGTGGGAGCACGAGCCCAACGACTGGAAATGGGCCTTCTCCGTCAACGTCTGGGGCGTCTTCCACGGCATCCAGGCCTTCGTCCCGCGCATGATCGCGGGCGGCGAACCCGGCCACGTCGTCAACACCTCCTCCGGCGACGGCGGGATCGCCCCGCTGCCCACCGCCTCCGTCTACGCGGTCACCAAGGCGGCCGTCGTCACCATGACCGAGTCGCTGTACGCGCATCTGAAGGCCGAGCACGCGCGCGTGGGGGCGTCCGTGCTCTTCCCCGGCCCGCACATGCTGCGCACCGGCCTGTGGGAGTCGCACCGCAACCGGCCCGAGCGGTACGCCAAGGAGCGGCCCCGCAGGACCCCGTACCGCAGCCTCGACCAGTGGGAGGCGGCGATGAAGGAGGCCGGGCACGAGGTCGCCTTCACGCCCGTCGAGGAGGTCGCGGAGCACGTCGTCGACGGCATCCGTGCCGACCGGTTCTGGATGCTGCCGCCGAGCGAGCACAGCGACCGGCAGATCCGGGCGCGCTCGCAGTCGATGCTCGACCGCGCCAACCCGTCCTACCTGGAGAACTTCATTCTCGACTGAGGGGCTCAGCCATGGCCTATGAGGACCCGTATCTGATCATCTCCTCCGACTGTCATGCCGGTCTGCCCACCGAGCGCTACCGGCCCTATCTCGACTCGCGGTTCCACCGTGACTTCGACGAGTTCCTCGCCGGACGCGAGGCCCGCCGCGAGGCCATGACCCGGCTCGGGGTGCGCAACGAGGAATTCGCGACCAAGTGGTTCAGCGACAACGAGGAAGGGCTGCGGGGTGGCTGGGACGCCGCCCAGCGGCTCAAGGAGCTCGACGGCGACGGGGTCGCGGCCGAGGTCGTCTTCCCCGACGCGGACGCCGTCGACAGCCGGACCGCCGCGCCGTTCGGGGTGGGCCTCGGGCTCTCCGGCGACCAGGACCCGGAGCTGGGCATGGCGGGGGCGCAGGCGCACAACCGCTGGCTCGCCGAGTTCGTGGGGCAGAACCCCGAGCGGCACTGCGGGGTGGCGCTGCTGCCGATCACGGCCGAGCCGTCGAAGGTGGTCGCCGAGATCCACCGGGCGAAGGAGTCCGGGCTCGGGGCGCTGATGATCCCCTCCATGTGGGTGGACAAGGAGCCGTACCACGACCGGCGTTACGACCCGATCTGGGCGGCCGCCGCCGAGACGGGCATGCCGCTCGTCACCCACTCGGGCGCGGCGCCGCGCGAGGAGTACGGCGACCACCTCGGCATCTACGTCAGCGAGGTGACGTGGTGGCCGGCCCGGCCGCTGTGGTTCCTGCTCTGGTCCGGTGTCTTCGAGCGGCACCCGGGGCTGAAGTTCGGCGTGGCCGAGTCCGGCTGCTGGTGGTTGCCGAACCTGCTCTGGTTCATGGACCGGCTCTACCTCGGCGCCCACGGCGGCAAGAAGCTGTCCCCGTTCGCGGAGCTGAAGCGGCCGCCGAGCGAGTACCTGGACCGCCAGGTCTTCGTCTGCGCCACCAACACGAAGCGGCGCGAGCTGGCGCAGCGGTACGAGATCGGCGTGGACAACATCCTGTGGGGCTCGGACTTCCCGCATCCGGAGGGGACCTGGCCCCACACGCGCGCGTGGCTGCGGAACACCTTCCACGACATCCCGGTGGAGGAGACGCGTCGGATGCTGGGTCTCGCGGCGGCGGAGGTCTTTGGATTCAATATTCGAATATTGGATCCGATCGCCCGTCGCATCGGTCCGACCCCGGCCGACCTCGGCCAGTCGCCCGACCAGGCGGCGGTGGAGGCCTCCTGGGCGCGCTCGCGCGAGGTCGGCCGCCACTGGCTGACGGACCACGACTTCCCCGCCCTGGGCCCGACCCCGGCGGTGAGCTGATGGACCGCTACACCGTCATCTCCGCCGACTGTCACGCGGGCGCCGACCTCCTGGACTACAAGCCGTACCTGGAGAAGAAGCACCACGACGCCTTCGACGCCTGGGCGGCCGGCTACGTCAACCCGTACGAGGACCTGCTCGCCGACACCGCCGACCGCAACTGGAACTCCGGGCGGAGGCTGCGCGAGCTGGAGGCGGACGGCATCGTCGCCGAGGTCGTCTTTCCCAACACCATCCCGCCGTTCTTCCCTTCGGCGTCCCTCATGGCCCCCGCGCCGACCCGCGAGGAATTCGAACAGCGCTGGGCCGGGCTGCGGGCGCACAACCGGTGGCTGGCCGACTTCTGCGCGGACGCGCCCGGCCGCCGGGCGGGCGTCGCGCAGATCCTCCTCAACGACGTCGACGAGGCCGTGAAGGAGATCCGCCGCACCAAGGAGGCGGGGCTCACCGGCGGCATCCTCCTGCCGGGCGCCCCGCCCGGCAGCGGGATCCCGGAGCTGTACTCGCAGACGTACGACCCGATCTGGGGGGCCTGCGCCGAGCTGGACGTCCCGGTCAACCACCACGGCGGCTCCGCCTCGCCGCCACTGGGCGACGAGCCGGCGGCGCGCGCGGTCTTCATGGTCGAGACGACCTGGTTCTCGCACCGGGCGCTCTGGCACCTGGTGTTCGGCGGCGCCTTCCGCCGCCACCCGGAGCTGAAGCTCGTCCTCACCGAGCAGGGCTCGGGCTGGATCCCCGGGGTCGTGGAGATGCTGGACTACTACCACGCGCGCCTGGTCGCGGCGGCCTCGCGGGCGGCCACGGCGGAGTCCAAGTTCGGGGCGGGCCTCGCGGAGTCCATGGGCAAGGGCCCCAGCGAGGTCTGGCGCGACAACTGCTTCGTCGGCGCGAGCTTCATGCGCCCGCACGAGGTGCCGCTGCGCGACCGGATCGGCCTCGACAAGATCATGTGGGGCAGCGACTACCCGCACGACGAGGGCACGACGCCGTACTCCCGCGAAGGTCTCCGCGTCGCCTACGCGGGGCTGCCGAGGGAGGAGGTCGCGGCGATGGTCGGCGGCAACGCGGCCCGTGTCTACGGCTTCGACCTGCCCTTCCTGGACTCCCTCGCGGCCGTGCACGGCCCGACCGTCGAGGAGATCGCCGAACCCCTGAAGGAGGTCCCTGCGGCCGCCACCAGCCCTGCCTTCGCCCCGGGCGGGTCGGTCCGCGTCTGGTGAGGGCCCGGGTGAGACCCTCCCGGGGTGACTGACGCGCCCACCCACGACGAGGCCCACGGCGGCGGCCTCGGCGCCCGTCTCAACTGGCTCCGGGCCGCCGTGCTCGGAGCCAACGACGGGATCGTCTCCACCGCGGGCCTCGTCGTCGGCGTGGCCGGCGCGACGGAGTCGCGCTCCGCGCTCCTGACCGCGGGCCTCGCGGGCCTGCTCGCCGGTTCGCTGTCGATGGCGGCGGGGGAGTACGTCTCGGTCTCCACGCAACGGGACTCGGAGAAAGCGGCCCTGGCCACGGAGAGACGTGAACTGCGCGAGGATCCCGAGGCCGAACTCACGGAGCTGACGGACCTGCTCGCCGCCCGCGGCCTGACCCCGGACGTGGCCCACGAGGCCGCGGTCCAACTCACCGAACGCGACGCCCTGCGCGCCCACGCGCGCGTGGAACTGGGCATCGACCCCGACGCCCTGACCAACCCCTGGCACGCGGCCGCCGCCAGCTTCCTCGCCTTCACGGCCGGCGCCCTGCTGCCCCTCCTCGCGATCGTCCTCCCACCCGCCACGACCCGCCTCTGGATCACGGTCCTCTCCGTCCTGGCAGCCCTCACCCTCACCGGCTGGTCCAGCGCCCGCCTCGGCGCATCCCCACCCACCCGAGCAATCCTCCGCACGGTCGGCGGCGGCGCCCTGGCGATGGCGGTGACGTACGGGGCGGGGTCGCTGCTGGGGGCGGCGGGGGTGTGAGCCGTACGTCAGAGGTACGTGACGTTCTCCGCGTGGATCTCGACGCGGAGCTCCTCCGGAAGGCCGGCGGAGCTTCGGTCCACCGGGCCGCAGTAGGAGAACCGCACGACCTCCAGCGCGGGCAGCTCGGCGAGCGCGGCCAGGTTCCGGATGTCCCGGCAGGAGCCGATCCACAACTCCGTCAGCTCCTGGTGGGGCAGGACACCGGAGAGGTCGAGCTCGTCGACGCCCAGGAGCTGCAAGGTGCGAAGGGACGAGGACAGGGAGGTCCGCTGCAGCTGCCGCCACTGGTCGGCACCGGAGACGGTGAGCCATGTCAGCTCCCGCCACGCCTCGATGCCGTCGAGCCGAACGGTGCCCGCGCCCTGGAAGAGCCCGAGTCCGGTGAGCGCCGGGCCGAAGGGAAGGTCGCCCAACTCCTTCTCCCACGGCGTGTGGCTGATCGTCAGGTGACGGAGACAAGGGAGTTCGCGCAGGGGCGTGAGGGCCGTGGCCTCGGGCGGCTGGTAGAGATGCAGGTGGGTCAGCGGAAGTCCGGCCAGCGAGTCCAGGCCGTCGAGCAACCGGCAGCGGGTGAGGGACAGGTTCTTCAGCAGCGGCAGACGGCGCAGCGGTGCCAGGTCCCTGACCGAGTTGTCGACGAGGTACAGGGAACTGAGAACGTCCTGGCGCAGGATGTTCTCAGGAAGCCCGTGGTCGCCCTCCAGGTTCACCGCGGCGAGATGGGGCAGGCGCGGCAGGTACTCCAGCTGCGCGGCAGTGCGCACGGTGACGGTGTAGTCGGCCGCCCTGGTGTCCGTGAGGACCGCCTCGGCGTAGTCGGCCGTGTCGAACGACGTCCAGGCCAGGCCCAGCTGGAAACGGACGCGGGGCCGGGTCTCGGCGCGGAACCGGGCGATGACGCCCAGCCCCGCGTCGCCGCCGACGAGCGCCGCCGTACGCACGACGGCCTCCGCCTCCTGCTCCGACAGCTCCGCGGGCCCCGGCAGCAGAGAGAGCACCAGCGAGCCCACCTTGGCGAGTTCTTCCGCCTGCTGGATCGAGCGCGGCGGCAGCAGCTCCCGCGTCCGCTCCTCCACCTCCGCCCGTATCGCCGGATCCAGCTCCGGAGCCTGCTCCAAGCAGGCCGCCGCCAGCAGCACCAGCCGGTGGCGCAGCTTCGGCGCCCGGTCCGCGCGCCGTAGCAGCTGCTTCAGGAGGCGGGCGCGCTCGTCCACGCGCGCGTGGCCCACCGCCATCTGGACGACGTTGTCCCAGGTGTCGTCGTGGGCGTGCTTGACCAGGACGCCGAAGTCCCGCGCCTCCACCGCAGCCTTCGCGCCCAGGTAGTCGAGGAACGTCCGGTGGACGAAGTCCACGGTGCCCGGGGCGGGTTCGCGGAGCAGCCCGCTGCGGATCAGCAGGTGCGCGAAGACCTGTTCAGCCGTCCCCGCGACCTGCGGCATCGACGCCAGCCACTCCGCGACCATCTCCTCCGCCTCGCCACGATCCGCCTGGACCTGGTCGTTGCGGATCAGCCAGTACGCGAGCCGCTGCAGGAGTGCCGTCTGTTCCTCCCGCGTCAGGTCGACGCCCTCGACCGCGCAGATCTCCCGTTCCGTGTCGCGCCGCACGAGCAGCATGTCCAGCGCCGCGTCGTACAGTTCCTTCCGCGCCCGGGGCAGCTGCATCCGCCGGTCCCGGTTCAGGGCGCAGAGCAGCGCGCACATCAAGGGGTTGGTGGCGAGGCGGCCGAGGTCACGGCGGGTGCCGACCGCGTCGCGCAGGGACTTCTCGTAGGTGTCGAGCGCGCCGTCCGCCGGGTCCTCCAGCCGGGCCGCCTCGTGCCAGTGGGCGATGAAGGCGCGGATGCCGTCGCGGTCCATCGGCAACAGGGAGTGGGCGGTGAAGCCCTGCCGGGCCAGCCACTCCTCCGGCACGGCCGAGGGGCGGGTCGTCACGACGTACCGGGCCTGGGGAAAGGCCGCGACCAGGTTCCTCAGCCAGGTCTCCGTCCGCTGCCGCAGCCGTACCGGGACCTCGTCCACACCGTCGACCAGCACCAGTGCCCGCCCGCTCGCGAGCAGGTCCTCCGCCCAGCCCGCCGGCGGGCTCAGCGGCACCCCCGACGCGCGCAGGAACTCCTCGGGCGTCGGCAGCGCGTCCGCCGAGGTGAAGGCGCGCAGGCGCAGGACGAAGGGGACGCAGCGGTTCCAGTCCGTCAGGTCCCCGTCGAAGGAGCGACGCGCCGCGTTCAGCGCCAGCCACTGCACCAACGTGCTCTTGCCGGACCCCGCCGGGCCCCGCAGCACCAGCCGGTCCGTCGTCGTGAGCGCCACCTCCGTGCTCACCGTGGTCGGCCCCGCGTGCGCGAGGCCATGGGCGGCGGCCTCCCACTCTCCGCTCACCGCCAGGCTGATGTACGCCGTGTCCAGCGGCCACTCCCGCGCCGACCGCCCCAGCGTCAGCCCGAACAGCTCCAGGCGCCCGTGCGTCGCCGCCACGTACCGCGCGTACCGCTCCTCGAAGGCGAGCGCCTCCGCCTCCGGCCGGGGGAGCGCCGAGCTCAGGCTCTCCACCGCCTCCCGCGTCCGCCCCGCCACGCGCGCGTGCTCCACGGCCGCCCGCGCCGCGAACGACGGTTCGGCCGTCAGCTGCTCCACGAGGTGGGCGCAGCAGAGCCCGAGCAGGTCGTCGTACAGCTCCAGCGTGCGTCCGGACAGGCCCGCGTCCGGGGCGCGCAGCTCTTGGCCCAGCCGCTCCGGGTCGAGGTCCACCGCGAAGAGCCGGCTCGCGTCCACCGGTCCCGCCGCCGCGAACGTGTCCCGTACGCCGTCGACCGCCGCGAGCCGCTCGTGCTCCGGCAGGGCGGCGTACACGCCCGAGGCCAGCCGCGCGGCGAGGACCTTCGCCAGGCGGTCGGGCTTCGCCGGCCGGGGGAGCGGGCGGACGGGGGAGGCGACGAGCCCGGCGCCCTTGGGCGGCGCCACCATCGACCGTACGACCGCGCCCAGCACCGTTCCCGCCAGGCGTGCCAGCGCAACTTCCAGACTCTGCAACGGAGTTCCTCCCCCAACGGCCGCCGTCGACCCGATCGTACGCCGACCGCTCTTGTGGGAAGGTGCCAAAGCTTGCTGACAAGTCGTCTCGCATACTTGTTGGTAACAGCGTCTAGCCGCACCCCGACCCGCGCCTCTACCGTCGTCGGCATGCCGAACCTGCCCGATGTCGTGCTCTGGTCCATACCGGCGTTCGTCCTGCTCACCGTCCTGGAGATGGTCAGCTACCGACTCCATCCCGACGAGGACTCCGCCGGGTACGAGGTCAAGGACGCCGCCACCAGCCTCGGCATGGGGATCGGCAGCCTCGTCTTCGACCTCTTGTGGAAGATTCCGGTCGTCGCGATCTATACGGCGGTCTACGAGCTCACCCCGCTCCGCGTCCCCGTCCTGTGGTGGACGATCCCGCTGATGCTGCTCGCCCAGGACTTCTTCTACTACTGGCAGCACCGCGGCCACCACGTCATCCGGGTCCTGTGGGCCTGCCACGTCGTGCATCACAGCAGCCGCAAGTTCAACTTCACCACCGCGTTGCGCCAGCCCTGGACCAGCTTCACGTCCTGGCCGTTCTATCTGCCGATGATCGCCCTCGGCGTGCACCCGGCCGCCATCGCCTTCTGCTACTCGGTCAACCTCGTGTACCAGTTCTGGATCCACACCGAGCGCATCGACAGGCTGCCCCGGCCCTTCGAGTACGTCCTCAACACCCCCTCCCACCACCGCGTCCACCACGCCTCCCAGGGCGGCTACCTGGACCGGAACTTCGGCGGGATCCTGATCGTCTGGGACCGGCTCTTCGGCTCCTGGGTCGGTGAGACCGAGAGGCCCGTGTTCGGGCTCACCAAGAACATCGAGACGTACAACCCGCTGCGCGTCGCCACCCACGAGTACGCCGCCATCGCCCGCGACGTCCGCGCCGCGACCAGCTGGCGCGAGCGCGCCGGACGGGTCTTCCGGGGGCCGGGATGGCAGCCCGGGCCGCAACCGCCGAAGAGCACCGGCCCTGCCACCGCCGCGGAGCCCGTCGCGTGAGCGCCCGTACCGCCGGTACCGCGCGGACCGCGGCCCCCGCCGCCGGCGCGCTCTCCCGCGCCCTCCTCGTCGCCTTCGCGCTCGCCGTCGCCGTCGACCTGGTCTCGCTCCTCCTCACCGAAGCCCACGCCGGCGCCGAACTCGGCCACCGGATCGCCAAACCGCTCCTGATGCCGCTGCTCGCCGCGTACGCCGCCACCCGGGGCGCCCCCAAGCTCCTGATCGCCGCACTGCTCTTCGGCTGGGGCGGTGACGTCTTCCTGCTGTTCGACGCCGACTGGGCCTTCCTCGTCGGCATGAGCTCCTTCGCCGCAGGACACGTCTGCTACCTGGCCCTCTTCGGACGACGGCGTACGTCCGTCCCGCTCGGGATCGTCTACACCGCCGCCCTCGTCACCACCGTCGCGCTCCTGTGGCCCGACCTCCCCGCCGACCTGCGGATCCCCGTCGCCGGCTACTCCCTCCTCCTGACCGCGATGGCCTACCGCGCCGGGTCCCTCGGGCTCACCGCAGGCATCGGCGGCGCGCTCTTCCTGCTCTCCGACACCCTCATCGCGACCGGGGTCGCACAGTGGCCCCAGCTGCCCGCCCCCGACTTCTGGGTCATGTCCACCTACCTCGCCGCCCAGTACCTCCTGACCACAGGCGTGCTCGCGCAGGCGTACGGTGAGCGGAGTACCGCCGCCTGACAGCAAGGAACGTCCGCCATGCGCGCCACCACCATCCACGCCCCGTTCGACATGCGCGTGGAGGACGTGCCCGACCCCGCGATCCAGGACGCCACCGACGTCGTCGTCCGGGTCCTGCGCGCCTGCATCTGCGGGAGCGACCTGTGGGCCTACCGAGGCGAGTCGGCCCGGCAGCCCGGTCAGCGGATCGGGCACGAGTTCCTGGGGATCGTCGAGGAGGCGGGCGCGGACGTCGCCGGCTTCGCCGCCGGTGACCTCGTCGTCGCCCCGTTCGTCTGGTCCGACGGCACCTGCGACTACTGCGCCGAAGGACTCCAGACCTCCTGCCCGCGCGGCGGCTTCTGGGGCTCGGTCGGCTCCGACGGCGGGCAGGGCGAAGCCGTCCGCGTGCCCTTCGCCGACGGCACCCTCGTCAAGCTGCCCGCCGAGGCCGCCTCCGACGACCACCTGCTGACCGCCCTCCTCGCCCTCTCCGACGTCCTGGGCACCGGCCACCACGCCGCCCTCGGCGCGGGCGTCCGCAAGGGCTCCACCGTCGCGGTCGTCGGTGACGGCGCCGTCGGCCTGTGCGGCGTGCTCGCCGCCAAGCGGCTCGGCGCCGAGCGGATCATCGCGCTCGGCCGCCACACCGTCCGTACCGACATCGCCCGCGCCTTCGGCGCCACCGACGTCGTCGCGGAGCGCGGCGAGGCCGCCGAGGCCGCCGTCCTCGAACTCACCGGCGGCCAGGGCGCCCACGCCGTCATCGAGGCCGTCGGCACCGAGCAGTCGATGCGCACGGCCGTCGCCATCGCCCGCGACGGTGGCTCCGTCGGCTACGTCGGCGTCCCGCACGGCTCCGGTACGGGGCTCGACCTCTCCGTCATGTTCGACCGGAACATCGCCCTGCGCGGCGGCGTCGCCCCGGTCCGCGCGTACATCCCGGAGCTGCTTCCGGACGTCCTCGACGGCACGATCGACCCCTCCCCGGTCTTCGACCTGACCGTCGGCCTCGACGGCGTCCCGGGCGGCTACCGGGCGATGGACGAGCGCACCGCCCTGAAGGTCCTCGTCAAGCCCTGAGCCACACAGGGTCGTCCCCGCCCTGAAGGCCCGGCGGACGCGACCAGCCCGCCGGGCCACCCTCGTACGAGACGGGCGACCGCGCGTGCCGCAGCAGGCCCAGCGGGCCGTGCGTCTCCGTGAGGTACCGCTCCGGCTCGTCAGGGGCGCCCCCCACGGCCGAAGGTCCGTGGGGGAGCGCGTGCGTCAGCCAGTGGCCGGTCTGCGCCAGAGCCAGGCGTACGAGACGGGTCCCGCCCTCCCGCTCCTGCTCGGTCAAGGAGCGCAGCACCGCCGCCGCCAGGAGGTAGCCCGTGCCGTGGTCCAGGGCCTGGGCGGGCAGCGCGCCCGGCTGCTCCGGCGAGCCCTCGGTCACCGCGATCCCGGTCGCCACCTGCACCAGGCTGTCGAAGCCGCGCCGCTCGCGCCAGGGCCCGTAGTCACCCCAGGCCGAGAGCCGGGCGGTCACCAGACCGGGCCGGTCGAGGCCGAAGCGGTCCAGGGCGCCGGGGCGGTAGCCGGTGACCAGGACGTCCGCCGCGTCAAGGAGCTCCTCGAACGTCCTGCGGTCCGACGGGCTGTCCAGGTCGAGCGCGGTCGTCCGCTTGCCGATGTCCGTGTCCGCGTGCTGGTCGGGCAGTTCGGGGTTGCCCGGCGGGTCGATCCGCAGCACGTCCGCGCCGAGCAGCGCCAGCGTCCGCGTCGCGACCGGCCCGGCGATGACCCGGGTCAGGTCCAGGACCCGCAGCGGGCCGCCCGAGCGCCGCCTCGGCGCCGCGTCGTCCAGCCGCTCCCGCGTCAGCAGCGGCCGCGCGGCCACCTCCCGGCCCTGCTCGTGCGCCGCCCACTCCTCGGGCGTCCGCAGCGCGACGGCCAGGCCCCCGGCCCCGTACACCGCCGTCTCGACCTCGACGGCCTTCCGCTCGGCGATCGCCGCCGCGACGGCCTCCACCGACCCGTCCCGTACACCGAGAGCCGACAGCAACGCGCCCCGGTGGTGGGGGTAGTTGGCGTGCGTACGGACCCAGCCGTCGGAGGACCGCCAGAAGCGGGACAGCGGCGCGAAGACCACCGGAGCCCGCCCGTCCACCCGGAGGTGACGCTCACTCACGAAGGCGGTGGCCACGGCCCCGTCGTCGACGCGGACCCTTCCCGCGGAACCGTCCCGCTCCACCGCCGCGAGCCCCGCGACCGCGACCGTCGCCCGCGCCAGCTCCCTCACCGGCAGCCGGGCCGGCAACAGCCCGGAGGGACCGGTGAAGGCCACCCGGTCGACCAGGGCGGGATCGCCGCCCAGCTCCGACCACAACAACTCCGTACCCGTACGCACTGTGTTGTCCATCCGCGCATGATGGCACTCCGTGCCATGCGAAGGGGCCCTGGTGTGGCGTACCGCACCAGGGCCCCTCCTCACGCGTCGTGTCAGCGGCGGACCGCGTCCAGCGCGTCCACGAGACCGGCCCCGTAGAAGCCGTTCTTGTTCTTGCCGCCCTCGCAGACGGCGTCGATCTTGCCGTCACCCTCGATGTCGTACGGGTTCGTGCAGGCGCGGTCGTCGGCCTGCGCGTACAGCAGGGCCTTGAGCGCGGCCGGGCTCGCGTTCGGGTGCGTCGACTTCAGCAGCGCGAGCACACCGGCGGCGTGCGGCGCGGCCATCGACGTACCGGCCTTGTAGTTGTAGCCGCCGTTGACCGTGGTCGACAGGATCCGGCCGTTGACCGCCGGGGCGTCCGGGGTCTGGTACTCGGTACGGTCGCCGCCGGGAGCCGAGATGTCGACGACGCCGAGACCGTAGTTGGAGTACGAGGCCTTCAGGTCCTTGGCGCCCGTCGCGGAGACGGTGACCACGCCCGGCAGCATCGCCGGGTAGTCGAGGCACTCCTGCGGGTCGATGACCCGGGTCACCGGCGTGGTGTCGTTCGGGCTGGTGACGTCCGTGAGCTCGTCCGCCGCCAGGTCCATCTTGGAGTTGCCGGCCGCCGCGACGTTGACCGTGCCCTTGCGCTCCGCGTAGCGGGTCGCACGGGTGACGGCCTCGATCAGGGCCTTCTGGTCGGCGTCGTTCTTGCACGCGAACAGCCACGGGTCGGTGTAGTAGCTGTTGTTGGTGATCTCGACACCGCGCTCGGCCGCCCACATGAAGCCGCAGACCACGGCCTCGGTGTAGAAGAAGCCGTCGGTCGTGGACACCTTGATGCCCGAGACCTTCACGCCCGGCGCGACACCGGTGATGCCCGTGCCGTTCTTGGCGGCGGCGATGGTGCCGGCGACGTGCGTGCCGTGGTCGCTCTCGCCCGCCTGCGGACGCCACGAGCCGGGGGTGGTGTCCGGCTTGCCGGTGACGCAGTTGGCCGAGGCGCGGGCGTCGAAGTTCGGCGCCAGGTCCGGGTGGGTGTCGTCGACACCCGTGTCGATCACGGCGACCGTGACCTTGCTGCTGCCGAGGGTCTTCCTGTGGGCCTGGTCCGCCTTGATGGCGGGCAGGTCCCACTGCAGCGGCTCCAGCGCGTCCTGGGCGTCCGTGGCACGGGCCGCGGCGGAGGTGGCCTCGGCCGCGGTGAGCGCCTGACCGCCCTCGCCGACGGAGGTGTCCTTCTGGACGGAGAGCGGGGCGGTGCGCGTCGAACCGGCCGACACCACACCCCGGGCCTTACGGATCGTCGTCGCGAACTCAGGGTTCTGCGAGTGGACGACTATCACGCCTATCTGGTCATAGGAGATGACCACCGTGCCTCCGGCCGCGGCTATCGCCTTCTTCACCGAGGCGGCCGTCGAGCGGCCCCCGTCGATGTTGACGACGTACGACAGCTTGGGGGCGCTCGTCGAGGCGGCGGTCGTCGCGGGGGCGTCGCTCAGTTCGGCGGCGGACGCGCCCGCCGGAAGGAAGCCGAGCGAGGCCGTGAGCGCGAGACCGGCAGGCAGAGCGAGTACTCTGCCGCGCCTCGATCCCAGATGAGCCATGGGTTCTCCACATCATCCGTATGTACTGCCCGTACGCCGTTTGCGCACGGGCAGGTGCATGACGAGTGAAGTTATCGCTGATCTTCCCGTGCCATCAATGAGTTGAGGCGGATTGATGTGGATCCGGAGGAATATCCAGGAGGAAAACCACTCCCGGTGAACCGCTTCGCCGTGCGCTCCGTGCCGTTGTGCAGGGGAGGAGCTCCGGTCGGAGCCCCGTCGCCCACCCCCAGTGAGGCCCCTTTGTCCATGCCCACCGCACCCGCGCCCCAAGGAGATTCCGTGGTCACCGAAGCACCGCCGCCCCCGGACGGCCCCGAAGCCGCCGCCGGCCCCGTCCAGCCCACGACCGAGGCTTTCGTCGAGGTGCAGGAAAGTGCGGAATTCGGCGAACTGCGCCGTACGTACCGCTCCTTCGCCTTCCCCCTGACGGTCGCCTTCATCGCCTGGTACCTGCTGTACGTGCTGCTCTCCAACTACGCGGGCGGCTTCATGGGCACCAAGCTCTTCGGCAACATCAACGTGGCCCTCGTCCTCGGCCTCGGCCAGTTCGCCACCACCTTCCTCATCGCCTGGCTCTACTCCCGCCACGCGGCCGACCGCCTCGACCCGAAGGCCGAGGCCATCAAGTCCCGTATGGAGGTCGACGCGTGAACAGCTCCACCCTCCTGCTGGCGGCGGACAGCGCGACCACCGAGCACCGGCCGCTGATCATCACCCTCTTCGGTGCCTTCGTCGTCGCCACGCTCGTCATCACCGTCTGGGCGGGCCGCCAGACCAAGAGCGCCGCCGACTTCTACGCCGGCGGCCGCCAGTTCACCGGCTTCCAGAACGGCCTGGCGATCTCGGGCGACTACATGTCGGCCGCGTCCTTCCTCGGCATCGCCGGAGCCATCGCGCTCTTCGGCTACGACGGCTTCCTGTACTCCATCGGCTTCCTGGTCGCCTGGCTGGTCGCCCTGCTCCTGGTCGCCGAGCCGCTGCGCAACTCCGGCCGGTTCACCATGGGCGACGTCCTCGCCTACCGGATGCGCCAGCGCCCGGTCCGTACCGCCGCCGGCACCTCCACGATCGTCGTCTCGATCTTCTACCTGCTCGCACAGATGGCCGGCGCGGGCGTCCTCGTCTCGCTGCTCCTCGGCATCACCAGCGACGGCGGCAAGATCGCCATCGTCGCCCTGGTCGGCGTCCTGATGATCGTGTACGTCACCATCGGCGGCATGAAGGGCACCACCTGGGTGCAGATGGTCAAGGCCGTCCTGCTCATCGCGGGCACGCTCCTGATCACCTTCCTCATCCTGCTGAAGTTCAACTTCAACCTCTCCGACCTGCTCGGCGCGGCCGCCACCAACAGCGGCAAGGGCCAGGCCTTCCTGGAGCCCGGGCTCAGGTACGGCGCGACCAGCATCTCCAAGCTGGACTTCCTCTCGCTCGGCATCGCGCTCGTCCTCGGCACCGCCGGCCTGCCGCACATCCTGATCCGCTTCTACACGGTGCCGACCGCCAAGGCCGCCCGTAAGTCGGTCAACTGGGCGATCGGCATCATCGGCGCCTTCTACCTGATGACGATCGTCCTCGGCTTCGGCGCCGCCGCCCTGCTGAAGAACAGCGACATCATCGCCTCGAACAAGGCGGGCAACACGGCCGCGCCGCTCGCGGCCCTGGAGATCGGCGGCGGAGCCGACTCCACCGGAGGCGCGATCCTGCTCGCCGTGATCTCCGCCGTCGCGTTCGCCACCATCCTCGCGGTGGTCGCCGGACTGACCCTGGCCTCCTCGTCCTCCTTCGCGCACGACATCTACGCCAACGTCATCCGGCGCGGAAAGGCCACGGAGAAGGAGGAGGTCCGCGCGGCGCGCTGGGCCACCGTCCTCATCGGCGTCGTCTCGATCGCCCTGGGCGCGCTCGCCCGCGACCTCAACGTCGCCGGCCTGGTCGCCCTCGCCTTCGCCGTCGCGGCCTCCGCCAACCTGCCGACGATCCTCTACAGCCTGTTCTGGAAGCGGTTCACCACGCAGGGCGCGCTCTGGTCGATCTACGGCGGTCTGATCTCGTCGGTCGTCCTGGTGCTCTTCTCGCCGGTCGTCTCCGGCAAGCCGACCTCGATGTTCAAGGGCGTCGACTTCTACTGGTTCCCGCTGGAGAACCCGGGCCTCGTCTCGATCCCGCTGGGCTTCCTGCTCGGCTGGCTCGGCTCCCTCCTCTCCAAGGAGGGACCGGACAAGGGCAAGTACGCCGAACTGGAGGTCAAGTCCCTCACCGGTGTCGGAGCGCACTGACCCGTAACCCTCGGTGACCGTTACTCGGCCTCGTCGTAGGGTCCTACGACGAGGCCGACGCGGTCCCGTTCCAATCGGCCCCTCCAGGTTGTCGGTGTCCTCGCGTAGGCTCGCTGTATAAATCACCGAACGACGGGGAGGGGGCCACAGTGCTCATCGACACGTACGGCCGAGTCGCCACCGACCTGCGCGTCTCGCTCACCGACCGGTGCAACCTGCGGTGCACGTACTGCATGCCGGAGGAAGGTCTGCAGTGGCTGGCCAAGCCCGACCTGCTGAGCGACGACGAGATCGTCCGGCTGGTACGGATCGCGGTCACCGATCTCGGTGTCACCGAGGTCCGCTTCACCGGCGGTGAGCCGCTGCTCCGCCCCGGCCTCGTCGGCATCGTCGAGCGCTGCGCGGCCCTGGAGCCCCGCCCCAAGATGTCCCTGACCACGAACGGCATCGGACTGAAGCGGACGGCCGCCGCCCTGAAGGCCGCCGGCCTGGACCGGGTCAACGTCTCGCTCGACACCCTGCGGCCGGAGGTCTTCAAGACCCTGACCCGCCGCGACCGCCACCACGACGTGATCGACGGCATGGCCGCCGCCCGTGACGCCGGGCTCACCCCGGTCAAGGTCAACGCGGTCCTGATGCCCGGGCTCAACGACGACGAGGCCCCCGACCTGCTGGCCTGGGCGGTGGAGAACGGCTACGAACTGCGGTTCATCGAGCAGATGCCCCTGGACGCCCAGCACGGCTGGAAGCGCGACGGCATGATCACCGCCGGGGACATCCTGGAGTCGCTGCGCACCCGCTTCGACCTGACGCCCGAGGGCTCGGACGAGCGTGGTTCGGCCCCCGCCGAGCGCTGGGTCGTGGACGGCGGACCGCACACCGTGGGCGTCATAGCCTCCGTCACCCGCCCGTTCTGCCGAGCCTGCGACCGGACCCGGCTGACCGCCGACGGCCAGGTGCGCACGTGCCTGTTCGCCACCGAGGAGACCGACCTGCGGGCCGCGCTGCGCTCGGACGCGCCGGACGCGGAGATCGCCCGGATCTGGAAGCTGGCGATGTGGGGCAAGAAGGCGGGCTCGGGCCTGGACGACCCGAGCTTCCTGCAGCCCGAGCGCCCGATGTCAGCGATCGGCGGCTGAGTCGCCCGAGCCCCCGGCCGGGGGCTCCCAGTCCGCGAGCGGGACGACGTCCTTGAGGAAGCCCCGTACCCCCAGGAACTGGGAGAGGTGCTCGCGGTGCTCCTCGCAGGCGAGCCAGGTCTTGCGGCGCTCGGGCGTGTGCAGCTTGGGGTTGTTCCATGCCAGTACCCACACGGCATCGGCGCGGCAGCCCTTGGCGGAGCAGATCGGCGTCTCGATCGGGGTCTCGTCACTCACCGGATTGATCACGCGATCATTGTCCAGCAATGGCGATGCCGGGCAGCCACGGGGGGAGCTGCCCGGCATCGGTCCGTCGCTCCGACGGGGGATGCGGAGCGCGTAGGAAGTATGTCACGGGGACTGGGGTGTGGTGCACCGGAACTTCATGATTGATCTGAGCTTTTCCTGAGCTTTTAGGTCGCCTTGGATTGCCGCGATGATCAACTCTGACCGGGTGGACGTTCCGTACCCGGTTCCGCCGGGGCGCCCCCGAGCGGGAGCTCGGGCCGGCTCGGCCCCGGTACGAACGTCGAGGGGAGGGTCGGCGGCTTCTCCCGTCCCGCGTTGGCGATCACCACGGCGATGTAGGGGAGCAGCCCACCGAGCACCAGAGCCACGATGGCCACGTGACGTTCGACGTTCCACAGGACGACCGCGGCGATGACGGACAGCGTCCGTATCGTCATCGAGATCACGTACCGCCGTTCCCGGCCGCGCACGTCCTCGGCGAGGCCCTGCCGGGCCCCGGTGATTCGGAAGACCTCGGGGCCGCCATGCTTCCGCATCACATTCCACCGCCAGCGTCCACGCCGGACACTCCCCGTTCCGGACCTGCCTCCACGGTACGCCTGACGTCCGACGGCGAGGATGTCGGGTCACGTATGGATCCGTCCGACATGCGGTGTACGGCCGCCGGGATGAGACTGGGCCCACATGCGCAGATCGCGCCGCATGAGGAGGCGACTATGAGTTGGTTGTGGGCAATCATCGTGGGCCTGGTCCTCGGTCTGATCGCCAAGGCGATCATTCCGGGCAAGCAGCAGATCCCGCTGTGGCTGACGACCGTGTGCGGCATTCTCGGCAGCATTCTCGGCAACTCCGTCGCCGGCTGGATCGGGGTCGAGGACACCAAGGGCATCGACTGGATCCGCCACCTGCTCCAACTCGTCGGCGCGATCGTCGTGGTGGGCCTCGGCGACATGCTGTGGAACGCGATCCGCGGCAACCGGCAACGAGCCTGAGCCGGGACGCGGCGCAGTCCGGTACGCACCCGCGCGACCGGCCGCGGTGACGGTGCCGACGTCGGCGCCCGGACAGGACGGAGGCCGGTACGCGCGTCACGCGCGGGTACCGGCCTCCGCCGTGTTCTTCACCTCGGGGGCGTCAGCCCTCCGCGCCGGTCACGAGCTCGATCGCCGCCAGGTTCTTCTTGCCCCGGCGCAGCACGAGCCAGCGGCCGTGCAGCAGCTCGTCCGCCGCCACCTCGGCGTCCTCGGCGGTCACCTTCGCGTTGTTCACGTAGGCCCCGCCCTCCTTCATCGTCCGGCGCGCCGCCGACTTGCTCGGCGCCAGGCCGACCTCCGTGAACAGGTCCACGACCTGCCCGAGCGCGCTCACGCGCGCGTGCGGCAGCTCCGAGAGCGCCGCCGCCAGCGTCGCCTCGTCCAGTTCGGCCAGGTCACCCTGTCCGAACAGCGCCTTCGAGGCGTTGATGACGGCCGCGCACTGCTCGGCGCCGTGCACCAGCGTCGTCAGCTCCTCGGCAAGGGCCCGCTGCGCGGTCCGTGCCTGCGGCCGCTCGGCGGTGAGCTGCTCCAGCTCCTCCAGCTCCTCGCGGGACTTGAAGGACAGGATCCGCATGTACGTGGAGATGTCCCGGTCGTCCACGTTCAGCCAGAACTGGTAGAACGCGTACGGCGTCGTCATCTCCGCGTCGAGCCAGACGGCCCCGCCCTCGGTCTTGCCGAACTTCGTGCCGTCGGCCTTGACCATCAGCGGCGTCGCCAGCGCGTGGACCTGCGCCCCCGGCTCCAGCTTGTGGATCAGGTCGAGCCCCGCCACCAGGTTGCCCCACTGGTCCGAACCGCCCTGCTGGAGGGTGCAGCCGTACCGCCGGTACAGCTCCAGGAAGTCCATGCCCTGCAGCAGCTGGTAGCTGAACTCGGTGTAGCTGATGCCCTGCTCGGACTCCAGGCGCCGGGCCACGGAATCCTTGGTCAGCATCTTGTTGACCCGGAAGTGCTTGCCGATGTCCCGCAGGAACTCGATCGCGGACAGGCCCGCGGTCCAGTCCAGGTTGTTCACCATGACCGCCGCGTTCTCCCCCTCGAAGGAGAGGAACGGCTCGATCTGGCTCCGCAGCCGGTTCACCCAGTTCGCGACCGTCTCCGGGTCGTTCAGGGTGCGCTCGGCCGTCGGGCGCGGGTCGCCGATCTGGCCCGTGGCCCCGCCGACCAGCGCCAGCGGCCGGTGACCGGCCTGCTGGAGCCGGCGGACGGTGAGCACCTGGACCAGGTGACCGACGTGGAGGCTGGCCGCGGTCGGGTCGAAACCGCAATAGAACGTGACAGGACCGTCCGCGAGAGCCTTGCGCAGTGCGTCCTCGTCGGTGGACTGGGCGAACAGCCCGCGCCACTTGAGCTCGTCGACGATGTCCGTCACGATTCTCGGTCTCCTTGGTTGATGGTTGTCACGCCGTGCTCAGTCTATGGGGGTCAGACACCCTTGCTGACCGAGCTCATGTTGAAGTCCGGCACCCGCAGCGCCGGCATCGCGGCCCTGGTGAACCAGTCGCTCCACTCGCGCGGCAGCGTCTTCTCGGTCCGGCCCGCCTCCGAGGCCCGCGACAGCAGGTCCACCGGCGACTCGTTGAACCGGAAGTTGTTCACCTCGCCCACCACCTCGCCGTTCTCCACGAGGTAGACGCCGTCCCGGGTCAGACCGGTCAGCAGCAGCGTCGCCGGGTCGACCTCGCGGATGTACCAGAGGCAGGTGAGCAGCAGCCCGCGCTCGGTGGCGGCGACCATCTCGTCCAGGGACCGCTCCCCGCCGCCCTCCAGGATCAGGTTCCCCGCCCCGGGCGCCACGGGCAGGCGCGTGAGCGCCGCCGTGTGCCGCGTGGTGATGAGCTGCTCCAGCCTGCCCTCCCGGACCCAGTCCGTCCGGCCCACCGGCAGACCGTTGTCGAAGACGGAGGTGTCGTCGCCCGAGGAGTGCGCGATCACGAACGGCGCGGATTCGAGGCCCGGCTCGTTCGGGTCGCTGCGCAGTGTCAGCGGCAGCGGGGAGAGCGTCTCGCCGAGGCGCGTGCCGCCGCCCGGCTTGGAGAAGACCGTCCGGCCCTCCACCGCGTCCCGCGCCGCCGAGGACCACAGCTGGTAGATCAGCAGGTCGGCCACCGCGGTCGGCGGCAGCAGCGTCTCGTACCGCCCGGCCGGCAGCTCGATCCTGCGCTCCGCCCAGCCGAGCCGCTTGGCCAGGTCGGCGTCGAGCGCCGCCGGGTCGACGTCCTTGAAGTCCCGCGTGGAGCGCCCGGCCCACGCGGACCGCGAGCGGTCCGGGGACTTGGCGTTGAGCTCCAGCGTGCCCGTGGGCTGGTCGTGCCGCAGCCGCAGCCCCGTCGACGTACCGAGGTAGGTCGAGGTCAGCTCGTGGTGGGCGAAGCCGTACAGCTCGCGGCCACCGGCCCGGGCGCGGGCGAAGGCCTCGCCGAGCGCGGGCGCGAAGTCCGTGAAGACGGCGGAGCCGGTCTCGGCCGGAGCGTCCGTGAAGTCCGGCGAGGCGTCCACGCCTTCGATCAGCGGCTGCGCGTCCTCGGCGGGCCCCGCGGCCCGGGCGGCGGCCTCCGCGGCCCGCACCAGCGGCTCCAGGTCCTCGGCGGTCACCGCCGAGCGCGAGACGACCCCCGACGCGGTGCCCTGGGCGCCGTCCACGGTGGCGACGACGGTGAGCGTACGGCCGCGGGTCACCCCGTTCGTCGTCAGCGCGTTGCCCGCCCAGCGCAGGTTGGCCGAGGACTCCTCGTCGGCGATGACGACACACCCGTCGGCCCGGGACAGCTCGAGCGCCCGCTCGACGATCTCGTACGGCTTGGTGGAACGCGAGCTCATCGACCGGCCTCCTGCGTGGTGTTCAGACTGTGCTTGCCCGGGGGGCGACCCCCGGACCCCCGGCAGATCATGTGGCGCGAGCTCATCGACCGGCCTCCTGCGTCGTGTTCAGAATGTTGACGCCCCGGAAGAGGGCGGAGGGGCAGCCGTGGGAGACGGCCGCGACCTGGCCCGGCTGGGCCTTGCCGCAGTTGAACGCGCCGCCCAGGACGTACGTCTGCGGGCCGCCGACCTTCTCCATCGAGCCCCAGAAGTCCGTCGTCGTCGCCTGGTACGCGACGTCCCGCAGCTGCCCGGCCAGCCGGCCGTTCTCGATGCGGAAGAAGCGCTGACCGGTGAACTGGAAGTTGTAGCGCTGCATGTCGATCGACCACGAGCGGTCGCCGACCACGTAGATCCCGCGCTCGACCCCGCCGATCAGATCCTCCGTGGACAGACCGCCCGGATCCGGCTGGAGCGAGACGTTCGCCATCCGCTGCACCGGCACATGCCCGGGCGAGTCGGCGAACGCGCAGCCGTTCGACCGGCCCAGGCCCGTCAGCTTCGCGATCCGCCGGTCCAGCTGGTACCCGACGAGCGTGCCGTCCTTCACCAGGTCCCAGCTCTGCGCCTCGACGCCCTCGTCGTCGTACCCGATCGTCGCGAGGCCGTGCTCGGCGGTGCGGTCACCCGTCACGTTCATGATGGACGAGCCGTACGCCAGCTTCCCCAGCTGGTCGAAGGTGGCGAACGAGGTCCCCGCGTACGCCGCCTCGTAGCCGAGCGCCCGGTCCAGCTCCGTGGCGTGGCCGATCGACTCGTGGATAGTCAGCCAGAGGTTCGACGGGTCGACCACCAGGTCGTACGTCCCTGCCTCCACGCTCGGCGCCCGCATCTTCTCCGCGAGCAGCCCCGGGATCTGTTCCAGCTCCGCGTCCCAGTCCCAGCCCGTGCCGGTCAGGTACTCCCAGCCCCGACCGACCGGCGGCGCGATCGTCCGCATCGAGTCGAACTCGCCCGTCGTCCCGTCCACGGCGACCGCCGTGAGCTGCGGGTGCAGCCGGACCCGCTGCTGGGTGGTGACCGTGCCCGCCGTGTCCGCGTAGAACTTGTTCTCCTGGACGGTCATCAGCGAGGCGTCCACGTGCGCCACGCCGTCCGCCCGCAGCAGCCGGTCGCTCCAGTCGGCGAGCAGCGCGCTCTTGTCGGCGTCCGGGACGTCGAAGGGGTTGATCTCGTACGAGGAGATCCAGGTCTTCTCGGCGTGCACCGGCTCCTCGGCCAGCTCCACCCTCTCGTCCGAGCCGGCCGCCGCGATCACCTTCGCGGACAGCTTGGCCATGGCGACGGCCTGCGAGGCGACCCGCGCCGCCCCGTCCATGGTCAGATCCACCCCGGAGGCGAACCCCCACGCCCCGCCGTGCACCACCCGCACCGCGTAGCCGAGGTCCGTGGTGTCCGAGGAACCCGAGGGCTTGGCGTCCCGCAGCCGCCACGTGGCGCTGCGCACCCGCTCCAGCCGGAAGTCCGCGTGGTCGCAGCCGAGGGCACGCGCGCGTGCGAGCGCCGCGTCGGCCAGCGCCCGCAGCGGCAGCGCCGTGAAGGCCGCGTCGATCGAATGGATCCCTGAGGGCACAGCTGTCTCCTGTCGTATGAGACCGGTCGCCCCCGATCATGTCGCGCTTGGGGCCGCCACGCCCAGAGCTTTATGTAGGGACCCGACAGTGACATTCGTACGCCACTGTCAGGGGCCGATCCCTCGTGCCCGAGGCCGGACCGATAGGTTTTCGGTATCCAGACCGCTGTTGAAAGATCGAAAGGGTGATCCGTTGAGCCGCTCGGTTCTCGTCACCGGAGGCAACCGGGGCATCGGCCTCGCCATCGCCCGCGCGTTCGCCGAGGCCGGCGACAAGGTCGCGATCACGTACCGGTCGGGTGAGCCGCCGGCCGGCTTCCTTGCCGTCAAGTGCGACATCACCGACGGCGAGCAGGTGGAGCAGGCGTACAAGGAGATCGAGGAGAAGCACGGTCCGGTGGAGGTCCTGGTGGCGAACGCCGGGGTCACCAAGGACCAGCTCCTGATGCGCATGAGCGAGGACGACTTCACCACCGTCCTCGACACCAACCTGACCGGCACCTTCCGGGTCGTCAAGCGCGCCAACCGCGGCATGCTGCGGGCCAAGAAGGGCCGCGTCGTCCTGATCTCCTCGGTCGTGGGCCTCCTCGGCTCGGCGGGGCAGGCGAACTACGCCGCCTCCAAGGCCGGCCTGGTCGGCTTCGCCCGCTCCCTGGCCCGTGAGCTCGGCTCGCGCAACATCACGTTCAATGTCGTCGCCCCCGGTTTCGTCGACACCGACATGACCGCGGTTCTGACCGAGGAGCAGCGCGCGGGCATCGTGTCCCAGGTGCCGCTGGGCCGCTACGCGCAGCCCGAGGAGATCGCCGCCGCGGTGAAGTTCCTCGCCTCGGACGACGCCTCGTACATCACTGGAGCCGTCATCCCGGTTGACGGCGGATTGGGCATGGGTCACTGATCACCATGAGCGGAATTCTCGAGGGCAAGCGCATCCTGATCACCGGTGTGCTGATGGAGTCCTCCATCGCCTTCCACGCCGCCAAGCTGGCCCAGGAGCAGGGCGCGGAGATCATCCTCACCGCCTGGCCGCGGCCGACGCTGACGGAGCGCATCGCCAAGAAGCTGCCCGAGCCCGACAAGGTCAAGGTCCTGGAGCTCGACGTCTCCAACGACGAGCACCTCGCGCGCCTCGAGGGCCAGGTCCGCGAGCACCTCGGCGACCGGCTCGACGGCATCGTGCACTCCATCGGCTTCGCGCCGCAGGACGCGCTCGGCGGCAACTTCCTGAACACGCCGTTCGAGTCCGTCGCGACGGCCATGCACATCTCCGCCTTCTCCCTGAAGTCGCTGACGATGGCGCTGCTGCCGCTGATGAGCGAGGGCGGCGCGGTCGTCGGCCTGACCTTCGACGCGAAGTTCGCCTGGCCGCAGTACGACTGGATGGGCCCGGCCAAGGCCGCCCTGGAGGCCACCAGCCGCTACATGGCGCGCGACCTCGGCAAGCAGAACATCCGCTGCAACCTGGTCTCGGCGGGTCCGCTCGGCTCGATGGCCGCGAAGTCGATCCCCGGCTTCGGCGATCTGGCCTCGGTGTGGGACTCCCGCTCCCCGCTGGAGTGGGACCTGCAGGACCCGGAGCCGACCGGCCGCGCCATCGTCGCGCTGCTCTCCGACTGGTTCCCGAAGACGACCGGCGAGATCATCCACGTCGACGGCGGTCTGCACGCGATCGGCGCGTAAGCACTCACCCGTACGGCCGTACGAAAGGCCGGGTCGCCCCTGTCAGGGGGCGCCCGGCCTTCGTCGTACCGGAGCCCTCGGCCCGAGTCGAAAACTCCGGCCACCCGCCCCAAACTGGGTCAGAGCGTGACATCCGGCTACTGGTGGGGAGGAGGTACGGGCATGCGCGTGTCGCACCGCAGGGCCGCCGCTCTCGCCTCGGCCGCCGCACTCCTCGCCGGGCTCTGTGTCGCCGCCGAGGTCCGTGCCGCTCCCGCCCCGACGGACGAGACCCCGGCGCCGGTGGCACGGGACGACGAGGAGTTCGGGGCCTCCTGCCGCACGGTCGTCGACGGCTCCCACGTCAGCGCCTACTGCCAGAACCCGTACCCCACCACCGACCGCGTCCGGCTGCACGTCGAGTGCGACCGCTGGTGGGACGTCGACACCGACAGCGCCCCCGTCGACGTCGGCCCGACCGCCTACGCCCAGCTCAGCGGCCGCTGCTGGAAGGAGGTCCGCTCCGCCTGGCTCACCCACCAGCCGGTCGGACAGCCCCCGTCACCGGCCCCAGGTCCCGGACGCACATGAAGGGATACCCGGCCGCCTCCGCCGCCGCCGTCTCCGCGTCGCCGGACCGGATCGCCTCCACCAGGCGCCCATGGTCCATGTGGTGCTCCGGCCGCAGCTCCTGGCCCAGGTCGTCGCGCAGCCACTGCCGCAGGACGTGGCCGAGGTCCGCGTAGAGCTCGGTCAGCACCTCGTTGTGCGAGGCGACCACCACCGCGTGGTGGAAGGCGCCGTCCGCCGTCACGAACCGCTCGGCGTCGCCCGAGGCCCAGGCCTCCTCGCGGCCCGCGAGCAGGGCGTCCAGCTGCTTCATGTCACGGTCGGTGCGCCGGTGCGCCGCGAGCCGCGCCGCCGACGACTCCAGCGTGGAGCGCAGCTCCGCGATGTGCCGGGGGTCGGAATCGGCGAACCGGCGGTGCATGACCCCGGCCAGCTCGCTCGTCGCGACCACGTAGGTCCCCGAGCCCTGCCGGATGTCGAGCAGCCCGTTGTGCGCGAGCGCCCGCACCGCCTCGCGCACGGTGTTGCGGGCCACGCCCAGCTGGTCGACCAGCTCCGGTTCGGTCGGGATCCGGGACCCGACCGGCCATTCACCGGAGGTGATCTGGTTCCGCAGCTCGGTGATCACCTGATCGGAGAGCCCGGAACGCCGGGGAGAGCCGAGCACCATGGAGCACCTTCCATTCGTTCCGGATCTGCTCCGGTCGTTCGAGTTGGTCCCGGATGGGGTTCGAGACGGGTCGAGAGGGGTTCGTGATTGGTTCAGGATTGGACAACCAATCATCCCATGATTCTATGATGGCGCCATGCCTGACGAGCCGAAGACCCTGACGACCGCCGTACCACCGGCCCGTACCCACGCCCCCAGCACGGCCGCCACCACCGCGCATTCTCCCGCACCGGACCGCCCGGCCCTGTGGGTGACCCGGCTCGTCGTCGTCGCTCTCGTCCTCGCAGCGCTCAACCTCCGCCCCGCCATCACCAGCCTCGGCGCCCTCCTCGAAGAGGTCCGCGACGGGCTCCACATGAGCGGCAGCGTGGCCGGCGTCCTCACCTCCGTCCCCCCGCTCTGCTTCGCGATCTTCGGCATCACCGCACCCCGCCTCGCCCGCCGCTTCGGCCCCACGGCCGTCGTCTGCGCCGGCATGGCGGCGATCTTCGCGGGCCTCGCGGTCCGCCCCTTCGCCTCCGGCACCGTCGGCTTCCTCGCCGCCAGCGCCCTCGCCCTCATGGGCATCGCCGTCAGCAACGTCCTCATGCCCGTCATCGTCAAGCGGTACTTCCCCGGCCGCGTCGGCACCATGACCGGGCTCTACTCGATGGCGCTCGCCCTCGGCACCTCCCTGGCCGCCGCCGCGACCGTGCCCATGACCGAGGCGCTGGGCGGCAGTTGGCGCACCGGACTCGGCGTCTGGGCGGCCCTCGCGGCTCTCGCGGTCCTGCCCTGGATCCCGCTCGTACGCGACCGGGCGACCACGTCGACGACCGGCCCCGCCACGGACAGCACCGCCACGGAGACCGCCGCCAAGGGGTCCCGGAGCGCCCAGGGCCCCGCCGCCCCGGCTTCCGCGAGCGCCCCGCTCCGGATCACCCGCAGCCGCACCGCGTGGGCCCTCGGCGCCTTCTTCGGCCTCCAGGCCACCGGCGCGTACATCACCATGGGCTGGATGCCGCAGATCTTCCGCGACGCCGGAGTCCCCGCCGGCACGGCCGGTGTGCTGCTCGCCGTCACGATGGTCATGGGCGTCCCGCTCGCCTTCGTCATCCCCGGCCTCGCGACCCGCCTCAAGACCCAGGGCCCGATCGTCATCGCGCTGGGCCTGTGCGGCCTCGTCGGCTACAGCGGCCTCTACCTCGCCCCGGCGGCGGGCGCCTGGGCCTGGGCGCTGCTCCTCGGCGTCTCCAACTGCGCCTTCCCGCTCGCGCTGACCATGATCGGGCTGCGCTCGCGCACCGGCGCCGGTGTCGTCCGGCTCTCCGCCTTCGCGCAGAGCGTCGGCTACCTCATCTCCATCCCCGGGCCGCTCCTGGTCGGCGTGCTCTACCAGCACAGCGGCGGCTGGGGCCTGCCCATCGCGCTGATGGCCGGACTGATGGTCCCGCAGATGATCATCGGCACCCTCGCCGGACGGGACCGGACCGTTGAGGACGAATGCTGAGATGCGAGACTGTCTCCATGCCAGTGCTCGACCCGAACCCCCAGAACGGCCAGAAGAAGCTCCTGCTCGTGCTCGGCGCGATGCTCGGAATCTCGGTCGTGATCGCCGTCATCGCCACCATCGCCTCCCCGTGACCCCCGCCGGGTGACCGTCCGTCGGCGCCCGGCACGGGGTGGGGTCAACCCCACCATCCCCTAGGGGGTGAGTGTCAGGGTGAAGTAGGTGGATCACCGGATGGGCCCGCCGCGAGCCGCTCCGTAGCGTGGAGACATCGCCGCAGTCACCCGCTGCGGACGTTGTCCCGACCCCCGGAGGCGGCCATGTCGGCCCGTACGCACACCCGGACCCCGTCCCCGTCCGTCGGCGGTGTCGACACCCGGCTGCCCTGGTGGGCGCTGGCTCTGCCCGTGGCCGCGTTCGTCGCCCTCTTCCTGCTCATAGCGGGCTCGAGCGGCGCCTCCGCGACCGGTGGCGAGCCCACGGTCGGCCGCCTCCTGGTGCAGATCCAGCAGTCGCTGCCCCACTGACCCTCCGTCCGCCCACCGCCCGCGGTCCGGCCCAACACCCTGCGCCCGGCAGCCCGTTTCATGGGAAGCTGGAGCGCATGAGCGTCGCAGCGACTTCCGGGGGGACACCCCCCGGACCCCCCGAACCCCGCACGATGGTGCTGCTCCGGCATGCCAAGGCCGACTGGCCCCAGGTGTCCGACCATGAGCGACCGCTCGCCGAGCGCGGCCGCACGGACGCGCCCGTGGCCGGCCGCAAGCTCGCCGACACAGGGATCACCTTCGATCTGGCCCTCTGCTCGACCGCCGTCAGGACCCGTGAGACCTGGAAGCTGGCCGTGCACGAGCTGCCGCACCGCCCCAGGACCGTGTACGAGGAGCGGCTGTACGATGCCTCGCTCGGCGATCTGATCGCCTTGGTCAACGAGGTCCCCGACGAGGTGCGGTCCCTCGTCGTCATCGGCCACAACCCCGGAATGCACGCGCTCTCCGACGCCCTCGCGGGCTCGGCCGAGGGCGACGCGCTGGCCCGGATGAACCGGGGCGGCTTCCCGACCGCCGCCTTCTCCGTCCTCACCTTCGACGGCTCCTGGAAGTCCGTGGAGCACGGCGTGGGCACCCTCGTCGACTACTGGGCACCGCACAGCTGATCCGTACACCCCTCGCGGACGGCGGAAGGCCCGGTCACCGAGAGGTGACC